>NZ_JAFKPJ010000019.1:0-93999 GCF_019633765.1 Bacteroides sp. 11BF
AGTTCTGTTAGAACTAATCCTATTTTAAAGAAAAAGGAAAGGCAGATGAATGGAGAAAGTGAAATGTAAAAGAACCGAACAAAACCTTTATTATTAATCTAAAACAAAATTGTTATGTTAAAAATCACTAGACAAGTTACTCTGCTCTTGCTCGCCGGTGCACTAAGCTTCCCAGCTTATTCGTATGCAACGCAAGCCACAGAAGCATTGGTTCCTGAAGTTACTCAAGAGAAAGTAACAGGAACGGTTGAAGATGCAATGGGCCCGGTTATTGGTGCCAGTGTCATGGTAAAAGGCACGACTAACGGCGTCATCACAAATTTAGAAGGTAAATTCTCGTTGGATGGCGTGAAAAAAGGAGATATTATTGTAATATCTTACATCGGATATGTCACACAGGAAATTCCTTATACCGGAAAGCCCATTCAAGTGAAGCTTGCTGAAGACAGCAAGGCATTGGAAGAGGTGGTAGTCGTTGGTTATGCCACCGTGAAAAAAGCCAACCTGACCGGAGCCGTATCAGCTGTGGACAGTAAGGTGCTGGAAGACCGCCCGATTGTCAATCTCGGACAGGGTTTGCAAGGTGCTATCCCCAACTTAAACGTAACCACCAGTGGTCGTCCGGGCGAAGGTTCAAGTTTCAATATCCGTGGTACCACTGCCATGAGTGGAAGTTCACCGCTGGTATTGGTTGATGGCGTGGAAATGGACCCGAACCTCATTAACCCGCAAGACGTGCAAAGTGTCTCCGTACTGAAGGATGCCGCCTCCGCATCTATCTATGGTGCACGTGCGGCTTATGGCGTTGTATTGATTACAACCAAAGGAGGACGCAAGGACCAGCCGACACAAGTATCATTCGATGCTTCGGTTTCTTTCAACGGACCTACTACCCGCCCCACCTATATGAACTCCATGCAATATGCTACCTGGATGAACACCGCACAGCAAAACACAGTGGGACGAGACTATTTCGATGCTGAATGGATGCAGCACATTGAAGCTTACTATAAAGATCCGGCAAACAACTCTCCGGTATTTATCCACTCAGATCCGAGTATCAGTAAAAACGGCACCAAATACACGTATGCCGGTAACACCAACTGGATGAAAGAGTTGTATAAGAAGAATTATCCTGTCCAGAAGTACAATGTCAATATCAGTGGCGGCGGTAAGAAGGCTACCTATTACACTTCTTTAGGATATACCGACCAAGGATCTCTAATTCGTTTCGGTAACGAACAGTTCAAGAAGTTCAACGTGATGAACAACATCAACTATGACATAAACGAATGGTTGCACCTCTCCATGAAAACAAGCTTCAACCGCACCAAGCTGACAGGATTGAATCAGGACAACGTGCATGGCGATAATTTTATGGGAGGTGATACGCGTCCTATCATGCCGGTGAAACACCCGGACGGAAATTGGGCCGGACAGGGCGACTTTACCAACTTCCCTGCCATTCTTGAAGACGGCGGTAACCGGCAAACCAACAAAAATGACCTTTGGAACACGATCACGATGAAGCTGACTCCTATTAAAGGTATGAGCATCAACATGGACTATACGTTCAATTACTATAGTGAGAATAATAAGGTACACATGAAGTCATTCGACGAATATGGAGCCAACGGACAATTCCTGCAAACTTTTGCATGGACCAATCCAAACTCTGTGTCCCAGTCACAAGCTAACGATACCTACAATGCTTTCAACTTTTTCGGCGATTATGAAAAGACATTGGGCAAACATTACCTGAAGGGAATGATCGGTTACAATCAGGAAAGCAAGCACACGACCGGATTCAATGCCGGACGCGAACAACTGATCTCAAATGACTTGGGTTCATTGAGCTACGCCACAGGCGACCGTTGGGTAGGTAGCTATGACAACTCCTGGGCTACCCGAAGCGGCTTCTTCCGCATCAACTACGGATATGACGATCGTTATTTACTTGAAGTAAACGGCCGTTACGACCTCTCTTCCAAATTCCCCAAACACGACCGTGCCGTGTTCAATCCTTCTTTCTCGGCAGCCTGGAGGCTATCCAATGAAAGCTGGTTCAAGAACTGGACAAACAGTTTCTTTGACGAATTGAAAATCAGAGGTTCTTATGGTAGCTTAGGCAATCAGGCACTCGACAATGGATGGTATGCTTATCTCTCTAATTACAGTACCGGACAGACCAGTTGGATTATGGGCAGCAACCAACCGCAGTATGTGGTTCCGGGTGGACTTGTCAGCTCGTCCATCACTTGGGAGACCGTAACACAATGGGACCTGGGACTTGACTTCAACTTCCTGAACAACCGGTTGAAAGGTGCTTTCGACTATTATCAGAGACGTACATCGGATATTCTTGCCGCAGGTAAAATCCTGCCGGGTATCCTGGGTGCCAACGAACCTCAGGAAAATGCAGCCGAATCATTAACGAAAGGTTGGGAATTTGAAATCAGCTGGAACGACCAGTTGGCAAGTGGGTTCCACTACACAGTCGGATTCAATCTGTCCGACTATCAATCGGAAGTTACCAAGTTCGATAATAAATCAAAAGAACTGGGCAACTGGTATGTGGGACAGAAACAAGGAGAAATCTGGGGTTATGAAACCTATGGCTTATTCCAGTCCGAACAAGAAATAGCCGGAGCCGCCAATCAGGATAAAGTATCAGGAGGTATCAAACTGATGCCGGGTGACATCCGTTTTGTAGACCGCAACAACGATGGCGTTATTGACTGGGGTGACAACACTGTTGATAATCCGGGCGATATGAAAATTATCGGTAACAGCACTCCGCGTTATCATTACGGCATCAATCTGGGAGCCGATTGGAAAGGCTTCGACTTGGGTATCTTCTTCCAGGGTGTAGGCAAACGTGACCTCTATCTGCCGGGCACTTCATTCCGCAGCCATTACGGAAGCGAATGGCAAGTACCTTCAGCCTACAACAACGATTACTGGACTGAAGAGAACACCGGAGCCTACTTCCCACGCGCTCGCTTCAATGGTGGTTCGGCCATCAATCAGACCCAGACACGCTATCTGGTTGACGCTTCTTACTGTCGTCTGAAATCGCTCAGCATTGGTTATACATTACCTAAAGTATTGACCAAGAAAGCTTCGATCGAAAAGATACGTATCTACTTTACCGGTGAAAACCTTTTCACTATTTCAGACACGCCCGACGGACTTGATCCGGAATTGGATAACCCATACAAATATCCGATGCAAAGATCATTATCTGTTGGTTTAAATCTCACATTCTAATACAAAGCATCTTATGAAAATCAAATATTTATTCTATATAGGAGTGGCAACACTCGCCCTATCGGGCTGTAACGACGGTTTCCTGGAAAGAGCCCCGGAAGCAATCAATGACAAAACCTTCTGGAATACCACAGGAGATTTGGAAACATATGCCAATCAATTCTATAGTTACCTCCCCGGAGGTGTAACCTCAATAGCAGACGGTGAGAGCGACAATCAAGTACCTAACAGCATCCCCCAGTTCTTCTGGAATCAGTTGAGCACCCCCGCAGAGGCAGCAAGCTGGTGTAACTGGAGCAAAGGCGGATGGCAGCCGATCCGGCTGGTAAACTACTTCCTGACCCACTATCAGACGGTAAGCGGCAAGGAGTCGGAAATCAACCAGTATGTAGCAGAAGTCCGCTTCTTCAAAGCGATGCAATATGCCGGATTGATGAGAACGTTCGGCGATATCCCCTGGCTGGATAAAGACCTGGGCACGGGTGATACGGATATTCTTTACGGACCGAAACTGAAACGGTATGAAGTGATGGATAAAATCATTGAAGAATTTGATTTTGCCATCCAATGGTTACCCGAGAAACCGGCTACCGGACGCATCGGAAAAGATGTAGCACGCCAGTTGAAAGCCAGGACTTGTCTGCACGAAGGTACATATTATAAATATCACACCGAATTGGGATGGGCAGACAAAGCAGACCGCCTGCTGAAAATGGCAGCCGACGAAACAGATGCAATCATGGCAACCGGCAAATACGAGATCTATAACACCGGACATCCGGAAAAAGACTATTACGACGTATTTGTAATGGAAGACAAAACAAACCTGAAAGAGGCTATCTTACCGGTGATCTATCTGGATGGCAAAAGAAAACACGGTATGAGCCGTACGTTGTCCGAAGCCAATACCGGCTTTTCAAAAGACTTTGTAGAAAGTTATCTGTGTCTCAACGGTAAACCCATTACAGGAAACGACCAATATAAAGGGGATGACAATATGAAGGATGAAACTACCGACCGCGACCCACGCCTGAAGCAGACCATCCTGACCTGGGACTTCCCTACACGGGTGACTGTGGCCACCAACGACAGTACGTATGTTGAAAAGGAAGAAGATTTCATTTCGCAATACTGCCTGACCGGATATAAGTCCATCAAATACCTTATTCCGACAGATAAAGCCTTTGAGGCAAACAACAATACTTATGACGGCATCGCCTATCGTTATGCAGAAACCTTGTTGATCAACGCAGAGGCTAAAGCCGAATTGGGTACGATTACACAAGCGGACTTGAACAAGACCATCAATGTATTGCGCGACCGTGCAGGTATGCCTCACCTGACTATGGAAGTAGGTTTCACCGATCCGAACTGGCCCGCCTGGGGATACAGCCTTAGCCCGCTATTACAGGAAATCCGCCGCGAACGCCGCATTGAGTTGGCTGGTGAAGGATTCCGCTGGGACGACCTGGCCCGTTGGAAAGCCGGAAAAATATGTGATAATGTGAAGACATATGTCGGAAAACGTGAACCTTATAAGGAAGGCAAGTACGCAGTCGTATATCCTGCCTATACCAATGCCGACTACTCTTATGAAGCAGGCAAAAGCCGCACCTGGAATGACAGGCTTTACCTGAGGCCGATACCGACCGGGGAACTTCAGAGAAACGAGAACCTTCTCCCGCAAAATCCGGGATGGGAATAATTGCTTTTTAGTTAATCCCCGGAACGAGTTTCCGGGGATTTTTTTATCTTTGCATCATTAACCCTTTTAACATATCATGAAAATAAACAAACTACTGTATGCCGGAGCTGCCCTGACCCTACTTGGCGCTTGTGCTCCTGCTGTGAAAGCTCCCGAAGCTATCTTACCTGTTCCCGAAGAAAAACAAGTGGAATGGCAGAAAATGGAAACGTATGCTTTCGTTCACTTCGGCCTGAACACTTTCAACGACCGTGAATGGGGATACGGAGATTCGGACCCGAAAACGTTCAACCCATCCAAGCTGGACTGCGAACAATGGGTGAAAACCTTTGTAGAATCGGGTATGAAAGGAGTAATCCTTACCGCCAAACACCATGATGGCTTTTGCTTGTGGCCTACCGAACTGACAGAATATTGCATCCGTAACACTCCTTACAAGGACGGTAAAGGAGATATTGTAGGTGAACTGGCAGCCGCCTGTAAGAAATACGGCATTAAATTCGCCGTTTATCTTTCTCCCTGGGACAGACACCAGGCTAACTACGGTACACCGGAATATGTAGATTATTTCCATAAACAACTGACTGAGTTGATGACCAATTATGGCGAAGTATTCGAGGTTTGGTTTGACGGTGCCAACGGCGGTGACGGATGGTATGGCGGAGCCAAAGACAGCCGTACCATCGACCGCAAGACTTACTACAACTATCCACGTATCTATGAAATACTGGATAAACTCCAACCACAGGCCATTGTTTTCTCCGACGGAGGTCCCGGTTGCCGCTGGGTAGGTAACGAGAACGGATTTGCCGGAGCTACCAACTGGTCGTTCCTGCGGGCGGGCGAAGTGTATCCGGGCTATCCGAAATATCGCGAACTGCAATACGGACACGCTGACGGTAACCAATGGGTACCGGCAGAATGTGATGTCTCTATCCGTCCGGGATGGTTTTATCATCCGGAAGAAGACAACCGCGTAAAAACCGTAGACCAATTAACGGACCTTTATTACCGGAGTGTGGGACACAACGCGACCCTCTTGCTTAACTTCCCGGTTGACCGCGACGGGCTGATCCATCCGATCGACTCGGCCAACGCAGTTAACTTCCACAAGAATGTACAGAAACAATTGGCGCACAATCTGCTCGCAGGTATCCAACCAAAAGTATCGGATGAACGTGGAGGAAAATTCTCAGCCAAAGCTGCAACAGATGAAAGTTGGGATACTTACTGGGCTACCAATGACGGTGTGACTGCCGCAGATATTGAGTTCGACTTCCCCAAAACGGAGAAGGTCAACCGTATGATGATCCAGGAATATATTCCGTTGGGACAACGTGTCAAATCATTCGTAGTGGAATATGATAAAGATGGAAAATGGCTACCGGTGAAACTGAATGAAGAGACTACGACCGTGGGCTACAAACGCTTGTTGCGCTTTGAAACCATTTCGACCGACAAACTCCGCATACGCTTCACGGATGCACGCGCCTGCCTTTGCATCAACAACATAGAGGCTTATTATGCAGGTGAGACACCCGACACATTCACCGTAGAGGCCAAAGAATTAAAAAGTTATCCGTTTACACTCGTAGGAGTATCCGAAGAGGAGACTAAGAAATGTATGGATAAAGACAAGAGCACCACTGCTTTTGTTGAAGGGGACGCACTGGTGATCGATCTGGGAGAAGAACGCACAATTACCTCTTTCCATTATCTGCCGGATCAAAGCGAATATAACAAAGGATTGATCTCCTCTTATGAACTATCTGTAGGTACTGAAGCAAATGCGGTAAACCAGATAGTAGCTAAAGGGGAATTTTCAAACATCAAAAACAATCCGATTCTACAGTCTGTCTACTTCACTCCGGTGAAAGCACGATACCTTTCTCTGAAACCTACCAAAATGGTAACAGAAGGAGAAACTATGGGATTTGCAGAAATAGGAATCCAATAACAACAGTACTCCGGAGGTATGTCAGAAGTAATTATAAATCTGAGGCATACCTCCATTATTCAACCCTTTTTCCCTTTTTATATATTCCTTATAAGAAGGATAGCACTGAAGGATAACATAGTTTAACTATCAGGCTTGATTTAAGTTACGAATATTACGTAGTTTTATGCCATTTACTAAAAAGCATAGACTATGAGAACGAACACAACCCTTTTCAGCTTACTCCTTTCCTCCGGTTTACTCTTCTTGGGATGTACCAACAAACCCTCTTCGTCACAAGAACCAATCTCCGAAACAACATTTCCCATCACTCTCTCTTTTGAAACCGGAATCGGGACGGAACAAACAGTTACTCTGAGCCAGATAGCCCGGGAAGTGAAAATCATCCCTTTGGAAACCACCGACCAATGTTTACTGCCGGCCATCATAAAAAACAGTATTACACTCTGCGGACATAACTTATACATCCCTACGCAAAAACAGGTCTTTCAGTTCACGGACGAGGGTAAATTTGTCCGGACAGTTGCCCGGATGGGACAAGGCCCCGGAGAATATACCGGTATTCGTTTTATATCAACAGACGATGTTTCCAAACAAGTATTCCTGATGGACCATGGAAAACTACTGGCATATTCCGGCAACGGAGAGTTCATGAATGAATGTAAGTTTCCATTTGCCTGGCAATTTTCGGCACTTAACGACAGCACTTTCGCGTCCTACATTTACAACAATACGGGAAACAGGCTTTTCAGATTATTAATAATCGACTCTAAAGGCGATACACTGACTTCATTTCCCCAATACGACCGTTTCACCATTCCCAGCGGGCTAAACCTCTATTTATGGGGAAAATGCGACAAATATTTATACCGGTTCCAGAATCAGGTTTGCATGAAAGAATACTATAATGACACAGTATTTACCGTCCGTCCGGATACACTCCTGCCCCGCTATATCCTACAACTTGGAAAATATAAATTGCCCAAAGAGAAACGCTTCGAAGTTCTCGACGGCAACTGGAACGTTTATGAAACAACGGCTTCCAACTATCTCCGTCCGGATATATTGGAAACGCCCGGATACCTGTTCATCCCTTATACTTCATGGAACGTAACGGACAAGTCGGAAGCTCCCCGCCTGGCTATGTACGACAAACAGAAAGGACAGCTATTCGGTGTAAAAGACGGAATGATACAGAACGATATGTATGGCAAAGTCCCTTTCTACCCGGCAATGCGTGTGGCAGATGATGTTTTATTGTATTATTGGGAAGCAAGTGACATACTGGAGTTGGCAGAAGAAGATCCGGAGCTGAAAAACATCCCCGAATTAAAAGATCTGAAAGCCGACGATAACCCGGTATTCATGATCGTAAGAACCAAACAAGTTGCTCAGAATCTTTAAACTTGTGCATTTTTCAGACGGATTTCTTGTCAGAACCAAGCGTTTGCTTAAATTTGCAGGCTGATAGTTAACCGGATAGTGAATAGCAAGAACCTTACTACTGACTACTGGCTGCTAACTTGTAGAAATACTAATACTAAAATTAATAACATGAGTTTGAAAATTGTTGTATTGGCAAAACAAGTTCCCGACACACGCAACGTTGGGAAAGATGCCATGAAAGCCGACGGAACCATTAACCGTGCGGCACTCCCTGCCATCTTCAATCCCGAAGACCTGAACGCTCTTGAACAGGCTCTCCGACTGAAAGATGCCCACCCAGGCTCTACCGTTACCATCCTGACCATGGGACCGGGACGTGCAGCCGACATTATTCGTGAAGGACTTTTCCGTGGTGCCGACAATGGTTATCTGCTGACAGACCGTGCTTTTGCCGGTGCTGATACACTGGCTACTTCGTACGCTCTGGCAACAGCCATCAAAAAGATCGGTGGGTATGACATCATCATCGGCGGTCGTCAGGCCATCGACGGAGATACAGCACAGGTAGGACCGCAGGTTGCAGAAAAGTTAGGACTGACCCAGATTACGTATGCGGAAGAAATCCTGAAAGTAGGTGACGGAAGCATTACCGTGAAGCGTCACATTGACGGTGGTGTGGAAACCGTAGAAGGCCCGCTGCCCATCGTCATCACTGTCAACGGAAGTGCAGCTCCCTGCCGCCCGCGCAATGCAAAGCTGGTTCAGAAGTACAAACATGCCAAAACCGTTACCGAGAAGCAACAGGGCAATCTGGACTATACCGACCTTTACGACACCCGCGACTACCTGAACCTGGTGGAATGGAGTGTAGCAGACGTAAATGGTGATCTGAAACAATGCGGCCTCAGCGGTTCACCGACAAAGGTAAAAGCTATCCAGAACATCGTGTTCCAGGCGAAAGAGAGTAAAACCATCAGCGGCAGCGACCGTGAAGTGGAAGAACTGATTGTTGAACTGTTGGAGAACCACACTATAGGGTAAGAGGAGAGAAAAGATATGAATAACTTATTTGTATATTGCGAAATAGAAGACGGCATCGTCGCAGACGTAAGCCTCGAACTTCTGACAAAAGGACGCTCGTTGGCCAATCAGTTAAACTGCCAGCTTGAAGCAGTCGTTGCCGGAACCGGTCTCAAAGATATTGAAAAACAGATTCTCCCGTACGGAGTAGACAAACTCCATGTATTCGATGGTGAAGGACTCTATCCTTATACTTCACTTCCCCACACTTCAATCCTCGTGAATCTGTTCAAAGAAGAACAGCCGCAAATCTGCCTGATGGGTGCAACCGTGATCGGTCGTGACCTCGGTCCGCGTGTATCGTCAGCTCTGACCAGCGGATTGACAGCGGACTGTACCTCACTGGAAATCGGTGACCACGAAGATAAGAAAGAAGGTAAGGTTTACAAAAACCTACTTTACCAGATTCGTCCGGCATTCGGAGGTAACATCGTTGCTACCATCGTCAATCCCGAACACCGCCCCCAAATGGCAACCGTTCGCGAAGGTGTGATGAAAAAAGCCATTCTGTCAGCCGACTACAAAGGTGAAATCATCAAGCATGATGTGAAGAAATACGTAGCTGATTCCGACTATGTGGTAAAAGTCATCGAACGCCACGTAGAAAAAGCCAAGAACAACCTGAAAGGTTCTCCGATCATCATTGCCGGCGGTTACGGTGTAGGTTCGAAAGAAAACTTCAACTTGCTGTTCGATCTCGCAAAGGTGTTAAACGCAGAAGTAGGCGCCAGCCGTGCCGCTGTAGATGCAGGCTTCGTTGACCACGACCGTCAGATCGGCCAGACCGGTGTTACAGTACGTCCGAAACTCTATATTGCCTGCGGTATCTCCGGACAAATTCAGCACATTGCCGGTATGCAGGAAAGCGGTATCATCATCTCCATCAACAACGATCCGTCAGCTCCGATCAATACGATTGCAGACTATGTGATCAACGGAACAATCGAAGAAGTTGTACCGAAGATGATTAAGTATTATAAACAAAACAGTAAGTAAGAAATGGCTAACTTTTATTTAGATACTCCGGAACTCAAGCATCACTTGAACCATCCGTTGATGAAGAGAATTGTTGAGCTGAAAGAGCGCAACTATGCTGATAAAGATAAATTCGACTATGCTCCGGTAGACTTCGAAGATGCAATGGACAGCTACGATAAAGTACTGGAAATTGTAGGGGAAATCTGTGGCGACATCATCGCTCCCAATGCAGAAGGCGTCGATCACGAAGGTCCGGTTTGTGCCGACAACCGCGTAACTTATGCCAGCGGAACTGCCCAGAACCTGGATGCCTGCCGTAAAGCCGGGCTGATGGGTATGGCTATGCCCCGCCGCTTTGGAGGTCTGAACTTCCCAATCACTCCATACATCATGGCTGCCGATATCGTGAGCCGCAGTGATGCAGGTTTCGAGAACCTCTGGGGACTACAGGACTGTGCCGAAACCATCTACGAGTTTGCCAACGAAGAGCAGAAGCAGCGCTACATCACCCGTGTATGCCAAGGCGAAACCATGTCAATGGACCTGACCGAACCGGATGCAGGTTCCGACCTACAATCTGTCATGCTGAAAGCCACTTACAGTGAAAAAGACCAATGCTGGTATCTGAACGGCGTGAAACGCTTTATCACAAACGGTGATGCCGATATTCATCTCGTATTGGCACGTTCGGAAGAAGGAACACACGACGGACGCGGTCTGTCTATGTTTATCTACGACAAGCGCAATGGCGGAGTTAACGTACGCCGCATCGAGAACAAAATGGGTATCAAAGGCTCCCCTACTTGCGAGCTGGTATATAAAAATGCCAAAGCCGAACTTTGCGGTGACCGTAAACTGGGTCTTATCAAATACGTAATGGCGTTGATGAACGGTGCCCGCCTGGGCATTGCCGCACAATCGGTAGGTTTGTCACAGGCAGCTTACAATGAAGCTCTGGCTTATGCTAAAGACCGTAAACAGTTTGGCAAAGCAATCATCGAATTCCCTGCCGTAGCCGAGATACTCTCTTTGATGAAAGCTAAACTGGATGCTTCCCGTTCACTGTTGTACGAGACAGCTCGTTTTGTAGACATTTACAAAGCACTGGACGACATTGCCAAGGAGCGCAAACTGACTCCGGAAGAACGTGCCGAACAGAAAACATTCGCCAAACTGGCTGACGCCTTTACTCCGCTGGGCAAGGGCATGGGCAGTGAATTTGCCAACCAGAACGCTTACGATTGTATTCAGATTCACGGTGGTTCGGGTTTTATGAAAGATTACGCCTGCGAACGTATCTATCGTGACTCACGCATCACTTCCATCTACGAAGGTACCACCCAGTTGCAGGTTGTGGCTGCTATCCGTTACGTAACGACCGGTGCTTATCTGGCACGTATCCAAGAATACGAGAACATGCCGGTAGCTCCAGAACTGGAAGGCTTGCAGAACCGCCTGAAAAGTATGACAAGTAAATATGCAGCCTGCGTGACTCAAATCACAGAAGCAAAAGACCAGGAACTGCTCGACTTCTGCGCACGCCGTCTGGTAGAAATGGCTGCCCACATCATCATGGGGCACCTGATGGTTCAAGATGCTTCGAAGAGCGATCTGTTCTCCGAATCGGCTCAGGTATACGTACGTTATGCTGAGGCTGAAGTAGAAAAACATATCAACTTTATTCGCAAATTCGATAAAGACGATCTGGCTTACTACAGAAAGTAAAGAGTTTACTTCAAGACTAAAAAAAGGGATTCGAACAACCGGATCCCTTTTCTTTTTCTACTACCGGAGAGAGGCGAGTTATTTTTATCTCCCGAAAATACCCAATTAATGTCAAATGATTTGGCTATGTGACTGGTTTTTACGAATATTGCAACAAAATTAGAGAGATACCGGATTACGGATCAATATAACACGAAAAAACTTCAGTAAATAATCTATTAAAAGAAAAACAATTATGCGGAAAATCACGTTAGGTCTGATACTATGCAGCATGGTTACGCTTTGCTTTGCCGGTCAAAGACCTTTAGAGGGATTTAAGTATGCCTCGGAAAAAGCCCCGGTGGGCAACGAATGGGAATCACCGGAAAACTTAGCACTCAACAAAGAACAACCACGCGCCTGGTTCTTTTCCTTCCAGGATGTGGAAAGCGCACGAAAGGTGTTGCCTGAGAACAGTAAATACTGGTTGTCACTGAATGGTGACTGGAAATTCAATTGGGCACCCGATCCGGACTCCCGCCCTAAAGATTTTTATCAAACAACCTTCGATGTTTCAGGATGGGACAATATCCCGGTTCCTTCAAGCTGGAATATTTATGGCATCCAGAAGGACGGAAGCCTGAAATACGGAGTACCCATCTACGTGAACCAACCTGTAATTTTCATGCACAAAGTGAAAGTAGACGACTGGCGCGGAGGTGTGATGCGTACCCCCCCGACCAATTGGACTACTTATAAAGACCGTAACGAAGTGGGATCATTCCGTCGCGACTTCGACATCCCGCAGGACTGGGACGGTCGTGAAGTATTTATCAGCTTCGACGGCGTGGACTCTTTCTTCTACCTCTGGATCAATGGACAGTATGTAGGTTTCTCCAAGAACTCACGCAACACAGCCAACTTCAACATCACTCCTTACCTGCAAAAAGGAAAGAACACCGTTGCTGCCGAAGTATACCGCAGCTCGGACGGCTCATTCCTTGAAGCACAGGATATGTTCCGTCTGCCGGGTATCTTCCGTACCGTAGCCCTCTATTCTACTCCGAAAGTACAGGTACGCGACCTTGTTGTAATCCCCGACCTGGACGAGACATACACCAATGGTTCATTGGCTATCAGCGCTGACATCCGTAACTATGGCAAGAAAGCTGCCAAAGGATACCAGATGGCTTATACACTTTATGCAAACAAACTGTATTCGGACGAAAATACCCCCGTTGCCAATGCGGTTGCCAATGCTACTGTGAACCTGGTGAACCCGAACGAAACCGTAGAGGCTGAAAAAGCGATATTGAACGTGCAGTCACCCAACAAGTGGTCGGCTGAGTTCCCTTACCTCTATACACTCGTTGCTGAATTGAAAGATAAGAAAGGCAAAACAATAGAAACCGTTTCAACTACTGTAGGTTTCCGTAAAGTGGAAATCAAAGACACCCCTGCTTCTGCAGACGAATTCGGACTGGCAGGCCGTTACTATTATGTAAATGGCAAGACCGTGAAACTGAAAGGTGTCAACCGCCACGAATCAAATCCTGCCGTAGGTCATGCCATCACTCGCGAAATGATGGAGAAAGAGGTAATGCTGATGAAACGTGCCAACATCAATCACGTACGTAACTCTCACTATCCGGACGATCCGTACTGGTACCATCTGTGCAACAAATACGGACTCTATCTGGAAGATGAAGCTAACATCGAGTCTCACGAGTACTATTATGGAGCCGCTTCACTGTCTCATCCGGTGGAATGGAAAAACGCCCACGTAGCCCGTGTGATGGAAATGGTTCATGCCAACGTAAACAATCCTTCGATTGTCATCTGGTCATTGGGTAACGAAGCCGGACCGGGAAAGAACTTCGTAGCAGCCTATGATGCACTGAAAGCATTCGACTTGTCACGCCCTGTTCAGTACGAACGTAACAACGACATCGTCGACATGGGTTCCAACCAGTATCCTTCCATCGGCTGGATGCGTGGTGCCGTGAAAGGTAATTATGATATCAAATATCCGTTCCATGTTTCGGAATATGCTCACTCTATGGGTAACGCCTGCGGTAACCTGGTGGACTACTGGGAAGCTATCGAGTCGACTAACTTCTTCTGTGGTGGAGCTATCTGGGACTGGGTAGACCAATCGATGTACAATTACGATAAGAAAACCGGAGAGCGCTATCTGGCTTACGGTGGTGACTTCGGTGATACTCCGAATGACGGACAGTTCGTTATGAACGGTATCGTATTCGGTGACCTGGAACCGAAACCACAATATTATGAAGTGAAGAAAGTGTACCAACACATCGGCGTACAACCAATCGATGTAGAAAAAGGACAGTTCGAAGTATTCAACAAGTATTACTTCAAAAACCTTTCGGACTATGAAGTTAAATGGTCACTTTACGAAAACGGTAAGGAAGCACAATCGGGCATATTGTCTATGGGTGAGGTGGCTCCGCGTACCCGTACGCAGATCACGGTTCCTTATCAGTTCAGTAAACTGAAAGCCGATTCGGAATATTTCGTGAAGATTCAGTTCCTGCTGAAAGACAACATGCCTTGGGCTAACAAGAACTTTGCGCAGGCAGAAGAACAGATACTCGTTAAAGAAGCTACTGCACGTCCTGCCATCAACACTGTGGCATCCGGAAGCGACAAACCGGAAATAATTAGGATTAAAGCGAGCGATATCATTACCATTAAAGGCAATGGCTACACAGCTCAATTCGACATCAAAACAGGTACTATCTACAGCCTGACATACGGAAACGAAAAAGTAATTACTGACGGTAACGGTCCGAAACTGGATGCGCTCCGCGCGTTCACGAACAATGACAACTGGTTCTACTCTCAGTGGTTCGACAACGGACTGCACAACCTGAAGCACTCAGCTACCGGCTTCGATATGACTACCAAAGAAGATGGCACAGTCGTATTGTCATTCACAGTAAAATCCCAAGCTCCAAACGCAGCTAAGATTTTGGGTGGAACGAGTTCCGGCAAGAACAAGATTGAAGAACTGACAGACAAGAAGTTCGGCAGCAATGACTTCAAGTTCACCACCAATCAGGTATGGACTGTCTATAAAGACGGTTCCATCGAACTGGAAGCAAGTATCACATCCAATCAGCCGAGCCTCGTATTGCCTCGTCTGGGATATATGATACGCGTGCCTCAGCAATATGATAACTTCACTTACTACGGACGCGGACCTATTGACAACTATGCCGACCGCAAGGTAGGACAGTTCATCGAGCAACATAAGAACACAGTTGCCGGAGAATTTGTCAACTTCCCCAAACCACAGGATATGGGTAACCACGAAGATGTGCGCTGGTGTGCATTGACCAACAACACAGGCAACGGTGCTGTATTTGTAGCTACCGACCGCTTGTCGGCTTCGGCTCTGCCCTACTCCGCACTCGACCTGATCCTGGCTTCACATCCGTATCAGTTGCCGAAAGCCGGTGATACTTATCTTCATCTGGATGCAGCCGTAACCGGTCTGGGTGGCAACAGTTGCGGCCAAGGTGGCCCGCTGGAACAAGACCGTGTCTTCGCCAGCCATCACAACACAGGTTTCATCATCCGCCCTGCGGGTAAAGACCTGACTGCAACAGCCAATGTAGCCCCTGCCGGAGAGATGCCGTTGTCCATTACCCGCAACCGTGCCGGTGCAGTATCTGTATCATCACAGAAAAAGGATGCGGTTATCCTCTACACAGTAGATAAGAGTAAACCCAAAACTTACACCGAACCGATCGCATTACGCAATGGCGGTACAGTGACTGCCTGGTTCAAAGATGCACCTTTCATCAAAGCAACCATGACATTCGACAAGATCGAAAGCATCCAGACGGAAGTGATCTATGCAAGTAGTGAAGAATCGGATGGAGGCGAAGCCAAGAACCTGACCGACGGTGACCCGAATACCATCTGGCACACCATGTTCTCTGTAACCGTGGCTAAACACCCGCACTGGGTAGACCTGGATGCTGGTGAAGTGAAAACAATTAAAGGTTTCACTTACCTTCCACGTCAGGACAGCAGCAACGGTAATGTGAAAGATTACACCATCCACGTAAGCCAGGATGGCAAAGAATGGGGTGAACCAATCCTGAAAGGTACTTTCGCAAGAGACCTGAAAGAGAAGAAAGTAATGTTCGAGAAACCTGTAAAAGCCCGTTACATCCGCTTCACTGCTCTGAGTGAACAACGCGGACAAGACTACGCTTCGGGTGCCGAACTGACGATTCTGGCTGAATAAAAGTACGGCCAAGCATAAAAAAACAGAGCCTTTATCAGGGCGGAACAGACACTCTGTCCACCCTTGATAAAGGCTCTGTTTATATCATACAGAGGCTCTGATAGAAACCGGAAAAGCCTCTTTATCCAACGCATGAAATAAACCTTTTACCAGTCCTCCATAACACCTTCCCTCTTAAAGACGATAAGCTGATTCCGGAGAGTACTGATTTCACGTCTCATCAGTTCCATCCTTTCCAGCAAATGATGAATGGCATCGATACCCTCCATATTGATGGACAGGTCATAATACATACGGCTGTATCGTTCCACATCGGGAAGTTGCGACGCAAGCAGATAGTGCTCGCCGCCCTCGGTGCGTACCTCAATCAAGCCACCCTCTTCTAACAGGTCGATAAATGAAGGCTCAATATGACATTTGTGACAGTATTCACTGACTATTATTAATTCGGTCTGCATAGCGCTCTTTCATTATTAGTTCATACTCTGTTGTAACTCTCTGAACAGTTCTTTCTGCCTATCTGTCAGGCTCGTAGGTATCTTGACAGAATAAGTGACAATCAAATCGCCAAACTGTCCTTCTTTCTTATATATGGGAAAACCTTTACCCTTCAGGCGTACTTTCGTACCATTCTGGGTTTCGGGCTTTATCCTCAGTTTCACTTTACCTTCCAGCGTATCAACCACCTTTTCACCACCCAGTACGGCAGTATAGAGATCGACTTCCACATCCACGTACAGATCGTCTCCGAGACGCTTGAATACAGGATCTTCGGCTATCCGGAAAGTGATATACAGATCGCCTGCCGGACCACCGTTAATACCTTCACCACCGTATCCTTTCAGTTTAATCACCTGTCCGTCGGCTACACCGGCCGGTATTGTGATACGAACCTGCTTTCCATTCACATTCAACACCTGCTTATGGGTCTGTGCCGCATCGCGAAGAGACAGGTGTAGTTCCGCATTAAAATCTTGTCCGCGGAAACCTGAGCCACCTCGTCCGCCCCCGCCCCTATGCCCGAACATAGACTCGAAGAAATCTGAGAATCCTCCGGCATCACCACCCGAGAATCCTTCTCCATCGGACGAGTACCAATAGGAACCACCGTCTCCGCCAAAACCGGAGAAGCCGCCTCCACCCGCACCGGCATGCTGGCGGGCCTTCTTCTGTGCTTCGAATTCGTCCGCATGTTTCCAATGTTCGCCGTATTCATCGTACTTTTTCCTTTTCTCCGGATCGCTCAATACTTCGTTGGCTTCATTAATCTCCTGAAACTTATCCTTGGCGCTTGGGTCATTCGGATTCAGGTCGGGATGATATTTACGGGCTAATTTGCGGAAAGCCTTCTTGACATCATCCTGAGAAGCATTCTTGTCAACTCCGAGAATCTTGTAATAATCTATATAAGCCATGTTTTTTATATATTTAAACCTCTATATTAAGTGTATACAAACAACACGCCAACCAGAGTTTTAGGTTCAACTTTTAGCACAAATTAATAGGAATATCGAGCGGTATGTCCTCTTGAACAGGAAGACGGAACCAAAAGCAGGCACCCTCTTCTACTGCCGTATCGACCCCGATCGTTCCTCCCAGGCGCTCTATGATCACCCGGCAGATGGCGAGTCCCAGCCCCGTGCCCTTAACGAAGGAGTTCAGTTTGACAAAACGTTCAAAGACTTTTTCTGCTTTATCGGCGGGAATGCCGATGCCTGTATCTTTCACGAAGAAATAAAGTTCATTCTTCTGTCCGTTCAGCCGGTATCCCAACGTAATGGAACCTTCGGCGGTAAACTTCATAGCGTTATTCATCAGATTGATGATGACCTGCGACAAACGCAAACGATCCGTATTGATCACACAGCAGGGCTCCTTTTCTGTAAACAGAATCTGTACCCCCGGGTGTTGGTTCTTCTGCTGCATTTGCAGGCAGATGTCCTCCATCAGTTCGTTGATATCCGTCAGGTCATAGGAAAAATCCATCGTTCCGGCTTCTATCTTCGACAGGTCGAGAATGTCGTCGATAAGCTGCAACAAAAGTTCGTTATTCGAAGTGACAATCCGGATGTACTCCTCTTTTTCTTCGGCATCATCTGTCTGGCAGATCAGGTCGGAGAAACCGATGATGGCATTAAGCGGCGTACGTATCTCATGGCTCATATTGGCAAGGAAGGCCGACTTCAACCGATTGGACTCCTCTGCTTTCTCCTTGGCCTCCTGAAGCATACGGTCTACCTTCAGTTTCCCCGTGATATCTTCAAAGCGCAGCAATCCACCGATAATTTCACTTCCCGTATCACTATAAACAGGGGTAGCGGTAATTTCAAAGTCTACATGATCCACATGAGCAATATGTCTCACGATTTTGCCTGTATTGATGGCCTCCTGAAAGGCACATTTCTTGCATGGTCTATCTCCTTGCCCTGTAGTCCGGTAGCAAGTAGTGCCGGGAGTATAATGGCGTCCGGCAACCAGGTTCTTTATATTGCTGGTCTCTTCCCATTGCACCTTATAATTCCGGTCTATATAAATCAGACCGAAATCGATGCTTCTCAAAGCCAGCTTCTGCTTACGGACGGCTCCCTCCAGTTGCTCTTTGGCAGCCAGAAGCTCTCTTTCGTACGTTTTAAGCTGACTGATCTCCCAACGGGCCACCAGTAGCCATTTGCCCAGTTTGCCCGAAGATATGATTGATTTCACCACAAGGGTATCGTGCACCTTTCCGTCGACAGTCACATACCTCTCTTCCGCCTTATAGGGTTTTCCGGCTTTAACGAGATCTTCATCTATTTTACGGTACTGTTTACCCCGTTCTTCACCAAAAATACCCGCATCGGAAAAGCCGACGGCATCTTTGCGGCTGATGCCCGACTGCAACTCCGCCTCCTTATTCCAGTACGTGTACTTGAATTGTTCCTGAATATCCTTCACCATAATAGGAAACGGAAGATTATCTAATATCTCGAACAGGAAACAACGATAGTCATCGTCTGCCAAAGCCGATTTACGAAGCCGGAAGTTCTGAAAGAGCAGGAAACAAACGGTCAGAAACAAAAATACGGATAACACATAAAGCCATAGATTATCGGTTACCCCCATTACCAATAGTAGTTTGGTTGCCATAATTGCATATTGTGATGAATTGACGGTAAATATAGAAATTATTCTCCGACTTTCACCACAATATGAAACAAAAGCACCCGTAGGAAACAAAGTTTCGAGATACTACACTTATATCCCCGAGTCTATAGTTTAAATGCGTTTTCAGCGAATATTCATCTTCCTGAACATCTCAAAGTCCTCCTTACGCAATCCGATATCGTCGTAAGCCCGCGGCTCGTTGTGGTCATTCAGGTAAAAGCGGGGGAACTCCGTATAGGACGGGCTTGCCACGGATAGCGAGTCGTTCACATAGGCAGTAGTCACCCCGGCCAGATCAAGTAGCGAATGGAACACAACCCGGTTCGAAGCGACAGACTTTTGACGGTTTTGCTGTAAAGCAGCGATATGCTCCGGATATTTCTCCCGGTATGTATCCGAAGTCCAGACAATAAACGGCACGTGCAACTGATAATACGAAGGCACAGGCGACGCATGTAGGAAAAGGTGACGGTCGTCGTCAAAAATATCTTCTCCATGGTCCGAAGTATAGAGCATGGCCGCACCGGCATCCTGTTGCTGCAACAAGCCGATCAGCCTTGCCAGGAAATCGTCGGTATAGCGGATGGAGTTGTCATAGGCATTAATCAGATTGTCCCGATACTTAAATTCGGCATCCGCCGGACTGTCGGGCCGGAAAAACGCAGCCCCGACAGGATAGCGCTCACGGTAGTTAAAGTGCGAACCATAGGTATGCAACACAATGAATTGTTTGCGGTTTCCTTTGGCAAGTTCCTCTTTCACCAATGCCAGCAGGTTGTCATCCGAAAGGTTCTGACCGGCGGTCAGCGAATCTTCTTTGATGAAATCGCAATGATCGGCCTCTTTTCCGAAGAAGTCTATAAAAGAATTATTGTAACGCTGATTGGAGAAAAAAGCCGTTTTGAAACCTGCCTCCCTGAAAGCCGTAATAATACCTTTCTGATGGTAGATAGAGTCGAAATTCTCTGCCGAAACAGCGGACATCAGCATCGGAACGCTCTTATGGGTTGTGTTCGACTGGGTCAGCACATTCGTGAAAGCCGTAAGATTGGGTATTTCCGACAATTGGGGGTTCGTCTCGCGGTCATAGCCATACAACGACCAGTTAAGAGCACGGGATGTCTCCCCCACAACCAGCACGTATATCTCGCGGTCCTCCGCCGGATGGGTGGCAACAGCATGGAAAGTAAAATCCTTCGAAGTCTCTGCATAGTCGAGGGTCTGCGCGTTGCGCTCTACGGCAAGCACCACGTTGTAGCACACATTGACCGGATATAAATCGGTGGTCATCTCATATTTCTTATCCAGCAAGTAGGCAGCTCCCAACGAAAGAAAGCCAACGGCAAGTACTCCCCACGCACGTTTCCGTTGCCTACGAATAAAGTCGACAGAGAGCCTGCGTTTACGAACTATGGAAATCATACCCAGTATCAGGGCGGGTATATACAGTATCACGATCGTAACGAGGGCCGGCAGCAGATTATCGAGCAACTCCATGGCTTCGGAAGAATTGGTCGTAGCCAGATTGAGGAACATATCCACCGCTATGATGGACTGCCCGAACAGATAGAGCAACACGATCTGAAAGGCCCCGAAGAATACAAAAAGAAACAATATCCAGAGCATCTTTCCGCAATTTCTGGACAGGGTCATAATCAGATAATAACAACCCAGAGGTAACAGAACGTTGGCAACCTTGGCCACAAGCGGTAAAGGTTCCGTGAAACACAGTACTATGTTGGGCACAATCAACACAAACAAAAACAGGTAGAACAAGTTCTCCTGATTATCGAACCATTTCTTTATCTTATTAAAAAGCTTCATTGATATTAAATATAAATCCGGTCTGGCCTTTTCCAAACCCTAAATCCAATCGTACATTCACTCTCTTCTTGAACTCCCACCGGTAGCCGAATCCATAATTGGGAAGTATATGTTTCACCTCGAACGAAGAAAAGTCGGGAAAAACATTTCCGGCTCCCACCCAGACAGCTACTCCGTTACGTTTCCATACATGCTGCCGGAGTTCAACCTGCATATCCACCACATTCTTGTCACGGAATCTGCCATCGTAATATCCGCGCATGGAATACGAACTTCCCAATGTTGCCATCAATCCCCAAGGCGGATTGCCGTAAGTCAGCAGCGTATGAAATTGTCCGGCAAGTATTCCGCCTTTCCACACCTTACGATAGTAGCTTGTGGTCAGCTCCGTACTGCTGAACGCGTAGTCATTCCCCAGAAACGCAGGACTGAAACGCTGGTCTATGCGCAAATAATACCCCTTATAGGCATTCGTGAGGAAGTCCCGCGAATCGTACACAAGGGAAAGCCCTGCACTGACGTTGGTCGTACAGGCGTCCATCCCTCGCCAAAGTTCGGGCTTCTCAAAGTTGCGTCCATCGATATAATCGAAACTTGCCATAGGTCCCAGATAGAAGTTTTTTGCCAAACGGAACATAAAGTCGACTTTCACCTGTGCCTGAAAGCGCTTGTAACTGCTTTCATTTTCGTCATTCACCGCATTCCGGTATCCTATTCCCCAATACAAACTGGGAAAAGAATAAAAATAAAGGTTATAATTCAGCCTGTATTTATCTTTCGGAAAGATATGATTGCCCCGAACGCCCAGCAGATAGAATCCGACAGTGGACACATCGCCATACAATGATACGGTGGAAAGCGGCAGAAGTGTATCGGCACGGTCGGTACGGTATAATCCGGCAGCCACCAGTCCCAGCCCAAGCTTGGTATCACTGGAATAATGCGGACCGCCGATTACACTGAAATCAAACTTCTTGTTCTTCTTCTCCTTATTGGCATCATTGAAGTAATCAAGGAATTTCTTTAAAAAACTACGCTTCACCGCAGCAGAGTCGGCAGCGACAACAGTAGAGGCGGAATCCTCCGCAACAGGAATATACGTAATCGGTGAGAGACTATCGTTGCAGTTCTCCCCCTGTGCCAAAGATACAGTCCACAGTGCGGAAAAGCATCCAAGTAATAGCCAGTTTTTGTGTTTAGGTTTCATATATTGTTCCCTCTTAAGAAAACTCAATCTACAAAAGTAGTTTTATCATTCCTTGTTACAATCATATTACATTCTCTTTTATCATTTATTGCCTCCATTTAACACTTAATAAACGAAAAAAGTTCAGAATATGCCATATAAAGCAACATCAAATTCTAAAAACTTGTAAACGACACATAATATCAGCTAATAAAGCTACCCTATTATTCTTTAATTAAATTAAATCCGCTTTATTTGCATTATACAACTTAACACATTCCCCAACCTTAAACAATGCTTCCATTATGAAACGGAATTACTGGCTTTTGGCCATTGTTTTCTTGCTTTCCACCCTGCACGCTCAGGCAGGTGAATGGATACGGATCAACCAACTGGGCTACCTCCCCCAATCTAAAAAGGTAGCCGTATTTATGAGTGAAGTACCGGTTGAAGTGAACAACTATTCACTGGTCGATGTATTCACCGGAAAAACGGTACGCACTTTCACATTTCCCCGGAAGACAGGCCCGATCGGACAAATGAAATCAATCTACCGGCTGGACTTCAGTACCTTTGATACACCCGGAACCTACTATCTGAAAGCCGGAAAAGCAGTATCGCCCCACTTCCCCATCAACCACCGGGTATACAACGGAACGGCCGACTTCCTGCTGAATTACATGCGCCAGCAGCGATGCGGTTACAACCCCTTCCTGAAAGACAGTTGCCATGTACATGACGGCTTTATCGTGTATCATCCTACAAAGACCGGACAGCACATCGATGTCCGGGGAGGATGGCATGACGCGACCGACTATCTGCAATATACCACAACCTCGGCCAATGCCATTTACCAGATGATGTTTGCCTATCTGCAAAACCCAGAAGCATTCGGCGATGCTTACGACGCTGCCGGGCACCCCGGAGCTAACGGTATCCCGGACATTGTGGACGAAATAAAATGGGGGCTCGACTGGTTGAACCGGATGAACCCTGCCCAAGGAGAACTTTACAACCAGATTGCCGATGACCGGGACCATGCAGGGATGCGCCTGCCCGGCAAAGATTCGGTGGACTACGGCTACGGACGAGGACAAGGGCGCCCGGTTTACTTTTGCAGTGGTGAGCCTCAGGTCCGCGGCAAATTCAGAAATGCAACCACCGGAGTGGCCAGTACCGCAGGCAAATTCGCCTCTTGCTTTGCACTGGGGGCAAAGGTACTGAAAGATTTCTATCCGGACTTCGCCCAAGAAATAGCCTCTAAAGCAGACAATGCCTATCAGGAGGGTATAAAAAAACCCGGCCCCTGTCAGACAGCCTCGGTAAAGTCACCTTATATTTATGAAGAAGACAATTGGGTGGACGATATGGAACTCGGAGCCATGGAACTGTTCAAAGCTACCGGCGACCCCAAATATCTGGAGCAGGCAGTAGAATACGGAAGGCGTGAACCGGTGACACCGTGGATGGGTGCCGACAGTGCCCGCCACTACCAATGGTATCCGTTTATGAACATGGGACACTACTGGGTAGCCAAAGCTTCGGGCAACGAGCGCCTGCGCGACGAATTTATCCGGAACCTGCGAACCGGAATACAGCGAACATACGAAAAAGCCGTCGGTAATCCTTTCCTGCACGGCATACCTTATATCTGGTGTTCGAACAACCTGACCACCGCCATGCTTACGCAATGCCGGCTTTACCGTGAGCTGACAGGCGACACGACTTATGAGGAGATGGAAGCCGCTCTGCGCGACTGGCTCCTGGGGTGCAACCCGTGGGGAACCAGCATGATCGTAGAGCTACCTTTATCCGGAGATTATCCGATACAGCCTCACTCTTCATTGCTGAATGCAGGAGTAGGCAACACTACCGGCGGACTGGTGGACGGCCCGGTATACCGCACTATTTTCGAAAGTCTCCGGGGAGTAAACATGGAGGGCATTCCGGGAATGCCCGGACAGGATTACGAACGTTTCCAACCGGACTTAATGGTCTATCACGACGCCCTTCACGATTATTCGACCAACGAACCGACCATGGACGGAACCGCTTGCCTGACCTACTACTTATCTTCTTTACAGAAAGACGGAATGAAGCAGGCAAACGCAGCAGCAGATAAGAACATCTACAGCAATGGCGGCATTGTACGTACCGACCCGTCCCAAAAACAGATCACGCTCGTATTCACCGCCGCCGATAGAGCGGACGGAGCGGACGCCATCATCAGTACTCTGAAAAAGCAAGGTATCAAAGGAGCATTCTTCTTTACCGGAGAATTTTACGAACTCTATCCGGACGTAGTGCAACGCCTGCTGAAAGAGGGGCACTACGTCGGCAGTCACAGTTACGGACATTTGCTGTACAGCCCGTGGGAAAACCGCGATTCGCTGCTGGTGACGCGCGAAGAGTTTGAAAAAGATCTGTTGAAAAGCTACGAAGTGATGCGAAAGGCCGGCATTGAATTTAAAGACGCTCCGCTCTACATACCGCCTTACGAATATTACAACCGGCAGATTGCAGCGTGGGCAAAGAATATGGGCATCCAGGTGGTTAACTTCACCGCCGGCACAGCCAGCAATGCCGACTATACCACACCGGACATGAAGAACTACCGGAGTAGCCAGGCAATCTACGATAAAATACTTTCGGTAGAAGCTGCCGAAGGATTGAATGGTCACCTGATGCTGATCCATTTCGGGACGGACGCCCGCCGCACGGATAAATTCTATAAAGGTCACTTTGAACGGTTGATTAAAGTCCTGAAGAATAAAGGATATAAGTTTGTCCCACTGCGAGAAGCCGTTGGCATATAATTCAGTTATAAGATAAAGGTTAGTTAAGAAGGTTATCATAATAGGTATTTAAGGTAGACAATCGACCGGATTGTTTTCAGTAAACAAACCCCTCCACCCCCAAGGAGCGTGGTTTGAATAAGCGAAGGTCCGTGCCTGCGAAGGTCCGGACCTTTATTATGCCCTCCCTCCAAGGCCGGCTCCGTTTCTCCGAGACATCTGTTTGCCGAGTTACACAACTGGTATGCCATATCTCCTAAAAGAGACGGAATTTGCCTCCCGGACAAAAATAAAATGCTATACAGTAAGACTTCTCCCATGAAATATTTATCTTTACCGTCACAACTTTAATCATACGGATATGAAAAACAAGATACTCCCGCTACTGCTACTTCTGGGAAGTACGTATGCCGCAGCACAAACCGTAATTGAAAACCCTTCTTTCGAAACACGCCAGGGAAGTGCACACACCATCTCGAAGATAGAACTATCTCCGACAGAAACCCGGCTCACGATACGGACGGTATTCCGACCCCAATGGTGGACCAGCATCGACAGCCTGACTTATATTTATGCCCCCGAAAGCAGAAAGCAACTTTATCCTCTCCGCATAGAAGGGCGCAAATTTGGCGAACGCGTAACGACTCCCGCTTCAGGAATAATAGAAAACGACTGTGTCATCACCTATCCTCCCCTGCCCGAAGGCACAACCCGGATAGATTGGATGGAGGACGATCTTAAATCGGAAACCAACACCTATGGCATTCTGCTGGTGAAACCGCAGGAGACCAAAGAGCAGGCCTTCCTTCGCGAAATCCGTGGAAACTGGCAGCAGACAGATGCAGGAAACGGATGGGACATCGGAATTTACGATTCACTTGCCATCATGGATAACCGGTTCTGGAAATATGAACTTTGCCGGAAACAGGGGAAAAAGCTCAAACTGAATTTAAGGAATAAAACTGACGGACAGTGCCAACTTGAAATAACACAAGAAAAAGACGGCAACATACGCATCGGCAAAAACGGTGAAAAAGAGAAAAAGTATATCCGCGCCGGACTGCCCCAGCGAAATTACGCATCGGTAACAACTGCTTCCACTACTCCCCGGACTGATTTTTTCCGGAAAGATACGGCTCACATACGTGGTTTTCTGGATGGATACAGCCCGCAGTTAGGATTTACCACCGCCCTGATCTATACAGACAACCATATCACCCGCGAGAGTAGTCCCGCCCTGGTGACCATCCATCCGGACGGACGTTTTGAGTCGGACTTCATTGTCAATTATCCTGGGATACATCACCTTAGTCTGGGCAGCTGTTGGATAGGGTTTTATGTCAAACCGGGCGAAACACTGATCCTTTACCTCAGTTGGGAAGACCTGCTGGACTACAACCGGCAAAGAAGGTTGAAACCCATGCTGACAGAAACTCAATATATGGGGGCTTCAAGCACTTTCAACCAAGAATTGATGCCTTGTGAACCGCTCTTCCCAAGAGACTTCAACATCCTGTTGAAAGCATGCGGCACGCTGACTCCCGATGAATTTAAAGCACAGCAAAAGCCGATGTACGACCTGTGGATGCATCGGCTCGACTCGTTGGAACAATCAAAAACGCTGCAACCCGAAGGAATGCAAATGCTGAAGAATGATGTGAAAATGATGTACGGCAGCTGGCTTCTCGATTTTATCCTGCAAAGAGACATGAATGCCCGCAAGGATACTACCAACGCGATATTAAAAATAAAAGAAACTCCGGACTATTATGATTTCCTGAAAGAAATGCCGCTCGATGACGTCCGTGCCATCGGTTGCAGTTCTTTTTCAACCTTCATCAACCGACTTGAGTATATGAACCCTCTAAACCGGGCAAGTTGGCAAATCAAGATCGGCACAGACGACCAGGTGAAAAAATATGCGGAAAGCTGGCAAAAGAAAAAGGAGATATTGGAGGACACGACAGGAATCCCATTCCCAATGGCCGGAGAACTCATTCTCACCCGTTCTTACCCCTTCCTGGCCGGAACTCTCAAGGATGGGAAAAAAGCTTTCACACTACTCAATATCCTGAAAAGCTATTTGCACGAGCCATTCCTTGTGGCAGAGTCCGAACGTATGTACCGTCAGATTTATCCGCCACAAGGGAACCAGCCACAAGAACTTCCGGCAGGGAAAGGAACGGATATCATCCGCAAAATCGTAGCACCTTATCATGGAAAATTGGTGGTCATTGACTTTTGGGCAACTACTTGCGGGCCTTGCCGTGCCAGCATCGAGCATCATGCAGATTTGCGAAAAGAGTACCGGAACAGTCCGGATATCAAGTTCATCTTCATCACCAGTGACAGTGAATCACCTGAAAAAGCTTACAACGATTATGTAGAGAAGAATCTGAAAGAAGAAGTCATATTCCGCCTTCCGCAAAGCGACTATAACTATTTGAGGGAGCTATTCCACTTTAACGGTATCCCCCGTTACGTATTACTGGACCGGGACGGAAAACTGCTGAACGGGGATTTTCCGATGTACAACATCGAACAATTCCTGAAAGAATCTAAAATAAGAAAAGAATAAGAAGATTTCATCACGGAGTAGCACAGAGTCTCACAGAGGGAAAATGATAGAAATTAAATTCTTTGGGATTCTGTGTTACTCCGTGGTGATCATCTGGCGCTATTGGATACAATCCTATTTTTTCAATATCCGGATAAACGTATCGATGTCCTCCTCCGTTGTGTCAAACGAAGTAACCAAACGAATTTCATCTGCCTCTTCATTCCAAAAATAAAAAAAGTAAGATTGCAGCATACGGTCTATTTCGGCACGAGGCATGGTCAGGAACAGTTGGTTACTTTCCACCTTTTGGGTGAAACGCACACCGGGAATCTGCTTCAAAGCATCATAGAGGCGTTTGGCCATCGCATTGGCATGCGTTGCGTTCTTCAACCACAGTTCCTCTGTCAGATAAGCCGTGAACTGGCAGGAAAGATAACGCATCTTCGATGCCAGTTGAGCCGATTGCTTGCGTACGAATCGAGCTTCCGCTTTCAACGAATCATCAAATACGATCACACACTCTCCCATCATCAATCCGTTTTTGGTTCCGCCAAAACTGAGCACATCGATACCGCAATCTACAGTCAATGCTTTCAGTGAAAGGCCGAGGGCAGCACAGGCATTGGCTATACGTGCACCATCCATATGTACCCGCATCCCGTGTTGGTGGGCAAGTGCGGTGATTGCTCTCAACTCTTCCGGCGTATAAATAGTACCCAACTCCGTACACTCCGAAAGATAAACAGCACCCGGCTGCGAATGGTGCTGGTCACCAAAGCCATGCAGATAAGGAACGATCAGTGCCGGTGTCAACTTTCCGTCGGGAGTGGCTACGGGACGGATCTGGCAACCGGTCATCTTCACCGGAGAACCACATTCGTCTACATAAACATGTGCAGTTTCGGCACAAATAATAGAATTATAAGGACGAGTCAACAGCTGCAAAGCGATGACATTACTACCTGTCCCATTGAAAACAAACAACGGCTCGCAGTCGGCAACAAATATTTCTTTAATTTTTCGGACAGCTTCTTTTGTCCACGAATCGTCACCATAGCCCAGCGCATGATCTTGATTAGCCCGTGTCAGAGCTTCCATGATGGCAGGGTGTACACCCGAATTATTATCAGAGGCAAAACTTCTCATAGTCTATAAAGATAAATTTTTCTGCAAAGGAAGAAAATTATTCGCAAAAAAAAAAAGGATTTCCCCACAGACTACACGGAGGGCACAGAGGTTTTCTGATATTATATCCTCAGCTGATGAATGGACAATCCAAAATAGGAATGAATCGGTTCCACCACAGATTACACGAATTTTCACCGAATCTTTAGTCTAAATATCAACGAATAATTTTAAATATCAACGAAATAAATTATTAATCTATGGAAATCTGTGTAATCTGTAGTGAAATCAAACTCACTCAGGAATGAAACTTCTTCTTACGCAGCCAATAATCCAATCCGAGCAGGAGCAGAACCAAAGTTGCAATATAGCTATAGAAAACCATCATCGGAGAAGCGGTATCGGACCAATCGACTCCGGACAAACACTCCTTTAAGTTGAATTCTAATTTGAAAACGAGTGTATAGACCGCCATCCCTATCAATAGCAATATACCCAGAATCATGCCGCAAAGCATAGTCCGTTCTTTCCGTTTCCGCTGTTTTTCGGCCTCCAGTCGAACCAGTTCCATCATCCGGTAATTAAAATTGGACGGCAGATTACCAGGTTGCCTTTTCCGAAGAGCCTGCTTCAATGCATTTTCCGTACATTTCTTATTTGCTTCCATAATTACTCATCTCCGTTCATTAATAAATAAATCTTTTTGCGGGTACGGTGCAACTTCACCTTGACATTTCCCGATGAAAGTTTCAGCACCTCTCCTATCTCCTCTATCGACTTCTCTTCAAAATAGAAAAGTGTAATCAAGGCTTTTTCCTCAACATTCAGCAAGTCGATGGCTTGAATCAGTTTCGCAGTCCGTTCTTCGTCATCGGTAGGACAAAGTATTTCGTCGGCCTTTTCATCGGGTACATTATTTATGGTACCTTCCTCAATATAAAGAAATTCCTGTTTCTTTTTACGGGTAGCGGATACAGCCGCATTATAAGCAATCCGATAAAGCCAGGTAGAGAAGCGGCACTCTCCCTTATAACTGTCAAGACAGCGGAAGACCTTCAGAAAAACATCCTGTACCAACTCTTCCGCATCTTCGGGACAACCGACAATCTGCACAATCAGCACATAAAGCGGACGGCTGTAACGGTCGAGAAATACAGAAAAAGCTTCTGTGTCCCCGTTCAGTATCCGTGCTATGTATTGTGTTTCTTCGTTCTGTACCATGATATTCGGTTAGACGCAAACGAATCAGAAAGGTTACAGGCAAAAAAATATTTTTTTTCTTTGTAACCTTTCCGTAGTCTATTGCGTCAAACAGTGCAAAGAACGGAATTATTCACTTAAAAACATACGATCATGATGGATTTCATTACAGTCCCCTTAGTTGTGGGCATCATTACCTTAGGTATTTACAAATTGTTTGAACTTTTTGCGTGCAGACGCGAACGCATCACTCTTATTGAAAAGTTAGGAGAGAAAATGTCAGAAGGCAATCTCGAACTGAATGGGAAGATTTGTTTGCCTGACTATAACCGTTCTCAATTGTCATTCGGAACCTTGAAAGGTGGCTGCCTGCTATTGGGAGTAGGACTGGGGCTATTAACCGGTTTCATTATCAGTTATGTAAGCATCTCTCCATATGACTTTGGTAGATTCGACAGGGGATATACCCGCGAAATGATAGGAGTTATCTACGGATCATGCACACTTCTCTTCGGAGGAGCTGGATTAGTGACTTCTTTTTTGATAGAACGGAATTTCTGCAATAAAAAGAAAGAGGAATAAAAAATAATCCCCGGAATACAATACCAATGGACTGTTCCGGGGATTTTTTTCACAATAAGCAGCATCATCTACCCAATATAAACATTTACACAGAGGTAAACATAAAGTTCCTCCTCTTCTTGTTCAAACTCAATCTTATCTTCTCTGGCTAACCAGCCCAGAGCTGCCCCCAATTCCTTATCCTTCAACCCGGATTTCCTTTTCAGGTTGCCATAACTCCATTTGTCATTGTTGCTCAACAATTGCCAAACTTTTCCGGCATTCAAGCCGATTTCATTCTTATCCATTTGATACAAAAGTTTAAAGGTTAAAACACATAAAGTTACTATTTACGCGGTGTAAGTTAACAAAATTATGTAAGCATTGTTACTACAAAAACACTAAAAACATACTACATACGATATTTTTAACATAAAATCTATCTTATATACCAATATACCAAGGTTATTAGCATACGTTAAATATACAACTTTTTGATATAATCACCTGTTATTGCATCATTGAATAACCTAAACTGAATGATAGATATGGGAAAGAAGGTAGCAGAACAGCTTGTCGACACTCTGATTGAGGCAGGCGTCAGAAGAATTTATGCAGTAACAGGCGACAGTCTGAACGAAGTGAATGAAGCCGTCAGGCAAAACGAAGCAATGAAGTGGATACATGTACGTCATGAAGAGACCGGTGCGTATGCCGCAGGTGCGGAAGCACAACTGACCGGACTGCCGGGATGTTGTGCAGGAAGCAGTGGACCGGGACATGTCCATTTAATCAATGGGCTTTACGATGCTCACCGTTCGGGAGCTCCTGTGATAGCCATTGCCTCAACTATTCCAACCGGAGAATTCGGAACTGAATATTTTCAGGAAACCAATACGATCAAGCTATTCAATGACTGTAGTTTCTATAACGAAGTAGCTACTACTCCCCAACAGTTTCCCCGCATGCTGCAATCGGCCTTGCAAACAGCCACTACCCGAAAAGGAGTAGCCGTAATCGGGCTTCCCGGTGACTTGGCAAAGAAACCGGCAGCCCAAGTAGAGTCCTCTGAACAGATTTATCCGTTAGCTTCGTCCGTATGTCCGGTCGAAGAAGACCTGATCCGGATGGCCGGCATGCTGAATCACTACGGACGCATCACCTTGTTTTGTGGTATAGGCTGTAAAGGAGCACATGAGGAAATCATCCGGATGTCCGAGATTCTAAATGCTCCTGTCGCGTATACTTTTAAAGGAAAAATGGAAGTACAATATGACAATCCCTATGAAGTAGGTATGACCGGACTACTGGGTATGCCTTCCGGCTATTACAGCATGCACGAAGCAGAAGTGCTTGTCATGCTCGGAACCGATTTCCCCTATTCCGCCTTTTTACCCGATGATATAAAAATCGTCCAGGTGGATATTAAACCCGAAAGACTGGGACGACGTGCCAAAGTGGATCTGGGGCTTTGTGGAGATATACGCTCTACTCTTCGTGCCTTATTGCCCATGCTACAACAGAAAAAGGATGACTCTTTTTTACGTAAACAGCTGAAACGCTACGAAGGAGTAAAGAAAGATCTGGCTGCCTATACGGAAGATAAAGGCAAAATGGATCAGATTCATCCGGAATACGTGATGTCCGAAATCAATAAGATTTCATCCGATGACGCCATCTATACGGTAGATACAGGTATGACGTGTGTATGGGGAGCCCGCTATCTGCAAGCGACCGGAAAGCGGCACATGCTGGGCTCTTTCAATCATGGTTCGATGGCAAATGCCCTGCCCCAAGCTATAGGAGCAGCGTTGGCTTGCCCGGACAGACAGGTAATCGCCCTTTGTGGTGATGGAGGATTATCCATGACATTGGGAGATCTGGAGACTGTGGTACAATATAAACTTCCTATAAAAGTGATTGTGTTCAACAATCGGTCCTTGGGAATGGTAAAACTGGAAATGGAAGTAGACGGACTGCCGGATTGGCAGACGAATATGCTGAATCCTAACTTCGCACAAGTAGCCGAAGCAATGGGTATGACAGGCTTCAATGTTTCCGATCCGGAAGAGGTATTAAATACATTATGTAATGCATTCGAACTGGAAGGTCCCGTATTGGTAAATATCATGACCGACCCGAATGCTTTGGCCATGCCTCCGAAAATAGAATTAGGCCAAATGGTAGGCTTCGCCCAATCCATGTATAAACTACTGATCAACGGACGCTCACAGGAAGTTATCGATACGATCAATTCGAACTTTAAACATATCAGAGAGGTATTTTAATGATGAACAGGGTTGGTTGAATGATGAATGGTAAACGATGAACGGTAAATAATGGATAATTATGATCCACACCTTGCGTTCATCGTACACCATTCAGCATTCATCATTTATCATGTACAGCCTTTAGCAACCACGCCAATTGTACTCCCAGGTCTTTCATATTTCTCAACCCTTCTGCATCATCATAAACTTCTCCCGGCATTTCACCAATACCGAAGTTCCAGTAAGTAGATCCGGGAACAATCATTCCGCTTCCGAGCATGAAACGGTTAAGTTCATCATAAACCGTTACGGCACCACCTCTGCGGACACTAATCACGGCAGCTCCAACTTTACGTGTCAGTGTACGCCCTTGTCCGATAGTGGTCAACCCCAATCGGTCCATAAAAGCTTTCATCTCCGCGCTCACACTACCATAGTAAGTAGGTGATGCCAGAATTATTCCGTCTGCCTCCTGAGCTTTTCGGATAAACTCATTCATTGGGTCGGTCTTGATGACACATTGTCCGTCCTTTGTCTTGAAACAAGTATAACATGAAGCACAGCCACGCAGCAACTTCCCACCCAACTGTACCAATTCGGTTTCTATACCGGCTTCCTGTATAGGTTTAAACACTTCATTAATTAGCATCTCTGTATTGCCACCTTTACGGGGACTTCCGTTAAACGCCACAATTTTCATTTTGTCTGTTCTTTTATAGGTTTAAAATGCAAATATAAATTAGTAAAATATGTTAGAGTAAAAGTACCCTTGGTTCCCGCCCTCCTATTTTGTTTTATTATTGATACACAGGCACAATTTAACACAATTTACCGTGATGATCTCTAAACTTACAAACCGGATAAAGGTAAACGAAAACGATGCAATGTACCCGCCTCATTGCGGATTTATCTGACTCACATCCACAGCGATAACACCTTTATGAGGAGCTACATATATTCCTCGGCGAGTACATCCGCCTACTATGTAAAGCGTATTTTTCCAATAAAAAAGTCCTGCGCTCTCTAAATCCAAAGCAGCCAGTTCGTAAATACGCATGGTATTTGTTTTTATATCGTAAACTTGTAAATTACGGTTCTCAAAAATATAGATACAATCGCCATCAGAAGCCAAGCCGGGATAAGAAACTCCGTCTTTCAGATCACATAACCGTTGCCATTTTCCTGTCCGTAGGTCATAACTAACTGTAAACCACATCGGTGCTGTACGGTAACCACCAAAAAAGTAAACTTTATCTCCCACCAGAATGCCATTCATCCTACCACACCATTCGGCAGGAATTGTGTTTTCCTGTTCATACCAAACACCCCTTTTCAGGTCAAGCATATGTATCTGATTAGAAAACATCTTCTCCTTTACCGCCCCGCCCATCACATAGAGGCATTCATCATAAATGAATGAAGCGAAGTCAACTGCCTGATGAGGATTCACAGGATCAACATACAAAGTATCTTTATTCAGATCATAAACCTCCATCGTAGCATCTGTATATTCCAACTGTCGATTGGTGGATAATCTTTTTCCACCCAAAACAAATATTTTATTCTTATAAAATTGAGCCGCATGTCCCGCACGAGGCACAAAACCTTTCGCACATTTTTTCCACACATCCGATGCAATGTCATATACATACATATTATTGGAACGATATTCCCAAGCTTCAGTACCTTGCCTGTATTTATTGGAAACCATTCGGACAAGAGTCTCATCCCCCGCAACCACATAAATTTTGCCATCGTGCAGAAAACCACCAAAAGAATATAAAGGTTTAGGTAAAGAAGCCAACGAAGTCCATTCCAGAAAGAAGGGTGGACGCTCTCCACTAACTACCACTTCATGCAATAATTGGGGAAGTTCATACATGGACACTTTATACTCAAGATGCCGTAACTCGGATAATGTACATTTAAAAGACGAGTAGCCGACATACGAGAAAACAATGGTATCGCTGAGCCCCATCTTATTATGTGCAAATCGAAATTCTCCTTTAATGTCCGTCACTCCAATTCCTATGGAATCTTTCTGCATATAGATATTCACACCGGACAAAGGCTGTCCTTTTTTTCCATCTACAACAATCCCCCTGATCTGAGCCCTGCTGACTGATATTTCTAAAAAAAGGATACATAGGAATAAAACTATACGCATACACATTTTATATTATAATCCACATCAATTATTCCTGAACCGGGGAAACGAAAGCCACCACAAAAGCAATAATCCATAGAGAAATACTATGTGTCTCCATTTTAATTAGCTTTGGTTTATATCTACGAATATACACAATCCTACAACCACGTCCAAACGTTCTGCAAAATATCCGCAAAGGTCAACAAAAAAAGCTGCTTCCGTTTCCGAAAGCAGCTTCCTTTTTTCAATCCTGGGAATAAATTACATCATTCCACCCATTCCTCCCATTCCGGGAGCGCCCATCGGCATTTCGGGTTTATCTTCTTTCTTTTCTACAATCACACATTCGGTAGTCAGGAACATACCAGCAATAGAAGCTGCATTTTCCAAAGCCACACGAGTCACTTTAGCAGGATCTACCACACCGGCTGCATGAAGATTTTCGTAAACATCCAAACGGGCATTATAGCCATAGTCACCTTTACCTTCACGAACTTTCTGAACTACTACAGCACCTTCTTTACCGGCATTGGCTACAATCTGACGCAACGGTTCTTCGATAGCACGTTTAATGATTTCGATACCGGTTGTTTCGTCGGCATTGTCACCTTTCATACCTTCCAAAGCATCGATTGCACGGATGTAAGTTACGCCACCACCCGGTACGATACCTTCTTCAATAGCAGCACGAGTAGCGCGAAGAGCATCGTCCACACGGTCTTTTTTCTCTTTCATCTCTACCTCAGAAGCAGCACCTACGTAAAGAACAGCTACACCACCTGACAGCTTAGCCAGACGTTCCTGCAATTTCTCACGGTCATAATCTGATTTAGTAGCAGCAATCTGAGCCTTGATCTGGTCGCAACGTTCTTTGATGTTTTCTTTAGCACCGGCACCGTTTACAATTGTAGTGTTGTCTTTAGAAACAGTCACTTTGTCAGCAGTACCTAACATTTCGATAGTAGCCTGTTCCAGTTTCAGACCCTTTTCTTCGCTGATCACCACACCACCGGTCAATACGGCAATATCTTCCAGCATTTCTTTTCTGCGGTCACCGAAGCCTGGAGCTTTTACTGCACAAATCTTCAACTGAGAACGCAGACGGTTCACTACCAATGTAGTCAATGCCTCACTATCTACATCTTCCGCGATAACCAACAAAGGACGACCTGATTGTACAGCCGGTTCGAGGATAGGCAAGAAATCTTTCAGGTTAGAAATCTTCTTGTCGTAAATCAGGATGTAAGGTTTCTCCATCTCACATTCCATCTTCTCCGTATTAGTCACGAAGTAAGCCGACAGATAACCGCGGTCGAACTGCATACCTTCTACCACACCGATAGTAGTATCAGTACCTTTAGCCTCTTCAATAGTAATTACGCCATCTTTAGAAACTTTACGCATGGCATCAGCAATCAGTTTACCGATAACCGGATCATTATTAGCGGAAACAGTAGCAACCTGCTCGATTTTGTCATAGTTATCACCAACTTTCTCTGCCTGATTTTTAATAGAATCAACCACTTTGACAACAGCCTTGTCAATACCACGTTTGATATCCATAGGGCTTGCACCGGCAGTTACATTCTTCAAACCTTCTGCTACGATAGCCTGAGCCAAAACAGTTGCAGTAGTTGTACCGTCACCGGCATCGTCACCTGTTTTAGAAGCAACTTCCTTTACCAACTGTGCACCGGTATTCTGGTAAGCATCTGTCAGTTCAATTTCTTTTGCCACTGTCACACCATCTTTAGTGATGTGAGGAGCACCGAATTTTTTCTCAATAATTACATTACGTCCTTTCGGGCCCAATGTTACTTTTACCGCATTTGCCAAAGCATCAACACCTTTTTTCAATTGATCGCGAGCTTCGATATTGAATAATATTTCTTTTGCCATAATGATTTTACTATTTAATTAATTGATTAAACACTACGTTTATTAACCCAAAACAGCGAGAACATCGCTCTGACGCATGATAAGGTATTTTGTACCTTCTACTTCAAGTTCTGTTCCGGCATACTTTCCATAAAGAACCGTATCGCCTGTTTTTAATACCATTTCTTCGTCTTTCGTACCGTGACCAACTGCCACAACTTCACCCTTCAAAGGTTTTTCTTTTGCTGTATCAGGAATAATGATACCACCAATTGTTTTTTCTTCTGCAGGTGCAGGGAGTATCAGCACTCTGTCTGCTAATGGTTTAATGTTCATAGTTACTTTTTATTTTTTATATGTTATACTTATTATAGTAATATTTTGTCCTTTTAGCAGGACGAATAACCTATTGCGAAAAGTGTGCCAAAAGGGAAGAATGATTGTTTGTCAGAGAAGGACTGCCAAAATGACTGATGACATTGGAAAAACAGGCGCTTACTTAATAGGTAAGAGAATTTATTTTATGGATATATGCTCCTACGGATAGTTTTGAGTTAAATTCATAATCTCATGGCATGAAGCAGTCATATAGATATATATTATTTTATAATAAGGAATTATATTTACTTTAAAAATCATTCATAGATAACAATTTAATAAAAAGAACTGGTGTAAAAGGCAAATATTAAATAGTTTCATTTAAAAAAAAGAAAAGAAATATTTTNTCTGTAAGAGGTAAGAGCGTAGCGTGCCTTATCAACAAATCATTTTTTAATTTCTTATCAAAACGCTTTGTAACCTCAACATTGCTGTTTTTGTATTACGCCAACTTACACAAGGGGGAGTATTCTCCCATTCGATTATTCATCAAAGCAATAACAAATACTCAACATTATGAAAACATTAAAACTTTTGTTTATTACTGCATTGTCTGCAATGACTCTAAGTTGCAGCGAAAAAGCTACAACAGAAATTCCTGAAACAGAATTGAGAAACATCAGTTGTACCACTCAATTAACAACTCATTCTTCCGCTCAAACAAGAGGATCCGCACCAACAAGTCTGGACGAGGACCATTTCGTGCTGTATGCATTCAAAAAAAACGGAGAAGGTAACTTTAGTTATGAAGAGGCTAAACACCCAGCAACTGCCATTGATGGGGAAACCTGGAAATATAATGCTGCATTTCCGGTAGGTACCTATAAATTTATTGCATTTTACAATCTGGACGAAAGCAACCGAACTAATCTCAATGAAATTATAGAAAACATAAAAAATATAAGTTGGGAGACTGTATTAAAAAGTATCGTAATTACCCATTCCCCCTCTACCTCTTCCCAATACCAAACGGACATGAATGAAATTTTCTGTGGTAATACGGAAGAGATAAATATTTCCAGTGGTGTAGGCGGAGATGACAATGAAATAAAAATAAAATTAACTTTGGCACGTATTGTATCACGCATAGATATTAAGTTTATCAAAGTAGCGTCAGACGATCCCACAATAGAAGTACCATATAAAACAGGTAATATATTTGGAAGTACAGAGGTGAACCCATTGACATCGTTGATCTTCAAGCCAACAAATATCCCTCTCAAATATAACCTTTATGGGGAAAATCCGGACTATACAGCAGGCACCCCATGTGAAGTAACCTACAATACTCCTACATTTCGATATGGAGAATCCAGCGCGGATGCAGTAAAATCAACAGAGTACCAACCATTCCCTAAAGATGCAGATGCAATCAACCAAAATATGGAAACTAATATCAAAAATGGTATAGCAAACGGTGGAGCCTACTTTATGGGATCTTACTTACTACCATTTTCACCATCTGTTTCTCAAACGCTGAACGCCAACATTCAACTTAACAAAGCAAATCAGGAAAGAACGATCAAAGTCCCATCGTTCACAGTCACCAAAAACTATGTTTCTGTGATTACCATTAAATTAAAATCTTCGACTGAAGCCGAAAACAATGGTGAAGGTAATGATGACGAACATCTATTCAACCCAAAATCTACTTTCATTGTAGAAATAGAAAAAACTTATGACGGTATCCATCAAACGGATGTTGATGTCGAATAAATCCACTAAAATCCTTCTGCAGAGCCTAATATGATGAAACACTACATCGGACAATTACTTTTGGGAACACTTGTGCTGGGAAGTGCCTGTACTAACCACCGGGAAATAATCGAAGGAGATACTTCCGTCAATGTCACATTTAAGGCCCAACAGTCACCTTCCACCAAAGGAGGAGATGACGACGAAATGTCAGTTCTCATATTTAAAAAAGAAGAGAACCAATTTACCAAAATAGAAAGTATCCAAGAGAGTCCATGGTTTACTGAGAAAGAACACTTGCAAAAAAACATCTTATTGCCAACAGGAATCTATCGATTTCTGTTGGCAAAAGGATTTTCTCAAAATGCGGTAAGTTCTGAAAAAATTTCATTCGTGACCGAAGATAATCCGGAAAATCTAATTTCAACTTCCTATGACCGGAACTATTATTTTCAGTATCCTACCCATGTTGTAAACGAACAAACGGAACTCAATCACTGCACAACATCCCTCTTTACGGACTCAGACCAAGAAGAGATCCAAGACAGCCAGACAGAATATGATTTATCAACAACGAATCAAGCACAAATTTCCCGGAAAATAAACCATTTACAAGGACAATTATGCTTTATTGTGCAAAGAGCCAGAAAAGAAAACGGCCAATACATATCAATTGATTCACCTCAAAACACCTTTGATAATGCATTGAAAAAGATTGATGGCATCAATCTTACAATAGAAGGAAGCAGTAGCCGCTGCTATTTAAGTGAAACCGGATTAATCTTTAAAAATCCGATGCCCTACCACTGTTCGGCACGACTCCAAAACGGGAATTTCTCTTTTAAAAAGTTTGATGTAGACAAATTTGTTTCTCTGTTCAGTCCGGCTATTGAAAAAGCAGACTATCAAAAGTACGAAGGAGCAGCTTATTGCGAAGGTCCGCTACTATTCCCTGCCCCTCTCAATCAAACGATTTGCATAACCATCGATATCGATTACACAGGAACTCTGAAGAGCAAAACTTTCACATTAAAAAATATCACTTTAGAACGCAACAAGATGTACCTGTTCACCCTTTGGATTTTAAATGAAAATATTGATATTTCCATTTCCCCTGACGCCGAACTGAATTTAGAAGAACTAAAATTCAATAGTCAGGTTGCCGGTAACGACGGATTTTGGAACTAACAACACATAGGCAATGAAACCACATACACTTTTTCTGATTTTAGGAATTCTATTGTTGGGGGTCTTTTCGTGTGAACAACCCGAAGGAGCCCCTGAAACTTCAGCCTTCAGCCTTAGTCTGATGCCTCCTGCCGGAGAGGTAGTCCCCGGTGATAATACAGTATTGCCCCAATTGGTTTACCATCTTTTCATTTTCCGTTCCGAAACTTCTACCCCTTCATCCAATGATGGTTCCGATTATATCTTTTGGGAACGGACCGAAGAGAAAGGGCTCGATCTGGAAGAAATCCAAAATTACACATTATCCATCCCGGCCGAATATACTGATCGATTTTATCTGTTACTACTCCATGCCACTCCGAAACAGAAACCGGAGTCTGTAGTCTTAAGTGGAGAAGGTATGACTTTCACAGACTCAGAGATCAGTATGGTTAGAGAAAGCGATAACAGCTATATTCCTCTTTCAAAAGATAACTATTATGCCATTCAGGCTCTTACCCCGGAAGACATAACACAAGGAAAAACTTCTATCGAGTTCAAATTAAAACGGGCAGTGGGTGAACTGGTTTTTGATGTAATGAAGTGCGATGAAAAGGGTAATCCCATCGATATTGACGCAGAATGCTCCTCAACTTTAGACAGAGTATTTCAAATAGATATGGAGGTAAGCGGAGTGACACCCAAAGTGTCTTTAACCAACGAAACGAAAAAGCCGGAACGAATTGATATTTGTTTCTCTAAAACAGTCACTCTCAAAGAGGATACATACTTCCCTGTTTTCGAAAGCAATAAAGGAATCATAGAGTTACTTAACGATGCTCCGTTGGATATTGATAATAAAGCCGTAAATGGAGCAACGCGCATCTGTGGTCCATACCTCTTCTCCAAGATAACTTTAGATAATCCGGAAACAGGAGTGGCAGAGATAGAAGAAGGAGTCAAAGCTGTCCTCAAATTTTCGTATTATGACACAACTCCATTTCCTCCCGGAAGTTACAATACCCAAAAACTCACTCTATCTCTTACCGACAAACCATTGACTATCGTGAAAGACCATTATACCGTGACCAATATACGCCTTCGAAACAATCGTATCATAGATCTTTCTGTTTCGGGTAATTACGGAATAGACTGGAAATGGGACTAAAAAATAATGAGAATATGATGAGACATAGATTATTATATACTCTATCAGGATGGATAAGTCTATTATTCTTATATACCTCCTGTAGTAATGAGGTGGAATTCCCTGATAGTAAGGATGAACTGGTTACAGTCCGATTAACTGCCACTATAAACAGTAAAGAGTTCTCAACAGACAACGAAATTGTACCGATGAGGACACGAACCAACAGCATAGCAGACTACAATGTGACAGCAATCAACGATAGCCGATTGATCATTATAAAAGAAGTAAATAACTCCACATGGGTGATAGAAGAGATAGAAGATAAGGTTATTCCCCAAGGATACATAAAATCTTCCGATTCATTTAACTATACTCTCCAAAAGACACTACGCCCGGGAAATTATAAATTTATACTTCTCATTAATGGTCCGAAAAACAATACATTACAACCTAATCAAAGCTTTACAGAAAGCGATATTCCATGGCTAACAAGCCTTGATACAGACTATTGCAGTTATGAAATATTTTTCGCAACATCAGACATTGTTACGATAAAAAAAACTGAAAAACTTGAAGACTCCGGTCATCACCACCCATTAACAGAACAATTAACTCTAAAGCGATATTCTTCATTAATACGCCTATCTACAACAGGAGACGACTTCTGGGGAATCTTCGATAAAGAAACAGAGATTAATTATTCCATAAAAGAACAAAGCATTACTGGAATAAATCTACTTGGTCAAACTGTCACAAAAGATACTGAGTTATCTTTCGGTAAATTAAAAACAATTATAAGACAAGCATTTCAGTATCAAGTCGGTGATCAGACCATGTTTTTCACTTACTTTGGAGTGAGAGAGGAGGATAAATTAAAAAACATATTAACCCCACCCGAAGGTAAAAACATTACTGTAACCATCTTCCAGGACAACGATCAAACACCGCCTACTATTGAAGTCGAAACCCAAGCGATGCGCAATCAAGTGACGACTCTTATCCTAAATAAAGCAGGATCTGCTTTAAACTGTCAATCTCTCATAATAGGTACACCCGATAATTGGGATCCTAATAATATTCCATGGGGACACATAGAACTCAATTTCTCAAAATGAAAACAAACCGTCTTTTATACCTTCTTCCTTTCATTCTACTTTTTAGCAGTTGCTGGAAAGAAGATTTGAAAAACTGCTGGATGGGTGACGTTACCTTGACAATTGCAGCTGAAAAATTCCAGCAGCCGGCTACCGATAAAGGGCAATTGGAAGATAATCTGTCTGCCAGAATCAGTAGCATCCGTTATTATCTCTATAAAGATAACACACTGGTCCAGTCCGGAATTATAGACAATGCAACTGACCTGGACACTGATACGCATCCACTGAGCTTTCCCAAACTGGCATTCGGAGAGTATTGCTTGGGACTTGTTGCCAATGCTTCGGAAGAGGAACTTTCTGACACGACTACCCCCGAGGCACTCAATTTAAACTATCCGGGAGCCGAACAAACAAAAGATTATTTTACATCCTGTTATGATTTTACCGTTGATTGTGAATGCGGTTATCAAGACTTCGTAATTCTTCGACGTACTCAAGCCGTAACTCAATTCCAATTGAAACAGTTACCCGAAAACATTACCGGAATCGCAGTAGAAATGCATAAAGTAGCGGCAACCTGTCAGATTGATACTTTATATAAAGGTGAAACAATAGCCGAATACCATACCACAGTCACAGAAGCCACTAACGCAGAAGGTATCGTTTCTTTCAATATAGGTACCTTCCCAACAACCGGAACAGAGAATGCCAGCATTATCCTTAAATTATATGCCGATGGTAAGTCCGATTCTCCGGTTTACCAGAACACACTAAACAATGTACGCATTCTACGTAACCAACTGACCCGTATCAGCACAGATTTTAACTATACCATTCTGGGGAACTCCGGCTTCTCCGTGGCCATCAATCCTGACTGGGATGGTACAAATAATGACGATGAAACAATCATACCCTAACTTTGGACATTAACGCAGTAAATCATGAAAAAGAGAATACGAACTCTGATTATTATCTTATTACAAACTTTCATGCTTGTTCGTCTATCAGCCCAAACATCGCATACCATTAGTGGTATTGTGAAAGACAAGGAAGCCGCTCCTATTTCAGGAGTAAGTATTCAGGTAGATGGTCAGAAATGGAAAGCCTCTACGGGGAAAGAAGGAAAATTCACACTGGAGATCCCACAAAATTCCATCATCACTTTTTCCTCCGTCGGTTATGAAACAGTCACTATTCACTCCGGTAAAGAAAAATGGCTGGAGATCATTCTCAAAGAATCACAAAGCCTGTTGCCCGAAATCATGGTTACATCCACATTAAAGAACAGTATGAAATTTGTTTTCGCTCCGTCCGATCTGGAATTAATCAAAGATATGCTCTATCTTAAAACCCGATATAAGATTCCTTCCAAACGATTTCAAAACAACTCCCGGGTTATCATTCAGCCAATTCTGGTAAACAGTAGCCAGGGAACCCGAAAAGACTTTTCCCCCATTGTATACGACGGTAAAAACTACGACATCCTGCTTCGCCGTGGAAATGTCTGTGGTGATCCGTCAGAAAAAGAATATTATTCCCGTTTCGCACAAGTCATAAACCCTGACTCGATCTGTAATCAGACATTGACTTATGCCGATTCATGCACAGTAGATAACATCAATGACTTATACACAACAGAAGTGCATATCAAGATAAGTACTTTTTGTAAAGACGAATATCGGGACACAGTCCGTATCACAAACGGCATTATTTATCCGATGCGTTTTTTCAACTATAATCTGAGTGCAATGGATTTGGACAACAGCTATATACCCCAACAAACCCCTCTCAACTTCAATGAGAAAGGAGAAATGCATCTCCGGTTCCGTCCTGAAGATGCGAATATTTACGAAAATGAAGGAAGAAACGCTGAAGAACTCAGGAAAATGAGAAAAGCACTAGATGATATCGATAAAGATCGTACTAAAACACTGACAACTTTTCAGATCACAGGATACACTTCTCCCGAAGGAACGTATGAATACAATCTTAAACTGGCTAAAAAAAGAATGAAAAACGCAGCAGAGAAAGTATTCGAAAATATTTCCGAAGAAACGATCCGGAAGGCCAAAGTTGAAAATGATGCCATAGTAGAATCATGGAATACGGTTTGCGAACTAATGGAAAAAGACAGCATCAAAGAAGTTATCCAACTCAAAGATCTGATCAGACGCGCCCGGGGAAACCATAATGAAATATCCTGGGGGGCCAGACGAATGAAAATTTATCCGCTTATTCGCGACCGCTACCTACCCCGCTTGCGAAGAGTCGAATATTTCTACGAGTATTCTGAACTGCGTACACTCAACAGAGATGAAATCAATACTCTCTATCGGAAAGACCCCAAAAAATTAACGGCAAGTGAGTTCTGGAGTTACATCATGAATCAAAAAGAAATCACTGACGAAAAAAGAGAAGCTTTATACAGAGAAGCCCTCTCGGTACATCCCGACCTAATGATTGCAGCCAACAATCTGGCATCACTCTTAATAAAACAAAACCGTGCCGATACAACTCTACTGAAACCCTTTATCACGCAGGATGCCCCTTCGGCCATACTGGTCAACCAAACTGTAGCCTATCTACAAAAGCGGGATTTCAAAAAAGCAAACCATTTTGCAGAACTTCTGCCTGATAATAAAGAGACCGAAATGGTGAAAGCACTTGCTGCCGCCATGGATGGAAAGTATCAGGAAGCTTATCCCACTTTCGAGAAACAAGGGGGAATCAATCAGGTCATCCTACTGCTGAGCATGAAGCAAAACCAAAAAGCCTGGGAAATCCTGAAAAGCATAGAAGATACTTCTCCCGAGAGCGAATATGTCAGAGCAATCGCTGCAAACAGGTTGGACAACATAGGCGAAGCTGTTACTCACCTGAGGAACGCCATCGCCCAAAAACCGTCTTTAAAAGAAATTGCTTTAAAAGATGGAGACGTATTAGATTTACTGGATTTATTAGATATAGATAAGAAATAATGTATGAAAAAGAAAGCCTTCTTCCTACTTTTGCTATTACTTATTCCGCTGCCCTCCATACTTTCACAAGAAATAGCATTGAGAACCAATGCCCTCTCCTGGGCAACCACCACTGTAAACCTGGGAGCTGAATTCAAAATCTCACCTCGGCTAACTGCAGGAACAGATATCATGTATAAAGGGTGGACTTTTTTATCCGACAATCGTAAAATGGGTGGTTTCTTAGTTCAACCGGAAATCAAATATTGGTTTTGCATCCCTTTCTATAAACACTTTATGGGACTTCATGCCCATTATGGCCAGTACAATGGAGGATTCAGTAAATATCGCTATCAGGGAGATTTATACGGGATCGGGGTATCTTATGGCTACCAATGGATCTGGAAAAAACGATGGAACATTGAAGTGTCCGCCGGAATAGGGTATGCATCTATGAATTATGATAAATATGAACGTCCCAAATGTGGATTATTCCTTGGACAAGACCATTCCAACTACTTCGGATTAACCAAGCTCGGATTCAGTCTTATTTATATACTCAAATAGGCAAGTACTTTCCATAAATAATTTCATAGTTCTCTAAAAATCTAATGTTAAAAAGTAAGCGGATTGTCTGTGACGGATAATCCGCTTTTTATTCATTCATCCAGCAAAGCTTTTTTGAAATCATCAATCTTATGCCGTGCCTCAACAGGCATTTCCGGATAATGCAAATCAAGTTCACCCATGCGTTCACAAAGAATCCGTCCCACAGCATAACGCATGAACCATTTATTATCAGCCGGAATCACATACCACGGTGCATCTTCCGTCGAAGTATGAGTCAGCATATCCGAATAAGCCTTCATATAATCATCCCAATAGCTACGCTCTTTCAAATCGGAAGTAGAAAATTTCCAGTTCTTTGCCTCATCTTCCAGCCGTGCCAAAAAGCGTCTCTTCTGTTCATCTTTCGAAACATTCAGGAAGAATTTGATAACGATCGTACCATTCTCCGTCAGATAGCGTTCATAATCATTTATCTGACGATAGCGCTTTTTCCAGAATTTCGGAGTGACATCTTCCAGACTGGTGACACCCGGCAACTTATTAGACAAAATAATCTCAGGATGTACCTTGGCAATCAACACATCCTCATACTGCGAACGATTGAATATGCCGATACGCCCTCTTTCCGGCAGGCATCTGTTGATACGCCAAAGATAATCATGGTCGAGTTCTTCGGCTGATGGTTGTTTGAAAGAGTATACCTGACAACCCTGCGGATTGATACCGGACATTACATGTTTAATTGTTCCGTCCTTTCCGGCAGCATCCATTGCCTGAAAAATGACGAGGACCGAATATCGGTCCTGTGCATACAGTTTCCCCTGCAAAGCAGAAAGTTTCTCAATATCTTCAGCCAGTAGTGCCCCAGCTTCCTGTTTGGTCAAATCGCCTGTAAAGTGAGTATCAAATTCCGAAACGGTATGTTCCGCTCCGGGAGTAGCCAACAGCCTTTTCAAGATTTCTTTTTTCATTTCGCCAATCTGTTTATTATCTTCTTCGGACGTTATTTAGCTAATCACTAACCAATTCGATAATTGAAGTACTTTCCTGAAATCTTCTGGATGAATAGGCCATTGAGAAAGCGATATAGACCAACAGGGCAAGAGCTGTGACAACCAGCAACGTCCTGATTAGAATGAAATGCTGTCTTTGTTTTAACTCGTTTGTATCCATTTCTGATCCTTTCTTTTTAGAGTGCAACCTTTTACAGTGACACCTGTTATAATCCGGTAATAAAGATACAAAGAATCGGGCAAAAAAGTTTCATCCGATTAGCTAATTAAACCAAAGGAGGCTTAAATTCTATTCTTTACCTCCTGACTTTAAATTCTGCAACGAACGGACAGCTTCCCTAAATCCTTTTAACCGGTCACCGGTCTTATGATAAATATGATAAGAATTCGTGAGTTGTTCTACATTATCGACTATACGTAGACAAAAGTTCATTATGACCGGTACGGAAATTACCAAGAAAGCAAGCCAATTCCATAATAATTATAATGCATTATCAATAAATATCTTACCTCTTTCTAAGGTATCTTTATCTCAGTCCCGGTATGCGGGCTCATGGGCCCGCATACCGGGGACGATGAGCCCGCATACCAGGGCCCACGAGCCTCCGCACCGGGGACGAGATAAGAACCCAACCATTTTCACTAAAGGTACTAAGAAAAACAAACTGCTTTAAATGGTATAAACTGATAGGATAACAGATACATCTATCTACATATCAAACACATACCATGAATCGGACTTGTCAAATCGAGGGTGGAAGATGGAAGATGAAGGTGGAAGATAAATGGCATAAAAACTGCATCTTCCACCTGTACATATATCTTGTAATCAACAACATACATCCTCAAAGGTGGAAGATGGAAGATCGAAAATCATTTTCCGTAGGAGAAGTATATTTTAAAGAGACAATATTTCTCCCCCGGATATTTAAAGTATCATACGTTTCCCGGAAATCGGTCAAATCATCTCCCCGGATACAAAATAATCAGGCTACTTGTTTATACACGCTATCTCAATGGCTTGTTCTTTATATTTCTTGGTTGTATTGACCAGCGAACTGCCTACATAAAACAAAAACACGAGACTGACAATGGTCATCAATGTTCCTATCATGGCGAAACGACTTTTCTGCTGTAATTCTTCTCTACTCATAAGGCTTTCTCTTTTAATTTTGACAGGACAAAGATAGCGGCAAGAATTTACGTTCTTTTTACAGGCTTGTGACAACGTTGTTTAATCTCTCAACTTCTTCACCCAACCGGGAATAATTATAGCACCTATCAGCAAATACATGTAATAGGTAATAATCCGCCAAACGAAAGCAACAACCAAAGCCATGCCTGCCACATCAAAAAAATCGGCATAATATTCACGAAACATATATTCGCTCACTCCGCTACCGCCGGGAGTAGGGCTGATAGTCATAACTACCCATAGAATCAGCTGACGTACAAAGGCCAACAGTTGGCTGCCCGAAGTGGTAAAGGCTATCAGCAAAGCATTGACTACCAGATAACGTGAAATCCAAGCCAAGCAAGTAATCCCAAAAGCTTTCAACCAAAAGGTAAAAGACTTCTGACTCATCTCTCTGGAACTTAATACCAGATGGTCCGTAAGTGTTTCGATGGCCTTGTGCCAACGTCGGAGCAGTGGCAAGCGGAAAATAGTGAGTAACAAACGTTTTACCCATTCCGGACGCCGGAACAAAGCAAGATACAACAGGAAAGTCCAGATCGTAACGATCCCATAAACCAGGAAAAACAGAATCTCAATTCCTGACGATAATATAGCCACATTACCAAACAAATCATCAAACGAAAATAAGAGTAAAACCAGCGGGCAGCCCAATACAAGAAACAATTCATCCAAAAACAGGCAGGAGATAGTCAAAGCTGTACTGCGTCCGGCATTAATGCCTTCTTTATTCAAAAATAACACAATCAGACTACTCCCTCCCACTGCAGAGGGAGTCACTGCCGATGTGAATTCACAAAGCATATTTACCCGAAATGCCTGACGCCAAGTCAATTCCCTGTCAGTAATAAAGCGGAAACGCCACATCAACCCACCGTCACGCCCAAACATAAAAAGTATGGCAAGTAGCAATCCGCCTACCAGACGCCAGGAGAAATGAATATCACTGAAAAGTTCCGGATTGAACTCCCGGTAGAACAGCCACCCTACCACTGACAGCCCTATCAGGACGGGAAGCAGGATATAGCCGGTTTTAAAGGTTTTAATAGAATCTGACATAATGGAGGAAAAAAGGTTTCAATGATAATCTTATTTATTTCCGTTTCGCTTTATCAACCGGTTATAGCGATCGTACACCTCACCGGCCACGTCTTCCCATGACCGGGCAATGGTTCGTGATGCCTCCTCTCCCACCTGCTTTATTATGGCAGTACTGCATAATATTTCACGTATGCGATTGGCATAATCCTCTGTGCTATTGGAACTCAGAAAGCCATTTACCGAATCGGAGATTATTTCCGAAGCAGTGGAATCCCTGATCAATACCGAAGGCGTGCCCAATGCAGCCGCTTCACGTATCACCAGCGGAGCGTTATCGTACAAAGAAGGAAAAAGAAACAGATCGGCAGCAACATAATAGCGTTTCAAGATCTCGCGTTCCACAATACTACCTACAAAAGATACTTTGGAAGACAGTCCCAGTCCCACCACCCTTTGTTTCAACTCACAGCTCGCATAGCCTGAACCGACAAAGTACATCCGGAAAGGTACATCGGACAAGAGGACAAGCGCATCGAGCAAAAAGCCGAGATTTTTCTCCCAAATATGTTGGCCGACAAAAAGAAACATAAACTCCCCGGAACGGATACCTAAAGCCTGTCGGGCCTCCCGCCGGACAGATTGCAGAGAAGGCGTACCCGCAAAATCATTTCCGTTATCCACCACTTCTATCCTGCCCTTATACCCATACTCCCGCAACGTCTCTTCGACAGCTGCCTGGGGAATCCACACTTCGTCGGCAGCTTCGTAAAAACGAATCACCTTTCGTATCAGATAGTCCACCAACAGACGGGAAGGAATGGCCCTCTCAAAATCCGCCCGGTACTTGGAGTGAAACGTAGCTACAACCGGAACATGTTGTTCTTTGGCAATCTGCATGGCCAGTGCTCCCGAAGAAAAGGGACAATGAGCGTGTACCAATTCGAATGAAAGCCGGCTGATACGCTCGTGAAAAGGCCAATCGATGCGCGGAAAACCTAATCTGTAAGGCTTTCTCATAGGAATGGGAATAGATGAATACCGATAAACCGGATATTCTTCCGCATCTCTCGCATCAGGCGACTTAGGAGTCACTACACAAACATTCCCCGTCTTCTTATGCAGCCAGTAGGCATAGTTCTGTGTAGTAAGTGATACCCCATCCATGATCGGAGGGAAACAATCATTAAAAAGACCTATCATTGCATTCCATTATCTGTTTGCAAAGAAACAGCTTACATATTACAATTGTTTGACGGAAGTATGACGAGAATATTCTTCTTCAAGTAAGCATGAGCCCCCTGGAGATCTGCTCGTCTTCTAAATTCCTTGCTTACAGCCTTCTTCCTTTATTCTGTACGATACTTTCTGTTTTTCCTTATTTTTGCCCGAAAAGTGAAGATAAGTCTCACTTTGGCATAAAAAATGAACGAGTTCATTTTATTCTGCTCTCAGTTTGCTTATCTTTGTCACAAAAATAATTTATCAAGGTCATTGCTATGAAGTTCAAATCAACCTTTATGACTGCATGTCTGGGGATCGGTCTTTGCACATCCTGCACTCCCGAAACTCCGACAGCACCCCAAGACTACACTCAGTACGTAAACACCTTTATCGGAGCAGCCGACAACGGTCACACCTTCCCGGGTGCCTGCCTACCCTTCGGACTGATACAGGCAAGCCCGGAAACCAATGCCATCGGATGGCAGTATTGCTCAGGATACAATTATCAGGATTCACTGATCTGGGGCTTCTCTCAAACTCACCTCAATGGCACAGGATGTATGGATCTGGGCGACCTCCTTGTAATGCCTGTCACCGGACAAAGAGTACGGGATGACTACAAAAGCGGTTTCTCTAAAAAGACAGAAAGCGCAACACCGGGATACTACACTGTAGAACTCGATAAATATAAAGTAAAAGCAGAACTGACCGCAACAGATCATGTAGCACTGCATCGTTACACTTATCAGAATGCCGATTCAGCCTCACTGTTACTCGACCTTCAACACGGATTGGTATGGAATCCCCAACAATATAAATCGCACGTAAAAGCTTGCGAAATCAATTGGGAAGATGCTCAAACACTGACAGGACACGTGCGCAGCAGCGTATGGGTGAATCAGGATTTATACTTTGTAATGAAGTTCAGCAAGCCGGTGACCGATTCCATCTCCCTGCCAATGGAAGAAACTGAAAAAGGAAAACGTCTGTTAATGAGTTTCGACATGAAGCCGGACGAACAACTGCTGATGAAAGTAGCCATTTCTACAGTCGGTGTAGACGGTGCCCGTAAGAATATGGATCAAGAGTTGGCAGACTGGAATTTCGACGGTACAAGACAGAAAGCCAAGGACATCTGGAACAGTTACTTGAGCCGTATCGAAGTGACAGGTACTCCGGACGAATTGGAGAATTTTTATACCAGCTTCTATCATGCACTGATACAGCCTAATAATATTGCCGATGTAGACGGAAGATACCGTAACGCCAAAGACTCGGTAGTAAAATCAGCATCGGGAGTCTATTACTCCACCTTCTCGATCTGGGATACCTACCGCGCTGCCCACCCCTTCTATACATTGGCCGTACCCGAACGAGTAGACGGTTTCATCAATTCGATGATCGAACAAAATCAGGCACAAGGCTACTTACCTATCTGGACCTTGTGGGGTAAAGAAACGAATACTATGATCGGCAACCACTCTGTTTCGGTTATTGCCGAAGCTTATAAGAAGGGCTTCCGTGGCTTTGATGCCGAGAAAGCATTCGATGCCATCAAACAGACACTGACTGTTTCGCATCCGAAATCGGACTGGGAAACTTATATGAAATATGGTTATTATCCGACAGACAAGGTAGATGCCGAATCGGTTTCACGTACACTTGAATCGGTTTACGATGACTACGCCGCAGCTACAATGGCAGAGTTAATGGGTAAAAAGGAAGATGCGGAATACTTCAGTAAACGTTCGGAATTCTATAAGAACCTGTTCGATAAGGAAACACAGTTTATGCGCCCGCGCTATGCCGACGGACGCTGGAAAACTCCTTTCAATCCCAGCGATCTGGCACATGCCGAAAGCCGCGGAGGCGATTATACTGAAGGAAATGCCTGGCAATACACCTGGCATGTTCAGCACGATGTACCGGGATTGATCGAATTATTCGGTGGTAAAGGGCCTTTCCTCAACAAACTGGATTCATTATTCACTATCAAACTGGAAGGAAGCGGACTGGCAGACGTTACCGGACTGATTGGACAATATGCCCACGGCAACGAACCAAGCCATCATGTCACCTTCCTGTATGCTTTGGCCGGCAAGCCGGAACGCACTCAGGAGCTGATACGTGAAATCTTTGATACCCAATACAAAAACAAGCCCGATGGTCTCTGTGGAAACGACGACTGCGGACAGATGTCAGCCTGGTATATGTTCAATGCAATGGGATTCTATCCGGTCGATCCGGTGAGCGGGCATTATATATTCGGTGCTCCGCAGATGCCGAAAATAGTACTTCACCTGCCGGATGGAAAAACGTTCACAGTCATTGCCGAAAATCTGTCGAAAGAACATAAGTACATCGACAGCATCACACTGAATGGTGAACTTTATACTAAAAACTATATCTCCCACGAAGACATCGTGAAGGGTGGTACGCTGGTATATAAAATGAAATAACCAATTATAAACTCAAAGAAACAATGGACAAAAAGTTACTGATGATGGCGCTGTTGATGACAACAGGACTTGCCACACAAGCACAAGAGAGGCTGACGCAGTATCAGGTAAGAAATGCCATTACTGTACGCACTCCGATCATGAACGACAGTATCAACCCAAAAGGAGAAAAACACACCGCCAAAGCACTGCTGCAAACGCCAGTAATGCTTGACCTTGCCAATGCACCGACACAAATGCTGTCTGCCGACACAGCAGGCTTGGTCACTTTTGCGAAAGCCGATAAAGACAATCTGCTTTATCTGCTGAAGACTCAGCTACGGGCCGAACGCTTCATGAAAGGCAAACTGAAAGTGACCTCTCCGGTCCGGTGGGAGCTTTTCATCAACGGCGAATCGAAAATGGTGAAAGATGCTGCGGAAGACAGTATCTCCAAAGCAGCAACCAAAGAAATTACCCTACGCCTGGAACCGGAAATGGATTATGAAATTGCCATTAAACTACTTTCAACTCCAGACGATAAGACTGCACCTTCACTGAAGTGCGAACTGGTGAAAGATGATAAATTCAAAGAAGTGGCATGTAGCACCGATCCCGATCAGAAACACCGTTTCGCGCTCGACAATACCGTATACGGCAACCGCGCCATTGCTGTTTCCGTATCACCGGACGGGAAATATCTGTTGACCCGCTATTGGGACAATCATTCGTTGAAACGTTCACGCACCTACTGTGAACTGACTGAACTGAAAACAGGAAAAGTACTCCTCACCAATCTGAGGGACGGCATGAGATGGATGCCGAAAAGTAATAAACTGTATTATACGGCAGTGGCATCCGAAGGAAATGACGTCATCACTCTCGATCCCATCACGCTGAAGGAAGAAGTTCTCCTGCAGGGCATTCCCGAGCAAGGTTTCAGCTGGTCGCCCAACGAAGACTTCCTGATATACTATCCTCGTGAAGAAGGCGTGAAAGATGATGGGCCGTTGAAACGCATTGTCAGCCCCGCCGACCGTATTCCGAATACACGCGGACGTAGTTTTCTGGCCAGATATGACATTGCCAACGGAACTTCCGAACGACTGACCTACGGCAATCACAGTACGTATATGCAGGATATCTCACCGGACGGCAAATATTTACTTTACAGCAGTTCGAAGGAAAATATCACGCAACGTCCTTTCTCTCTGAGTTCACTGTTCCAAGTGAACCTTGAAACATTAGCTGTCGATACTCTGTTCTTTGAAGACCGTTTCCTCGGAGGAGCCAGCTACTCACCGGACGGCAGACAATTACTGCTCACCGCCAGCCCGGAAGCTTTTGACGGTATCGGCAAGAATTGTGGTAATCATCCGATCGCCAATGATTTCGACTCTCAGGCATTCATCATGGATTTAGCTACCCGCAAGATCGATCCGATCACTAAAGAGTTCAATCCGTCTGTCAACTTCCTGCAATGGAACAAAGGTGACGGGTGCATCTATTTTAGCACCAATGACGAAGATTGCCGGAACATCTATCGCTACTCTCCCAAAGACCGTAAGTTTGAGAAGTTGAATCTGGAGACTGACGTTACCAGTGCATTTGCCCTGTCAGAAAACAATCCGTCGTTAGCTGCTTATATCGGACAAGGATGCTACAATGCAGGAGTTGCTTATGTATACGACCTGAAAAAGAAAACCTCTCGACTGATAGCCGACCCGATGAAGCCTACCCTCGAAAAAATTGAACTGGGTAAAATGGAACCATGGAATTTCACTGCTTCAGATGGCACTGAGATTAAAGGTATGATGTGTTTGCCGCCTTCATTCGATCCTAATAAAAAGTATCCGCTGATTGTGTATTACTATGGAGGAACGACCCCGACAGAACGAGGCATCAGCAATCCGTACTGCGCACAACTGTTTGCCTCACGTGACTACGTGGTATATGTTATCCAGCCGAGCGGAACAATCGGATTCGGACAGGAGTTTTCAGCACGCCATGTCAATGCCTGGGGAAAACGTACTGCCGACGACATCATTGAAGGTACCAAACAGTTCTGTAAAGAACACCCGTTCGTGAATGATAAGAAAATCGGTTGTCTCGGTGCATCTTACGGTGGATTCATGACACAATACCTCCAGACTCAGACGGATATTTTCGCCGCCGCAGTTTCACATGCCGGTATCAGCAATGTGACCAGTTATTGGGGTGAAGGCTATTGGGGATACGGTTATAATGCCATAGCCGCCGCAGACAGTTATCCCTGGAACAATCCGGAACTGTTCACCAAACAAGGCTCGCTCTTCAACGCCGATAAGATCAACACTCCACTCTTACTGCTGCACGGCACCGTAGATACCAATGTACCTATCGGTGAAAGCATCCAGCTATTCAATGCCCTGAAAATATTGGGTAAAACAGTAGAGTTCATCACTGTAGATGGAGAAAACCACTTCATTGCCGACTATCCGAAACGCGTGCAATGGCATAACAGTATTATGGCATGGTTTGCCCGCTGGTTGCAGGATAGTCCTCAGTGGTGGGAAGATATGTATCCGGAACGTCATTTATAAAACATATTCCACTGAAAAAGACAGGGAGAGCACTGATTTATTATGAAGTTAATCTGAAAACAGTTAAAACTCTGTGATCTTTATGGCGGTAGAATCCGATGAAAACAGCAATCATCAATCCAATCAGTATTGGCGTTGAAAAGACTTATAAGAAAGAACGGGGCCTTTGGTTTTAAACTAAGGTCCCGTTCCTTTTATCTCCCTACCTTTTTTACGCCAACAGTCCCCGGTTTTAAAAAGGTAAGGGCATTTTCCTTATTTTGTTAAAACGCCAATCAGTTCTTCAGCAGTAACCATTTGCTGTTCACCGCTTTCCATGTTTTTCAGCATAGCTTTTCCCTCATTCATTTCATTCTCACCTACGATAGCAACGAAAGGAATGTTCTTAACATTTGCATAACTCATCTGTTTCTTCATTTTCGCAGCGTCGGGAAATATCTCGGCACGAATACCGGCTGCGCGGGCCTTAGCCAGAATACCCATAGAAAAAGCAGCTTCTTTCTCACCGAAGTTAATAAACAGAAGCTGAGTTCCATTAACAGCCTCCTTCGGATACAGTTCCAACTGGTTGAGCACATCGAAAATACGGTCGGCACCAAACGAAATACCTACGCCCGATACTCCTGCCATACCGAATACACCAGTCAGGTTATCGTAACGACCTCCACCGGTGATACTGCCAATCTGCACATCAAGCGCCTTTACCTCAAAAATAGCACCTGTATAGTAATTCAATCCACGTGCCAATGTCAAGTCAAGCTCTATTTCGTTTTTCAGTCCCATCGTTTGAAGGGTATTCAAAATAAACTCACTCTCTTCCACTCCCTTCAAACCTGTTTCGCTACCGGAAAGTACAGTCTTCAATGTAGCCAACTTCTCAGCATTGGTTCCACTCAGAAGAATGATAGGTTGCAGTTTGGCAATAGCCTCATCACTAATCCCTTTCTCAGCCAATTCTTTATTCACATTTTCCAAACCGATTTTATCCAGTTTGTCGATAGCTACAGTTATATCCACAATCTTATCCGCCTCTCCGATGATCTCGGCAATACCGGTCAGTATCTTGCGATTATTGATTTTTATGCAGACACGGATACCGAAACGGGTAAACACCGTATCTACTATCTGCATCAACTCTACCTCGTTCAGCAGTGAATCACTACCGACCACATCGGCATCGCATTGGTAAAATTCACGATAACGTCCTTTCTGCGGACGGTCTGCACGCCAGACAGGTTGAATCTGATAACGCTTGAAGGGAAAAGTTATTTCATCACGGTGCATTACCACGTAACGGGCAAAGGGTACGGTAAGGTCATAACGCAACCCTTTTTCACAAAATTTACTGGCCAGTTTAGCGGCGTTACGGCTTAATAGCTCTTCATCTGTAATACCCGAAAAGTAATCACCTGAATTCTGTATTTTAAAAAGTAATTTGTCACCCTCTTCACCGTATTTTCCCATCAGGGTAGAAAGCATCTCCATCGAAGGAGTCTCAATCTGCTGGAAACCATACAGATGATATACGTCACGAATTGTATTGAATATGTAGTTACGTTTCGCCATCTCTACGGGCGAAAAATCACGGGTTCCTTTAGGTATACCTGGTTTTGCTGCCATTGTTTTAACTGTTTTATTGAATTGAGTTGCAAAGTTAGATGAAATAATTGATTATTAAAACAGAAACCACAGACTTTCTGTGAATCTGTAAGCAAATGTATCCGGTGTCCGGTTCCGTTAAGACTGTTCATTTTCGGACAATACTTTTTAATGCCATTCTGCTCAATAAGAGATATTTATTAATTTGGTATACCATTTGCTTTCTGAAAGACAAAGAAATCACATTATCTAACAGGAATCATATGAAAACAGTTTTTTTGATCATTACAATGTTATGCCTTGGACTACCGGGAATGGCACAAAACAACGAAAAAAAAGAATTTGAGAGAAAGTACAGCGCACTCACTCAGGAAGTAGCAAACGCCCGCAAACAGAAAGATTACAAAAAGGCCGAGAAATTAAATTGGGAGAAACTGAAGTTGTATCAAGGATTGCCTCAACAACTTCAGGAAAAAGCAAAAAATATAACAAGACTGGTTTATTACGACCTTGCTTGCTATCAGGCACTTCAGGGAAAGAAAAAGGCAGCCCTGAAAAACTTTGAGAAGGCTTTCAACTCCGGATGGAATGATTACAACCATGCTAAAGGTGACAGTGACATCGACAATTTACGTAAAGAGAAGAAGTATCTGGAAGTAATGGCTAAAATGCGTCTGGACAGTGACTATCTGTATATTCTGCAACAAGCCGAAGGATACAACAGAACTGAAACAAAACCGATATGTTATAATGAATCAGTAACTGACACTCTACCCCGCTTCACCTACATGAATCCTAACGACAGTAATCTGGTACAGTTACGGAAACATTTCAACCTGGATAGTATCGCCGGAAGCGGAGACGAAATCTCCAAAATCAAAAACCTTCTTTACTGGGTTCACAACATAGTTCCACATGATGGCAATTCACGTAATCCGGAAGAGCGGAACACAATAGCCATGGTAGAACTTTGCAAAAAGGAGAACCGGGGCGTAAACTGCCGGATGATGGCACAAATGCTGAACGAGTGCTATCTGGCTATGGGATTCAAGTCCCGTTTCATCACCTGTATGCCCAAAGTGATGATCAATGATTGCCACGTCATCAATGCGGTCTACTCCAACACCCTCAACAAATGGTTATGGATGGACCCGACATTCAACGCTTATGTAACAGATGAAAAAGGAAACCTTCTGGGAATTGGTGAAGTGCGCGAACGCCTCCGCAACAATCAACCCGTTGTACTAAACGAAGACGCAAACTGGAATAATAAAAATAAGCAGACCAAAGAGTATTATCTGGATTACTATATGGCCAAGAACCTGTATTACGTAACTTGCCCTCTGCAAAGCGAATATAACGCAGAAACAAACTATCCGGGCAAAAAGTGGCCGATGTATATCTCGTTAGTTCCGGAAGGATACAGTACCAATGGAAAGCCCGGTGCCACCGCCTACGACTCACATAATGACTCTTACTTCTGGCAATCGCCTTATCAAGAATAAACCTAAAAGACCAAACGATATTATCCCCAAGCGTCATAGACAACATCAACTCTAAAACGCCATTTATAGAATCTATGATGTTTGGGGCAATCTTTAAATGACTTACTTTACATGATATGTAAAAATAACCGGATTATCTCCCTCCTTTATCCGATCCAGTAAGCAGCGCATTTTTTCATTAATACCTTCTTCAGCAGACAATCTCTTCTGCTCGCATAGTACTTCAGATGAATAAATAAAAAAAATCCGACTTTGTTTCCCATCTACCGGCATATAATTGGGTAAAGGTAACTGATAATCCGTATTGATAATTACCTGATAATTGTTCACTGTACCGGTAGCTTTTGAAAGCAGACACACGCCCGGTTGATTGGTTCTAAACAACAAACAGGAAGGAGTATCACATAAATCAGTCATAGTATATATATATTTCCCTTGATAACAGAACTGATTCAAATCGTTACATTGGAACTGACGCTGCTTATCACTTTCCGGAAAAGCCTTGCTTTTCCAATCTACCATATAAAGTGGTTCAATCGATTCTCCCGTTATTCGATATATATAATTATCAAACTTACGGGTAAATAACACTGAAGCAGTATTCGTAATTTGGTAATTACCAAAAGAACAAAACGGTGCTGTTTCGTATAAAGGTTCTAATAAAGAAGTTTGTTTACCCGTTTCCTTATTAATCACTATCAGAGAATAATCTGATACCACTCCATTAGCATAAGTATCATTCCGCAAATAAATAAATCCTTTATCCACGGCAAAAGATTGATACATATCGTCTAATGGATAAGAAGACAGGTATGTACCCTCCAAATCATAGTAAAGAATTTGCGAAGGATAGGTTAAAAGCAACAATTTATTTTCTGCTTCATCAATAGCGATATCGAACAGGTCAACATACTCTCCCTTCCCATTCCCCACAGCATGTATCGTAAATAAATGTTTCCCGGAAAGAGTATAACAAAGCACCTGCTTCATCCGCTTATCCAGAATAAAATATCGCCCGTCAGATTCGCAGACTCTATCAATATTGTTTATTAAAGCTTCTTCGTTTGTTTCGGGCATAAAAAGAGATAAGCTATCTAAGAAAACCGTATCAGCTATCATAGAAGAACCGTCTTCAAAAGAAACCGGCTGCACCCGAGACTCTGTCGCAACTTGCCTACAGGCTCCCGACAATAAAGAAATGCAAAATATAAAAAAGGCTGTTCTAATTCTCATACTTTTCAATTTACCGGAACCCAACTTTCGGTTATACCTGATGTACTGTTTATCACTCCAAGTCCCAAACAGGATATTTCCGTTACCACGCGATATGCAAAAACGTTTTGTCCTCTCAGACTTATAAGATAGGGACCATATTGATTGATATTAATACTTTTTTCTATAAACATTATTCTTATTTCTTCAAAGATATATAAAAAAAGCACCATCAGCACTTAAAACATAAAAAATACTTTCCTATACACAAAAAGCTCGATAGATTCCTCTACAGAGCTTTTCTTTTTATTCCGTATGGGAAGGAGAGATTAATCCCGGCGTCCCATAAATATCATAATGTAGTAAATCAGCGTAGCCAACGAGCCCAACGCAGCAACAACATAAGTGTATGCAGCCGAACGAAGAGCGTCTTCCGCTTTGGCATGATTATACGAGTTAGTAATTCCCGATGCACTGAGCCATACCAATGCACGTTTGCTCGCGTCAATCTCTACCGGAAGTGTGATAAAACTGAACAAGGTGGTCAAAGCAAACAGGATAATGCCGGCAAGCAATAACTGCGGGAACGAATTCAGTAACAAAATACCGGCAAGCAATAACCACGTCATCCACTGTGAAGCGAAAGAAACCACCGGCACCAGCTTACTGCGGAGCGTCAACGGCGCATAAGCCCGTGCATGCTGAACAGCGTGTCCGCATTCGTGAGCAGCCACGGCAGCAGCCATGATGCTATTACTTTCATAAACTCCTTCACTCAGGTTCACTGTCTTATTGGCAGGATTATAATGATCGGTCAACTGTCCGGGAGTGTGAGTCACCTGAACATCGTAAATACCGTTGTCATGCAACATTTTAATAGCTACGTCGCGTCCTGTCATTCCGTTTCCTGTGGGTATCTTGGAGTATTTCTTGAACTTGTTTTGCAGGTTCATCTGCACCAGCCAGCTAACGAGAGCGATGCCAATAAAAATAATCCATTGAATTCCTATTACCATATTCTTTCTTAATTAAATTGTTATGATAGCTAATATACAAATAGCTTGCCAAAAATAAACAAAAGCGACGGAGAGGAGATTTCCCACACATCGCTTTTATGAAGAATTAGCTAAAAATTAGTCAATTGTAAGTTCCACCACGTAATCTACATCCGTCGGAACTTTTGCGAGTTCCAGTACAATTCCTTCTTTATTCTTTGTGAAGCGTACCGGCGTTTTGTCAGCAAAGACCACTGCCTTTTTCACTTTCTTATCAACGATAGGCAAGAATAAAGCCTTGTCCTGCAAATTAAGAATATGCACATAGAGTTTATTGCCTTTCTGAGTCGTTACTCCCCAATCGTGAGGAGCTACCAGACCACCTCTCGTTCCATAAATGGTCTCACCATACTTTGACATCCAGTCTCCCACCTCTTTCAAACGCTGAACAGCCACTTCCGGAAGTTCTCCATCGGGCTGCGGGCCTATATTCATCAACAGATTGGCGTCCTTACCGGCAGCCTTCACCAGATAATGAATCAAAGTTTTAGTTGATTTATAGTTCTGGTCTGTAATCTTATATCCCCACATGCCATTCATCGTCTCACATGTTTCAAGAGGCAGATGGCTGACACTCTGTCCGGAAAGTCCTGCGGTATTCTCTCCCGGAAGGTCACGTTCGAATATCTGAATATCCTCCCCTGCAAAAGGTACCTGATGATGATTATTACCAACCAGACAAGACGGCTGCAAACGATGGATCAATGCGTATTGTTCCGGAAGTTCCCAGTCGAAATCGGGATTGATATCCTGATCCCACCAACCATCGAACCAAATGGCTCCGATCGGACCATAATTGGTCAACAACTCTGTCAACTGGTTATTCATAAACTGATAATAGCTCTTCCAGTCCCCTTTCGGATTGGGACGTCCGGTTCCGCGTCCGGTTCTTCCCTGAGGAGCGTCTTCACGATACCAGTCTATATGTGAATAGTAGAAATGCAGTTTGATGCCATGTTTGGCACATGCATCAGCCAGTTCCTTTACCACATCACGTTTAAAAGGAGTGGCTTTTACAATATTATAATCGGAATACTTGGTATCGAACATCGAGAAACCTTCATGGTGACGGGTAGTGAAACAGATATACTTGGCACCGGAGGCTTTGATAGCCGCTACCCATTTATCTGCATCAAATTTAGAGGGATAGAATCCTCCAGCCAGTTTGGCATACTCTTTATAATTCAGATTATGGTTCGTCATCGTCCACTCGCCGGTAGCAAGCATGGCATAGAGTCCCCAGTGAAGGAAGATTCCGAACTTATTGTCCTGAAATTCACTCCGGGCTTTCAGGTTAGCCTCTGTCGGTTGGTAATTTTGTTGCGCTGTCAGGGAAGCAGTCATTCCCAATAACAAGAGAAAAGTAATAAAATGCTTCTTCATAAGTATTATAATAAAGGCCTCACCTCGCCCCTCTCTACTTTAGAGAGGGAAGAAGAAAGGCCTCGTTTTGAATTAATTCTTCTATAAAAGTCTACTTCTTCCTCCTTTTAAAAAAGAAGGATACAGATGAGGCTTCTTATTCTTCAGTATATCTTTCAATAGTCTGCTCGCGGTCGGGACCTACAGAAACAATTTTGATTTGTACGCCCAGCTGTTCTTCAAGGAAGGAAAGATAAGCATTGAACTCTTCAGGAAATTCATCTTCGCTCTGCATCTTTGTCATGTCTGTCTGCCATCCCGGAAGTTCCACGTAGATTGGTTCCACTTCGTCGGTAATGTCATAAGGGAAGTAATCGATCTCTTCACCATTCATCTTATAGGCCACACAAGCTTTGATCGTCTCGAAAGTATCGAGTACGTCACTCTTCATCATAATCAGTTTGGTGACACCATTGATCATGATTGAATATTTCAGTGCAACAAGATCCACCCATCCGCAACGACGTTTACGTCCCGTCACCGAACCAAATTCGTGACCAAGCGTACAGATCTGATCGCCAGTTTTATCGAACAACTCTGTGGGGAACGGACCCGAACCTACACGTGTACAATAAGCTTTAAAAATACCATATACATCGCCGATCTTATTCGGAGCAACGCCCAAACCGGTGCATGCACCTGCACATACGGTATTCGAAGAAGTCACGAACGGATACGAACCAAAGTCAATATCCAGCATAGTTCCCTGAGCACCTTCACAAAGCACGGATTTTCCGGCATCGAGCAAACCGTTTATTTCATGTTCGCTGTCTACCAACTGGAACTGTTTCAGGTATTCGATACCTTCAAACCAGGCTTTTTCAAGTTCAGTCAGGTCGTATTCATAATTCAGACCTTTCAGGATTTGTTCGTGGCGAGCCTTCGCTGCAGCATATTTTTGTTCGAAGTTATGCAGGATATCCCCCACACGGACACCGTTACGGCTTACTTTATCCGTATAAGTCGGACCGATACCTTTTCCGGTAGTTCCGACCTTAGCATCACCTTTGGCAGCTTCATAGGCAGCATCCAGTATACGGTGCGTAGGCAAAATGAGGTGCGCTTTCTTCGAAATGTGCAGTCTCTCCTTCAAGTTGTGTCCCGATGCTTCCAGCGCTTCTGCTTCCGCTTTGAACAAAGCCGGATCGAGCACTACACCGTTACCGATGATATTTACTTTATCTCCCTGGAAAATACCCGAAGGGATAGAGCGAAGCACGTACTTCTGTCCTTCGAACTCAAGTGTATGACCGGCATTCGGTCCACCCTGGAAACGTGCAACTACATCATATCTCGGAGTTAAGACGTCGACTACTTTTCCTTTACCTTCGTCGCCCCATTGCAATCCTAATAGAACATCTACTTTCATCTTTCTTTTTTATTGTTATTATTTACTCTTTTTCTCTTGTTGGCCCTGTCGCATTTGCTACATATACCGTATATATATAAGGAATAATGCGAAAGTTGAAACTTACTTAGTTTGGTATTTTCAATCGCGTTCTGTAAAGCTTCATTCTGAAACTCTGTGACCCTACCGCACTGCGTACATATCTGGTGATGGTGTGTCTCGCGATTATATGATTTTTCGTATTGAGAGGAAGTGCCGAACTGATGTTTTATCACCAGACGTGCATTGATAAGTAAGATGATGGTATTATACAGTGTAGCCCTACTCACCCGGAAATTTTCCTGGTTCATCATCTGCGAATAAAGCATATCGATATCGAAATGCCCGTCAATGGAGTATATGGTATCCAGTATCGCATAACGTTCAGGAGTCTTGCGATGTCCATTCGCATTTAGATATTCGGTGAATATCTGCCGTACCGTATCTTTCACATTTTGAGTTTCCATATCGGCGCTATTTTAGCGCCAACAAAGTTAATTGTTTTTTGCGGAAAGCAAAAATATATCTGTAAATTTGCACCCAATCACTAAAAAAATGTTTTATGACAAGAGTCCCCTTCACGCAAAATTATCGCTGGCACTTGCCTCTATTACTTCTTGTGTTCTGCTGTTCTTTCTTTATAAACAATGGCGCAATCTTTGCAGACATCATGGAATCAAGAAACATTGTCACTGCACGCGAAATGGTATACGACCATAACTGGCTGGTGCCTACCATGAACGGAGAGCTGCGACTGGAGAAGCCTCCACTTCCCACATGGATTGCTGCCGTGGTAGAAGTGATTTCGCCGGATAATCTTCCCTTGCAACGAGCCATGGCCGGACTTGCGGCCGTCATGTTAGTACTCTTTTTCTATAAGTTTGCTACGAAACTGACCGGTAACCGAACCTATGCCCTGGTATCTTCCCTGATCTTGTGCACCTCTTATAATATCATTCTGATGGGACGTACAGCTACCTGGGACATTTATTGCCACGCATTTATGATGGGAGCTATTTATTATCTTTATCTTGCTTTGCGGCAAACTGCCTGCAAGTGGCCTCTTTTCATTGCCGCAGGCGTTTTTATGGGATTATCTTTCCTTGGCAAAGGGCCCGTATCTTTCTATGCCCTGCTTCTCCCGTTCATTTGTGCCTACCTCATATTCTATCGCAGGGAAACAAGAATGAAAGGAAAATGGGCCGCACTCTTCACCATGATCTTTATTTGCATCGTGCTCAGCACGTGGTGGTATGCCTACACATACATCTGCCACCAGGAGATGGCATCCTATGTATTCCACAAAGAGTCTTCTTCCTGGAGTAACCACAACGTACGTTCTTGGTATTATTACTGGCAGTTTTTCCTGGAAACAGGAGTATGGTCGCTGCTGACACTGACAGCACTGATAGTGCCTTTCTGGAAAAAGCGGGTCGAAGCATCCAAAGAGTACACGTTCTGCCTGAGCTGGATGTTACTGATCCTTTTCTTCCTGTCGTTGCTCCCGGAAAAGAAGACACGCTATCTGCTTCCTATCTTATTACCGGCCGCACTGACTATGGGATACCTATTTGTATATTGGATTCAACAGGCTAAACAGAAAATGCCGCACCTGAAAGACAGAGTGATTTACCGGATAAATACTTATTTGATTGTAGTGGCTACATTGGCCCTTCCCGTTGCTCTCTACCTCTTCATGTACCGGGAAGGACGAATAGGTACAGGGATGTTCATATGGTTGACTGTATTATTCCTGACAGTAGCAGTTTGGCTATTCAGCTCTGCGCTCAAGCTCCGGCCTTTCTCTTTCCTGATGGGAGTCGTAGCGTTATTTGCTGTTGCCGAGTTGTTTGTAATGCCTTATATCGGAAGTTTTGTGAGTAACTCAGATCCCAAAAGCATCAGTGCTACCCAAGAAAACCCGGAGTTAAAAGCTCTGCCATTCTATCACAGCAAAGACGAAGTGCTACGCATCGAGTTGGTATACGAAGCACATAAGAAGATCGGAGACATGGATTTAACCAATAAAGAAGAGATTACAAAAGCCCTGCCGTTTGTTCTGATCTCACAGAAACCGGCGGAACAACTGATTCCGGATTCCATCCGAAAGGATTTAAGTCTTCGCTTTATCGACTGTTATGACAACAATCGCTGGGCAAAAGGGCACAAAAGATATGATAGCGTATTTATCAGCAATGTGACAATAGTCGACGAACGATAAAGACGGACGATGAAAAGGTGTCGAGACTTCACCGCAGAGGGCACAGAGTGACACTGAGTGAGTTTTAAGTCATTGATTATCGATGTTGATAATCCGTGAAAACCGGCGTAATCTGTGGTGAAGTTTCGATACAACCTTATCGTTAATCGCTAATTTCCTCCCTCACCATCGTATACAGCATCTGTTCCGCTTCTTTATCAGAGTTGGCCATGCCTTCTACCAGGCGACATACCTGGAAAGCATGTTCTTCACTATGCTGCATATACTTACGGATAGCAAGCATTGCCGCATTACGGACATGATAACTTCCCGATTGTACGGCACAAATCGCCTGATCGAGCAATTCACCCGCAGGGCGTTCGGCCATATCTCCCTTTTTCATCAACAGACGGGCAATGGTAAGGAAACCACAAACTTGTGTATATTCCGCCTCATCCGCAATCCACTGGAAAGTTTTCGCCGGGGCATAAGGCAGGTTTTGAAACAGATTCATACACGTAAGTTCTGCTATCTCAATATTGCGGATATCCTCTACCCAGATATCAGCTATCTCGGGAAAGAAGGTATCTATCGGCTGCAATAAACCTGCCAGAATCTTACACTCGCGGATATTCTCTTTCCACAAGGCTTGTGCCAAGTCATGGTTCTTCTCATAAGCAGCGGCGATGCTCTTGATACGGGGCAACTCAACACCAAAGTTCAGTTTATAGTCCAGCCCCTTCTCACGCATGCTTTGTGACACAACTCCGTTCATAGAGAGACGGAGCTGTGTTTTAATATCTTTCAATTGTTCTTTTACATCCATGGGTTAATCGTTTACAGAAGGCAGTGGCGAATAGTCCCTGCTATAACGCAGCATCTGTTCGGCATAGCCTTCATCATAGGTTACTTTTACATCAATTATATTTCCTTTCTCGTCGGTTACCGCATCGTATCTTGGATTCACGAATCCTTTATAAGGCGCCAGGTTCAGTTTCTTATAGCGGGCCAATACTTCGGAGTGAAGTTCGGGGTCTACTTTTACGGCATAGGTTTCTATCAGCGAACGGGCTGCTGCAAAGTCTCCGGTCGACTTGATGCGCTGTATCTCGGCCAGCAATTCGCCAAAGAGATGACGAAGTTTCTGATAGTCGTTCACCACGACGTAAGTCTTACCGTCTTTCTGCACCATCTCCACCACCTTATCGGCCTTACCCTTCTCAAACACCCAACGGGCAATGAGCTGGCGGTTGCGCATGTGAGCCTCTTCAACACTGTTGCCCGGCTCGATACGCACCAACTGGGTCATCAGGCCATTCATCAGATAGGTATAATATTCGGCCTTGTAAGCCTCTTCAGCCGGCACCAAGCCCAATTCCAGCAATTTAGGATCGGCTACATAGTAAAGTCCGAACAGATCGGCACGTGCCTCCTCTATTGTAGAGCCATAGGCTTTCAAGGCATCCGGATCAACTCCCGGAAGTAATTTTCCGGAACCGTGACCCAGGCATTCGTGCAAGTCGGTATGCAATTCTCCTGTCAGATCACCATATTTATCGATCAGTTGCTTTTCTGTATCACTGTACACAAACTCTTCGTTGAATCCGTTTCCATGAGCCGCTTTGTTATAAGCGTCGGTGATATTCCCGATAGTGACCGACTTGGAGCCATGATGGCTGCGAATCCAGTTAGAGTTAGGCAAGTTGATTCCGATGGCCGTCGCCGGATATAAGTCTCCGCCAAGAATGGCAGCAGTAATCACTTTGGCAGTCACCCCTTTCACCTTTTCTTTCTTAAATTGCTTGTCCACTGGGGAATGATCTTCGAACCATTGGGCATTGCCGCTTATCAGTTCAGTACGGCGCGTAGCCTCCAGGTCTTTAAAATTCACGATGGACTCCCAGCTGGCCTTCATCCCGAGCGGATCGCCATAGGTTTCAGTAAATCCGTTCGTAAAGTCAATGCGTGAATTCAGATCTTTCACCCAAAGGATGGCATATTCGTCAAACGTCTTCAGGTCACCGGTCTCGTAGTATTCAATCAGCTTGCCGATGGCAGCCTTCTGAGCTTCGTCTTCTGCCACCCCTTCAGCTTTCTTCAGCCAATACACAATCTTTTCGATGGCCTGCGTATAAAGCCCTCCTACTTTCCATACCTTCTCGACGATCTTTCCGTTCTCTTTAACCAGACGGCTGTTCAGTCCGTAAGAGACAGGGGTTTCATCTTTGGGATCCTTCATCGCATTATAGAAATCCTCAGCTTCCTGCTGGGTGACTCCGTCATAGTAATTGCTGGCCGAAGTCAGCACCAAGTCTTCGCCGTCCGCCTGATTCACTCGTTTAGGCATCACCTTCGGATCAAAAATAACGGGTGACAGCTCCTCAAACAGTTGTTCTACCGTCTGTCCTTGAGCCAACGGCAGCCCGGAAGCATCTACACTGAGCAATGCTTGTTTCAGAAACTCCGGCGTAAAGCCCGGAACAAATTTCTCCGAACCATAATGGTGATGAATACCGTTTGAGAACCATACGCGTTTCAGATAGGTGGTCAGATTCACGAAGTCCGGGCTGTTTCTGTCACCGGCATAATCCGTATAGATCGTCTCAAGCGCCCGACGGATGGTAAGATTGTACTTTCCGTTCTGATCAAACAGAATATCTCTTCCTTCCAACGCAGCCTGAGTCAGATAATAAACCAACTCTTTCTGTTTGAGAGTTAAATTCTCAAATCCGGGTACGCGATAGCGTAATATCTGTAAATCTGCAAATTGTTCCACTGTATATTTAAAATTATCTGCCGCAGCAGGGTTTGTTTTTTCGGCTCTGCCGCAAGCAGTCAGCAAGATTGCGGCCGCAGCCATTGAAATAAAATGTTTCTTCATACCTTTAGACGTTGAGGTTATAAAACATAAAAAGGAAATATCTCAAAGCCGTACTCTGAGATAATTCCTTTTTATTCCGTTTCAAGAAATGCAATTATTTCTTTTTTTCTGCGTGTTTTTTACGATATCCGTTGGGTGTTTCACCTACGTTTTTATAAAATGCAGCGTAAAAAGACTGACGGTTAGCGAAACCAACCATCGCACTGATTTCCTCTACATTCTTGTCGGCATATCTTTTATCCGTCAACAAGTGCAAAGCATCTTTTACTCTGTACTCGTTCAGCAGGCAAGAATAGTTCATACCAAAGCGAGAATTAACTACAGCCGAAAGATAACGGGTATTGGTTTTCAGTTCCTTCGCCAAATCTTTAGCCGAATAGTCAGGGTCTCTGTACTTCTTCTGTACAACAATGATGTTCAGAATCTTGTCATACAACTCATCTGCCAATTCTGGTCTGATTAAAGACCGGTAAGCAGCTTTCTTTTCTTTCTTCTCCCTTAAATTGTAAGGGCGTTTTTTAGGAGTTTCTTCCTGGGTTTTGTTTTCTAAATCACTCATTGAATTAACTGGTTAGGGTTTGTTTTTAAATATCACTATTAATTTGTAACTTTAGATGTCACAAATTTCATACATTATTTTGATATACACAACTTTTTCGTATATATTTTTGATATAAAAACAATCAAAATCGTCGAAAAGTGGGTAAAAAGGGGCGTTAATAAGAATATTTAACTTTTAATAACCCGGAAATAAAGCGTACCTTTGCCCGAAAGATGAATGAAAAATATCAAATGATACAAACCCTCAAAACTTATTTCGGTTATGACAGCTTCCGTCCCCTGCAGGAAGAGATCATCCGAAACCTGATGAGTAAGAGAGACGCACTGGTTCTGATGCCCACGGGGGGAGGCAAATCAATCTGTTATCAGCTTCCGGCCTTGCTGATGGAAGGCACTGCAATTGTTATTTCACCTCTTATTTCACTGATGAAGGATCAGGTAGAATCCCTCTGTGCCAACGGAATACCTGCAGGTGCACTGAACAGCAGCAACGACGAATCCGAAAATGCCAACTTACGCAGGGCCTATATCTCAGGCAAGCTCAAGCTGCTCTACATATCACCGGAGAAACTGCTCTCCGAAGCCGACTATCTGCTGAGGGATATGACCATCTCACTGTTTGCGGTAGACGAAGCCCACTGTATTTCGCAATGGGGACACGATTTCCGCCCGGAATATGCCCGGATGGGATTCTTACGTACTCAATTCCCCAACGTCCCCATGATTGCCCTGACTGCCACGGCAGATAAAATCACAAGGGAAGACATTGTCCGCCAACTGCAACTGAAGCAGCCGGAGATATTTATTTCATCATTCGACCGCCCTAACCTGAGCCTGTCTGTAAAAAGAGGCTACCAACCCAAGGAGAAGAGCAAAGCCATCGTAGACTTCATTGCCCGCCACCGGGGTGAAAGCGGAATCATTTACTGCATGAGCCGCAGTAAAACTGAAACAGTGGCACAGATGTTGCAAAAACACGGCATCCGTTGCGGCGTCTACCATGCCGGACTGTCTGCCCGCCAACGGGACGAAGCACAAGACGACTTCATCAACGACCGGATCGAAGTGGTATGTGCCACCATCGCTTTTGGGATGGGCATTGACAAGTCGAATGTCAGGTGGGTGATACATTATAACCTGCCGAAAAGCATTGAAAGTTTTTACCAGGAAATCGGCCGTGCGGGGCGTGACGGTATGCCCAGCGATACGATTTTATTCTACTCATTGGGCGACCTGATTTTGCTGACAAAGTTTGCAACAGAAAGCAACCAGCAGAATATCAATCTGGAAAAATTAAACCGGATGCAACAATATGCCGAAGCCGACATCTGCCGGCGACGTATCTTATTGAGCTATTTCGGCGAAACGGCTACTGAAGATTGCGGCAACTGCGATGTATGCCGTAATCCGCCCGAGCGCTTCGACGGAACTGTCATCGTTCAAAAAGCCTTAAGCGCCATAGCCCGTACCAACCAACAGGCAGGCATAACTCTCCTGATAGATATCCTGAGAGGGAACCCTACTGCTGAAATCACCGAAAAAGCTTATACAGAGCTGAAAACGTTTGGAGCCGGAAGAGAAATCCCGGCGCGCGACTGGCAGGACTATTTGCTGCAAATGCTGCAAATGGGATACTTTGAGATAGCCTACAACGAAAACAATCACCTGAAAATAACAAAGAGCGGAAGTGACGTCCTTTTTGGCCGTGAGAGGGCAATGCTGGTTGTCATCCGGAGAGAAGAGCCTGCTACCGCCAGAAAGAGAAGAAAGACCGTAAACGTCCATGCACAGGCATGGGACGGAGAAAGCAGAAGCAAGGAAGAAGACCTCTTCGAGGCCTTGCGTGCGTTGCGCAAGCAACTGGCCGACCAGGAAGCACTCCCGGCATACATCGTGTTATCGGACAAAGTGCTGCACCTGCTCTGCCTGTCGCGTCCCACAACCGTCGAAGCATTCGGCAACATCAATGGGATTGGCGAATATAAAAAGAAAAAATACGGAAAAGAATTTGTCGCGCTGATCCGCCAGTTTGTATGACCGGAAGAGAAACCGCAACCGGATTTTGTCAAGAGCAGTTTTACGTTTTATTAACCGGGCAGACCACCGGCCGATAACAATAGGAGATATTTTCATAACACATATTGTAACGCACCGGAACAAAGCTTCATTCGGGTCGGAAGACGGTGTCTGTCCGAGTCGGAGCAACCGTCTGTTTGGGCCGAAAAGCCGGGCTTTCATCATCCGAAAGCCGGGCTTCCCCCCATATACACCGGCTTCCCGTGCCGATGAACAGAAAAGGCATAAAAAAAGGGAAAAGCTTTCAACTTCTCCCTTCTACCGTATTTTAATCTGAATATAGTTTATGATTACGCTTACAAAGATACGATAATCAACAGCAAAAGTCAAGCTTCCGGACTATTATTTTCCGAAATTATTTGCATTGTTGCATCTGTTCGTGAACATCGGCAGGGGGCACTCCCAGCGAAATAGCTTTCTCGAAATCTGCCTTCGCCTGCGACTTCTTTTTCTGGTCCAGATAGATATCCCCCCTCAGCAAATAGGCATCGACTGAGTTAGGCGCCAGGCGGATGGCTTCGTCCAAATCCACCAGTGCCAGATCTTCATGTTTCATATCCCGCTCTACATCGGCACGGGCCACATACAAAACGGCATCTTCGGGAAATTCCACCAACAATTGGTTCAGGAGATCGAGCGATTCACGAAATTTGCCCTCTTTCTGTTCCAAAGTTGCCAAGCCGAGGCGTCCGTTATAATTCTTCGGATCAATTTCCAGCAAACGCTGGTAGTCCAGACGAGCCCCTTTATAATCCCGCCGCAACATATAAATATACGCCCGCATCAGCAAGGCCTCCGTATTCTTCTTATCCACATCCATCACCTGGCAATAATCCACATAAGCCTTGTCCTGCATACCCTGCTCCAGATAGATGGCGGCACGGTTCAGCAAAATGGGCACGGCGAGCGGCGCAATGTTGAGTGCATAAGTATACGACTCGACAGCATCATTATAACGTCCCAGCTTGCGTTGCACCAAGCCGAGATTAGAAAACAACAGAGCATTATGGGGGTTCTTCGGTTCCAGTCTCAATGCCTGCTTCAAAAGATCCTCGGCTTGCGCCAGACTGTCTTTTCCAACACACTCGACGGCCTTCTCAGAAAGTTCCTGATAGGTCTGGGCGGAAAGGGATATGGAAAAGATGGAGAAAAGAAGGAGAAAAAGATACTTCCTCCCTATCCCCTCTCCCAAAGGAAAGGGAACAATGATAGTTTTTCGATTCATAAATAATCTATTAAAAACGAACCGGTAATGGGGAGTATACGCTGAACATACAGTTTCTTTCTCCACAGATCGGTCAGAAGCCGATCTCCGGTTCATATATATTAAAATGTCAGACAAGCGCGAGTGTGCTTTTTAATCCAGAGGATAAGCGTCAAACGCAAATAACTCGGTAGAGAGATAACGCTCGCCGGTGTCGGGCAATAAAGCCACGATCCTCTTTCCTTTAAACTCCGGACGTTCGGCCAGCTTGCGGGCTGCATAAACAACGGCTCCGGAAGAAATCCCCGCCAACAGTCCTTCCGTAGAAGCCAATTCACGCCCACCACGGATCGCCTCATCGTCAGGCACAGGCATGATTTCGTCTACAACCGAAGCATCGTAAATACCGGGAACAAAATTCGCCCCAATCCCTTGTATACGGTGGGGAGCGGCCTTCCCGCCTTCAAGTACGGGAGACGACGCCGGTTCCACAGCTACTATATATACATCCGGATTATGCTTTTTCAGTGCACGGGCCACCCCGCAAACGGTTCCGCCCGTTCCTACTCCCGCTACAAACACAGCCACCTGTCCGTCAGTGTCCTGCCAGATCTCTTCGCCGGTGAAGCGTGTGTGCACCTCCGCATTCGAAGGATTCTCAAACTGTTGCAGAATGACCGAACCGGGGATCGAGTCTTTCAGTTCCTCAGCTTTGGTTATGGAACCGGCCATTCCTGCCAACCCGTCAGTCAATACAATTTGTGCTCCCAGTGCTTTCAACAGATTGCGACGTTCCAGACTCATCGTTTCGGGCATGGTCAGTATCAATTGATACCCTTTAATGGTAGCCACCATGGCCAGTCCCACACCGGTATTTCCGCTGGTCGGCTCGATGATCGTGGCACCGGGCTTCAGAACTCCTCTCTTCTCGGCATCCTCGATCATCGAAAGTGCCACCCGGTCCTTTACGCTTCCGGCAGGGTTAAATGACTCCAGTTTAGCGATAATATTCTCTTGCAGGCCGTATTTACGACTATAACCGGACAACTCCATCAACGGAGTATGGCCTATCAGTTCGGTAAGTTTCTTTGCGATTTTTGCCATATAGCTCTCTGTTTTACCACAGTTAATGCGCAAAGATAAAGAAAAGAATCGTACCTTTGTGACCGTTCAATCTTTTTAAGTATAGAGTTTATGAAGAGAAGACTTATCCAATTCGTCACGACTTATTTTCTTTTTGTCCTCATATTCGTCCTCCAGAAACCAATTTTCATGGGTTACTACCATACCTTATATAATAAGGTGTCATGGACTGATTATTTCTCCGTGATAGGGCACGGGCTTCCGTTGGACCTTTCGCTTGCCGGTTATCTGACCGCTATTCCCGGACTACTGCTGATCGCTTCGGTCTGGATACAACCTTCCATTATCCGCCAGATACGCCGGGTATACTTCATGATCATAGCCATCCTGCTATCCTGTATCTTTATCGGTGACTTAGGGTTATATGAATACTGGGGGTTCCGTCTGGATGCCACCCCGCTTTTTTACCTCTTCTCTTCTCCCAAAGACGCATTGGCCAGTGTCAGCATTTGGGTCGTAATAGCCGGACTGGCCGCAATCGCCGTTTATGCAGCCCTGCTTTACTGGATATTCTATCGGGTGCTGATTTATCAGAAGCAACCTCTGAAAATACCTTTCCACCGGTTAAGCGTATCCGGAGTTCTGCTGCTCGTCACCGGACTCCTGTTCATCCCGATACGGGGAGGCTTCACGGTGTCGACCATGAATCTGAGCAAAGCTTACTTCAGCAGCAACCAGCGACTGAACCATGCGGCCATCAATCCTTGTTTCAGCCTGATGGAGTCGTTGTCGCGACAGGATAATTTCGACAAACAATACCGGTTTATGACGGCTGAGGAGGCCGACAAACTCTTCGCGGAACTCAAGGATAATCCGGTTACTCCTACCGACAGTGTTCCTCAGCTTTTCACTACCGAACGCCCGAACGTAGTATTAATCATACTCGAAAGTTTCTCGTCCAAACTGATGGAAACCCTTGGAGGAGAACCCAACGTAGCTATCAACATGGATCAGTTCGGACGTGAAGGGGTCTTGTTTACCCACTTCTTCGCCAACAGCTTCCGTACCGACCGCGGACTGGCAGCCATCATCAGTGGTTATCCGGCACAACCGACCACCAGCATCATGAAGTACCCGAAGAAGACGCAACACTTGCCTTCGATCCCCGGCAGCCTGAAAAAGGCAGGATACGACCTGCAATATTATTACGGAGGAGATGCCGACTTCACCAATATGCGTTCTTACCTGATTCAGGCAGGAATCGACAACATTGTTTCCGATAAGGATTTTCCTCTTTCCGAACGTCTCAGCAAATGGGGAGCACACGACCATGTGGTATTCAACCGACTGCTGAACGACCTGGAACAGAATCCTCCCAAAGAACCTTTTATGAAAATAGTACAGACTTCGAGCAGTCACGAACCTTTCGAAGTTCCGTTTCAACGGCTGGACAATCCGAGACTGAATGCTTTTGCTTATGCGGACAGTTGTGCCGGCGACTTTGTACGCCGGTTCAAAGAGACTCCTTTATGGAAGAATACGGTCATCATTCTTGTACCCGATCATCTGGGAGCCTATCCGCAGGATATAGACAACCTGACCGTAGACCGTTACCGGATTCCGTTGATTTTCATAGGAGGAGCGGTGAAAGAACCGAAACATATCGATACTTACGGTTCACAGATCGACATTGCCGCCACACTGCTGGGGCAACTGGGACTTCCGCACGAAGAGTTCGCTTTCAGTAAAAACATGCTTAACCCGGCCTCTCCTCACTTCGGATTCTTCACTTTCCCGAACGCTTTCGGAATGATGACACCGGAAAATGAAGTCGTATTCAACTGTGAATCGAACTCTGTCGTTTCGGACGAAGGAGAACATAAAGGAGAGAATTTACCCAAAGCTAAAGCATATTTGCAAAAGCTGTACGACGACCTCGCTAAAAGATAATCACCCCATAACCCAACAACGATATGACTAACGACCTTATTCAGTCACTGGCCAACGTAGACCAGAACCTGCTGCTATACCTCAACGGTTTTCATAACACTTTTGCCGACTATTTCATGAGTACCTTCACCGGGAAATGGATCTGGGTGCCGATGTATGCCAGCATCTTGTATGTACTGCTAAAGAATTTCAACTGGAAAATAACTTTGTGCTGTCTGGCTGCCATCGCGCTGACCATTACTTTTGCCGATCAGGTTTGTGCCGGCCTGATACGTCCCGTCGTAGAGCGCTTGCGCCCGGCAAACCCGGAGAATCCGATCTCCGACCTCGTTCACGTAGTAAACAACTACCGGGGCGGACGCTATGGGTTTCCATCCTGTCATGCCTCCAACTCTTTCGGACTTGCCTTCTTCCTGGTTTTCCTGTTCCGCAAACAGTGGCTGAGCCTTTTCATTCTCCTATGGGCCACACTGAATTGCTATACACGCATCTATCTGGGAGTACACTATCCGGGCGACCTGATTGTAGGAGCTGTCATAGGATGCTGCGGAGCTGCACTGATGTGCTATCTGTTGAAGAAAATAGCCAAAGGCACCTCCTTCGGCAAAGTGAAACATACGGAAATCACGATCTATGCCGGTTTGCTGACCACGTTGGGAATTCTGATTTACGCTTTCATCATGGCATAATCATTCTTACTTTCGGAGTTCTGGAAAAGACCTCCTCTTTTAAAATACAAAAAGCCGACGGCAACGCGCTTCTTCCTTATGAAGCATGCGTTCCGTCGGCTTATCATCTTTATTACCAACCGTGAATCCGGCTACCGGTCATGTCTTCTTCGTACCCTTACTCATAGGCCGGATCTTGCTTCAGGACACCGCCTGCCTTGTCTATTTCGGACTGCGGAATGGGGAAGAATTCAAATGCAGGTTTATACACCTTGATATATCCCGGATAGGCGGGATCTTCCGCTCCGTTCACCAGTTTGTCCATCAGCTTCCATCGTTTCAGCTGGAAGTAACGTAAACCTTCAAAACAAGTCTCAATACGCCATTCGTTCCGGATACGTTCGCGAAGGTCGTCCTGTGAAATACCTGCCCCGATAGCCGGCTGACCGGAGCGTGTCCTTACTTTGTTTATAGCATCCAGAGCTGTCGTAGTGGCTCCATGGGCTTCATTCTCCGCCTCGGCTATCATCAGCAATACATGAGCATAGCGCAACACGATTACATCTGCATCCGAAACAGTACTGTATCCGGGTGTCACATCCGTAGGCTGAATGTATTTGAGGGCACTGAAACCGGTAGGTCCTTTATTGTTCGATTCGTTCACCTGTACCTCTTCGTCTTTCCATCCGTCACCGGCAAAGTTAGCCATCATGGAGTGATTGACCGACTCATACAGACGGCGGTCCCTGTTCATGAACATCTTGGCACGTTCTGCTTTCTTCAGCGCATCATTGTTACCATACAATATGCTTTCGTCAGGACGTACGGTCAGAGGCGACTCTCCCCACGGTTTTCCATCCGTACATTCAAATGCATCCACCATATTGCGGGTCGGATCGAGAACAGCCCAGGCACCATAATACAAGTCCATGGAGTGAGTCAGGTTCGGACGCAAGAAGCGGACGGAAAACATGATTTCCGGTGATGCCAATTGTTTCTCAGAGATAAAATTGTCACGTACACGTGCTGCCAGGCTATATCCTTTGATACTCTGCAACAAAGTCAGCACCTCTTCCATCTTCGAAGGGATGGCCTTCCCATTGCTATCGTAGGCATCGAATAACAGAATTCTCGCCTTCAGAGCCTTGACAGCCGAAACGGTAAATCGTCCGGATGTCTGTGAGTCGGAATACAGTTTATCGGGCAATTCGCTGATAGCCTCGTCATAGTCGGTCATCACACGGTTCAACACTTCGGCACGGGTGGCCTTAGGCTGGTACATTGTATTCAGATCGAGTGACTGGGTCACGACAGGCACTTCTTTGTAACACTGATACAACCATGAATAAAAGTAACCGCGCAACGCTTTACACTGTGCGAGCATAAACTTCTTATCCTCTGCACTGATATCCGATCCGGTATACTGTTCGAGTTGTTCCATCAGGATATGTACACGGGCAATGCCTTTATAGCAATTACCATAAATGTCGGTCACGAACCCGCCCTGATTGGGAGTAAGGTCTCCCTGGGCGATGGTCTTGGCCCAACCGTAGGTACCTTCACTGTGTTGCACGATTGCATTATCGGTCAATCCGTCCAGACAAGGCATAATCTGAGAGAATACACCGGAGTACATGACCGAATAGGTTCCGGCCAAAGCTGATTCAAAGTCACTCTTCTTCTGCCAGAATACGCTTTGCGAAGGACTTGACGGAGGATCTTTCTGAAGAAAGTCTTCACACGAGGTGGCACCGAAAAGTAATGTGGCAGCTAACAATATATGAATATTCTTTTTCATTGCATGTCCTAATTAAAATTCAACATTTAAACCAAACGAGTAGATTCTGTTTTGTGGATAGATGGCATCTCTTCCGTCACCGTTACGTTCGGGGTCGAGTCCTTTGTAAGGGGTCAGGGTCAACAGGTTGTCACCGGAGAAGTAAATACGTACTTTGGAGATATTTGCCTTTTCGGTCCATACCCGCGGTAACGTATAGCCAAGTGTCACATTCTTCAACCGGAAGAAAGAAGCGTCTTTCAGATAATAGCTGTTGGGACGTGTATTCTTGCCTCCGCCCATATCCTGCCAATAAAGTTTGGGATGTTTGGCCCCATACGGGTTTTCTTCCGTCCACATGTGCTTGATATAGTCTTTGTTGGGAGAAGCGCCTTGCATGAAAGGCTGCACTCCCCAGTCAGTGGTGTAATATTTCTTATCAGCTACTCCCTGACCGATTAACGACAGGTCGAAGCCTTTCCAGGTGGCACTGGCATTGATGCCATATTCAAAGCCGGGGAAGCGTCCGGAGAAAGTACGGCGGTCGTAATTATCGATCACTCCGTCCGGTTTCCCATCAGGACCGCTGATATCCTTATACTTCAGGTCACCCGGCTGGGTGTTATCATTGAATTGCTTCGGCGAAGCATTGATCTCAGCTTGGTCGGCAAATACACCGATGCACTCCAGCATGTAATATTCATCATAAGGCAGTCCCTCACGTTTGATACTGTAACTTCCGATCTCTTCTGCGCCAAACTCAGTCAGTTTGTTGCGCGAACGGTCAAAATAAACACCGGCATTATAACGGAGTCCCTTGAGTGTGCCTCCCTTTACCATATTGGCATAATTCAGAGCAACCTCTATACCTTTATTCTCTACCGAGCCATTGTTTACAGTCGGCGCCGAAAGTCCGAGCAAACTGGACACCTGTGAAGAGCGCAAAATGTCATCGGTGGTCTTTTTATACCAGTCGAAGGTCACACTCAAACCGTCAAACACCTGTAAGTCAAAACCGATATCGGTAATGGTAGTCGTCTCCCACTTGATGTTACGATTGGCATAAGCCGTCTGCTGATAACCGATAACCACTCCGTCCGAAGTTTTGGTAAACGGATAGTCATCTACCCCCGAAATCATGGCCTGATAAGGATAAAGCCCGATATTCTGGTTGCCCAACTGTCCCCATGAACCTCTCAGTTTGAAGTTATTCAGCCAGTTGAGGTTCATTTTTTTTACGAACTCTTCTTCCGTAGCACGCCAGGCGACTGAGAATGACGGGAACACGCCCCAACGGTTTTCATCGGAAATACGCGAAGTTCCGTCATAGCGCATATTGGCTTCAAACAGATAGCGTTCCTTGAAATTATAGTTGAAACGTCCGAATAAAGACTGGATAGCCCATTCTTCTTCACCTCCGCTGTTGCTCCAATCGGCCGTACCACCGGCATTGAGCACCGGCAGGTCAAAGGCAAAGTCCTTACGGTAAGCGTTGAGCGTTTCATATTTTTCCGATTCCTGATTATAACCTACCATCAAAGAGAAATTGTGTGCATTCTCCACCAGTGACAAGTCATATTTCAAGTAACTATAAAGATTGGTATAGAAACGGCGGCTATCGCCCACGCTCAACCCCAATCCTCCTTTATCAAGCTCGGACGACTTCTCTCCGGTGTGGTAATCGTAAGTATAAGTCGTACTCCCTCTCCAGTCTTTACTTTTGTTCGACTGAAGACGGGCAGCACCCTTGGTGTACCATGTCAATCCCTTAGCCAAGTTGATCTCTAACCACAACTGGGCATTAATATCGAAATTGTTGTCACGTTTCATCGCATTCTCTCCGATAATGGCAGGCATATTCTTGTTATGACTTTCGAACGAATAAGCCGAACTTGTCCAACGACGAATCCCTGTTCCGTCGTCCGGCAACCAAGGCATATAGGTCGGTGCTTGCGAAAGAGTAGAGAGGAATGCATCGTTCTGGCCTTGACGGGGTTGTTCCGTTTCCCCATACATCAGGTTGGCATAGGTTCCGACTTTGATGAAATTGGTAATGCGTGCGGTAAGGTCGATTGTGGCGTTATACTTTCTATATTTGAATCCACGCATAGTACCCGGCTGATCTACAAAATTCAAAGCCACGTTATAAGTAGTTTTCTCTGTACTTCCGGCCATCGAGAGATTATGTGTCTGTACTACGGCCGTACGGAACATATAGTCCTGCCAATCGAAATTGGGATATTGGGGGTCACCGACATTATTCCGATAGAGGTTGATCTGATCTTGGGTGTACTGCTTTCCGGTTCCGGAGTTCTTCCAGGCCAGATTTGCCAACTCCATATATTCTGCCGAATTGGTAATTCGGTCGTAGAGTTTGGTCGGTGTATGCAAACCAATATTCCCATGATAACTAATGCTCACCTTATCTCCCACGGCACCCTGCTTGGTAGTAACGAGAATAACACCGTTGGCGGCTCTTGCTCCGTAAATGGCCGCCGAAGCAGCATCTTTCAAAACGGAAACACTCTCGATCACACTGGGGTCGAGGTTGGTCATACTACCTGGTACGCCATTGATCAGGATCAAAGGATCTGATCCGGCAGAAGAGAAAGTCCCCTGACCACGGATACGGAAAGAAGTCCCTTCGCCACCGGGCTGTCCAAGCCCCTGATTGACACGCAATCCCGGGATTTGTCCTTGCAACAGGATAGCGGCATTGGCAACCGGTCGTTTCGAAATATCGTCACCGGTCACAGCCGATACCGCCCCCGTCAAGTTAACCTTCTTTTGGGTACCAAAGCCCACTACAACAACTTCATCCAGCTTCTGAGTATCCTCCTTCAGAACAATATTCATCGGAGTTCTCTCCGCTTTGACAATCTGTGTTTTATACCCAATATAAGAAATCTCAAAAGTGCTTCCTTCCGGAACATCCAGAGAGAATCTTCCTTTCAGGTCGGTAATACTTCCCAAAGTAGTCCCTTTTACCAATACGGATACACCAACGAGAGGTTCGCCGGCTTCATCGGTAACAATGCCGCTGGCTTTTACATTGTGCTGTTGTGTGACGGTAACTGCATCTTGCTTTAGGCTATCGGCCACAGCAAACTGGGGTGACATACATAATAGCAGCAAACTGGTACCTGCTATTTTGAGGCAATTCATTTCACGAGCTTTGATCAAACTCGGAAACAGGTTAGTTCTTTTTGTCATACATTAAATTTTTCGGTTAAACATAAAAAAAGGAATGTTCCATCCGGAAGATGTATAAATCCGGAATCAGTTTGGTCGTTCTTCTAAGTCTTCATAGGCCTTTTAGTTTTGATTATTAGTTTTCTGTCGACATTAAAACTTTGCTGAACTATGCTGATATCCTATTCCGAAAAACAATTCATTGGGGAGTAGTCCTTTCAGGACTTGGAAAGACAGGAATTTTGTACAGTTTATCAGAGTAAAAGCAAGAAATGCAGATGCTTTTTTGAAGGAACAACCGTATCATTTATACTTATTTGTACCTATATTCTACCAAACTAAAATATAATACACTGAATATATGCAACTTATATCTATAAGATAGAAATTAAGGATGCCGTTTCGATTTACTACAAAAGATTGGTTAGTCTAAGCTCTCTGGTATTTATTAAAAAAAAGATTCTATTTTTGCATTTTATTAATTCTTATTCTTATCTTTGCTGCATAACATCTGCCAAAGACTTAAGAGATGTGAATTATTTGTTAGCCTTAAAAGCTCCGAATTGCGTTTTCTACACTGCGGATATAGTCCTGAAAGAACTTAGCAATCCAATACGTACTCCAATCCTCCTCATATTTCTCTTACCGGATCATCCGGATGTAATCCAAGTTCTATGCCTAACTTTCTTCATCTTAGCGACTAAGATATTCATCTTGCCTGCAGAGATGTATATCTTGGCTGCGAAGACACACATCTTGGCTGCAAAGATGAAGTTTGATTGCCCTTTCAAGCAGATTTTCTTTCTATGCCTTAGGACTTTGGGCGAAATGAAATCTTATTTAAAATAGTGATTAATTTATGCCGGTTATTTGAACATTAATTGTTTTATTGTGGCATTGTAGAAAAAGAAGTAATGTTTTAGCAATTGTCCTATTTTCAAGTATTTGCACGGCATTACTATCAAAAGAACTCTTTCAAGGGCAAAAGTATCCCCAAAACATGAAATTCAGGCAGATGCAGAAAGGCATCCCGACAATTACAGGTCGTAAAACATCATTCTTAAATAAGTAACAAATAAAGCCAAAAGGAATATACCTGCATTTTTGAGGAACATCCCCCAATAGCTACTATTCCAAAAATAGTGCGCCAGTAAATAGCTGAAAGTACTTATGCCTAAGAAAATAAGCACAGCAAAAAGTATCCAATATTCAAAACCGGCAGCTACCACCCCAACACACAATGTATTGACTCCCCACCACATCAGAAGATGATATAAGGCTAAGTTTGACAGATAAAAAATAATCTTTCCAAGTGTTTCCATAATCCGGCATTTATCATTTCCTTTTCATTTATTTGTCCCGAGGATATACTGCCACCGCTTCATTTTCTTTTTGTTTTCTGTCTGCGTGCGATTATCCACTGAGGACCATCAGGAAAGATTTTCAGGTTATCAAAAGTATGATTTTGTACGTTACTTATTGAAATACTTTATATACCAGTCATAGAATTTTCGGATTCCTTCTTCTATGGAAGTAGAAGGCTTATAGCCAAAATCATTCTCCAACCGGCTTGTATCAGCATAAGTACATACCACGTCTCCTGGCTGCATCCCCATCATCTGCTTAACTGCCGTTTTACCCGCTGTTTTCTCAATCACAGAAATGAAATCCATCAGTTCCACAGGAGCGGAATTACCGATATTATAAATATAGAAAGGAATAGGATCGGCAGAAGGATGGGCGATGATCTTCATCAACCCTGCGATGATATCGTCTATATAGGTGAAGTCACGACGCATCTGCCCATTATTGAATACTTTAATGGGATCTCCGTTCAGGATTGCTTTCATAAACAGGCATGGAGCCATATCCGGACGTCCCCACGGACCATACACTGTAAAGAAACGCACACCGGTAGTCGGTATACCGTACAGTTTGCTATAAGCATGGGCCATCAGTTCATTCGACTTTTTCGTCGCTGCGTATAAACTTACCGGTGTATCGGCCTTATCCGTCTCAGCGTAAGGCACCTTGTCATTCAGGCCATAAATACTGCTTGAGCTGGCATATACCAGATGGTTCACCGGGTAATGACGGCAACACTCCAGCAAATTCAGGAAACCTACAACATTCGATTCGATGTACGCATAAGGATTTTCTATCGAATAGCGCACACCCGCCTGGGCTGCCAGATTAACCACAACATCAAAATGTTCGGATTCAAACAAGTGATTCAGTCCGTCACGATCAGTCAAATCGATCTTAATAAAGCGATAGGAAGGATATTTAGAACTTGGTAACAATACACCATCTTCTATCAACTCTTTTGCTATACCAGTATCAGCAAGGCGGTCGTACTTCAACTGCACATCATAATAAGAATTGATTATATCCAACCCTACAACTTCGCAACCCTGTGCTATCAATGCTTTTACTGTATAAGAGCCGATAAAACCGGCAGCTCCTGTCACTAATACTTTCATGATTCAATCTTATTTAGAGTACCATTACGGAAAAACGGCCTATAACATAATGTGCCTTACCGTCAACAAATTTCTGCAGTTCCTTGTTCGAACGTATTTTCTTGTTCGAAATCATCAGGATGGTATTCTGATATTTATTATCCAAAACTTCTTCTTCAGTCACTTCTTTCACACCTTCGTGCAGGTAGACATCCATATTCTCAGGACGACGTACATTCAGGACACAATAACCGGAAGTCCCTTTTTCTTTGGAAAGTTCCACTGCTTTCCGGCATAATTCGGAATAACCCAATTCACTGTTAATGGCAGGTACATCCCAACCGCCCACAAAGATAGCACAAAACAATCCGAAGGCAAGCGTATTGATAGTCTTGTTCAACGATTTCTTCCGATAGAGGAAATACAGAGCCGCACAACCACTAACTGTCAACACTCCACCGGCCACGTAAAAAAGCTTCTGTCCCAGAAATTCGGTGCCCGGCATTTGTCCCAACACGATAAGAGCGGGCAGGCCTGCCACAAAAACAACGGCAGGAAGAACCAACGTCAACGCCAGCCATTGATTCCATCGGAAATGTGATAGCAAAAGTACGGCCAGATAGACAAAAAATGGGAAAGTCGGTGCCAAATAGACGGCAAGTTTACCACTGAAACAAGATAACATCAACAAAGTACTGAGAATGATTACCATAAAGAAACGCTCCAGATCTGAACGTATTAACCGACGACATGCCCCGGCCACAATCACCCCTATCAGCAATAACGCCCAAGGGGCCAACGAATACCAAACGGAAATAAAATAATAATAGAAGGGTGCACTATGATCGAAAGCATTGACAGCCCGTCCTACAGTCTGGCGGAATAGCAGATCATGCAGATAGTTCAAACCTCCCTCTTCCCAACAGACACCACCAAACCAGATGAAACATCCTAACAGTAGCACGGCAAATGTCTTCCATCCCCAATAGCGTCCGAAGGTTTTCACACGCCCGGTGATAAGCAGAAAGACAAAAGTAGACAGCAAGGGTACCAGTATACCGACCGGACCTTTGGAGAAAACAGCCATAAAAATATAGAAGGGAAACAGAAAGGCATTCCGGTTCTTGCTGCCCTGTCCTTTCAGCATCCGGTAGAAAGTACGGAGGGCAAGAACAATGAACATACACATCAGCATATCCATACGCAAAACAACTGCCAACCCTAAAAACAAGCCGCAACTCATCAACATTAGCTGTGCCGAAAGACGATTGGCCGCAGATGTTTCACGTTCTACCCACCGATCCATTACCAGCATAATCACCAGAGCAGGAATGAAAGAGAAAAGTGACGCAAACCACATGGCATGACTGCCCAGCAACCATTTGCCCAGCATCAGAATCCAGAAATACAAAGGAGGCTTATCGGCATATTGCACACCGTGATTGGTGAACGTAAAAATATCACCATTGCGCAGTGCCTCATCGACAATGCTCAGATAGCGTAACTCATTGGAGGGAGTATAATCCCGGAAAATCAGCACCGGCAATACTGCCAGCAATAATAAAAACGGAAGAAATTTACTTTTCATAGGCAACTGATTGCTTGGAGCTTTTACGCCCAATCATCAGATTGCGAAAATAGGCTACGAAACCGACAGACTGACCCAAAATCAGAACCGGATCGAGACGGAATACACCGTATGCCACAATAACCGATGAACCGACCAGACTGATAATCCAGAAACCGGCAGGCAGTAAAGACTCTTTATGATGGAATGAATAAGCCCATTGATATACAAAACGAAGAGTGAAAATGACTTGTCCCATTGAACCGAAGACCAACAGCCAGAGAGGCACCTTTTCATTTCGGAAAAAACTATCGATAAAGTGTTGTGCATCGTGCAGCATAAAAGCTGCTGCAATAATGGGGGTAATTACCAGCAGAGTTTTCAGTACCCCGTGCAATTTATTCCAAATACCCTTCTCGTTCAGATTCCACAAATAGATATAATAAGAAATAAACTGTCCGAAGATAATAGAAAAATCATCACGCAACCACCCATAGATACACAACAGATAAGAACCGGCAATGCTCAGAATCCAAAATATGGAAGGAGATACTACCTTCTTTGCTTTTTCCGATAGTACCCACTGGAATATGATGCGCGCAGAGAAAAAAGCCTGCGCCAAAAAACCGATTACATAAATAAAGCCGTTACCTCCCACAAGACTACTCCATTAAGTTATTGTCGCCGACACGATAGTTAATATATCTCTTCTTCATCCAACGGTACGCAAAGCAATCGAGGAAAGGAGAAACCAGTCTGTTCCACAAATGATACTTGGATGTACCTGCTACACGCGGGAAATGACGGACAGGAATCTGTTTGATCTTAGCATCCTGCAATAAAATCAACGCAGGAAGAAAACGGTGCATACCCGTAAAGAACGGAATACGTTTGGCATAGGCCGTATGCAACACTTTAAGAGGGCAACCTGTATCCTGAACACCATCATGGGTCATCATCCGCCGGAAACCATTGGCAATCTTGGACTGGAGGTTTTTAAAAAAAGAGTCTTTACGATTGGCACGGATACCCATCACCAACTGATAGTCGGCAATATCCTTCAATAACAGGTTGAAATCCTCGGGAGTAGTCTGAAGATCGGCATCCATGTATCCCACATATACCGACTCAGCGTAGTCGATACCCGCTTTCATGGCGGCACTCAATCCGGAATTTTTTGCCAGATCCATATAAAAGAAATCCTTATTGCGCGCGCATACCTCCATGATACGTTGCTTACTGTTATCACGTGAACCATCGTTCACAAACAATACACAAGCCGTACAAATAGAGTTGGGCAAAAATTCTCCCAATTTCTGTTCCAAAGAGTAGATATTGTCTTCTTCGTTGTATACCGGAACAACGATAGTCAGTTGATAATTGATCGTTTTATTCATTGCCTCATTGTAAATATCCTGCAAAAATACAAAAAATAAGAAATAAAACAGGGGTATTGAAACAACAAACCAAATCTAATTTATGTTTTTATAGCACAAAAAGAAAAAATGAAACCGGATTATAACATTCATACAGACTTAAAACAGAAAAAGAATGCCGGAAAGAATGTCACTCCTCTCCGGCATTGTCTGTTGTTTTATAAATATAAAAACGAAATCAGGCTTTCCGGATGTAATCAACAATCCATGCTCCTACTTCTTTCGTGCCAAACTTATCACCACCTTCTACCTGAATTTCGGGGGTACGTACATTTGCATCCAAAGAAGCATCGACAGCCTTACGGATCAAAGCGCCTTCGGCTTTGCAATCGAAGTATTCGAACAACATTGCTACCGAAAGGATTTGTGCCAGTGGGTTAGCAATATTCAAACCTTTTGCCTGCGGCCATGAACCGTGAATTGGCTCGAACACCGGAGTACTCTCGCCCGTAGAAGCAGACGGGAGTAATCCCATAGAACCGCTAATTACAGAACCTTCGTCGGTCAGAATGTCGCCAAAGGTATTCTCCGTCACCATTACGTCAAAGAACTTAGGCTCCTGGATCATCTTCATTGCAGCATTATCCACAAACATATAATCAGTAGTCACCTCCGGATACTGCGGGGCCATCTCTTGTGCAATTTGTCTCCACAAACGACTGGAAGCAAGCACATTGGCTTTATCGACTACAGTAAGGTGTTTGCGACGCTTCATTGCGTATTCAAAACCGACTTTCAGGATACGTTCAATTTCGGGACGTGTATACATATTCGTATCATATGCTTTATCATTATCCTGATATTTCTCACCGAAATACATACCACCCGTCAGCTCACGGATACACAGGAAGTCGGCTCCCTCTACTAACTCTGCACGAAGAGGCGACTTATGAACCAGACATTTAAAGGTTTGCACCGGACGGATATTGGCAAACAAACCGAGTTTCTTACGCATAGCCAGCAGCCCTTGTTCCGGACGTACCTTGGCAGTCGGGTCATTGTCAAACTTAGGATCACCTACAGCCGAAAAGAGAACTGCATCGGCATTCTTACACACCTGATAGGTTTCTTCGGGGAAAGGATCACCTACTTTATCAATAGCATCCGCACCACAAATGGCATATTCATAGTTTACTTTATGTCCAAACTTCTCACAGACGGCACTCATCACCTCTACACCTTGTACAGAGATTTCCGGTCCGATGCCGTCACCGGCTAATACAGCAATTTTAAAATCCATATTGTTCAATAATTAATATTCTTCTATTATATTCAGCATTTTAATAGTAGCTTTGATGGCAGCCTCTGTCTGGTCGGCATCCAATCCACGGGTACGGAACACCTTTTCACCAAAACTCCAGGTGATGACTGTCTGCACGAAGGCATCGGTACGGCCTCCGGGAGGGATACTTACGGCATAATTAATCAGCATCGGGAACTTACGCCCCAAAGTCACCTTATATACTTTACGCAAAGCGCGTACGAAGGCATCGTACTGTCCATCACCGGAAGAACTTTCTTCGTAAACCTGACCGTCGATTTCGATACTCAGTGTTGCCATCGGCTTCAATCCGTGTGCTAAAGTGACAAAGTAGCTTTTCAATTTTACTTTATTGCTCATGCCATCATGCTTCAACACATCAGAAATAATATAGGGCAAATCTTCCTGAGTAACCAACTCTTTCTTATCACCCAACTCAATGATTCGCTCCGTAACCTTCTTCATGGACTCTTCATCCAGTTCCAGTCCCAGACTTTCAAGGTTCTTGCGGATATTGGCCTTACCGGAAGTTTTCCCCAAAGCATACTCGCGTATACGCCCGAAACGCTCGGGAAGCAGATCATTACAATAAAGATTACTTTTATTGTCTCCATCGGCATGTACGCCGGCCACCTGAGTAAATACATTCTCACCTACAATCGGTTTGTTGGCGGGTATCACAATGCCCGAATACGATTCGACCACACGACTCACATCATTCAGCCGGCTCTCATCGATATTGGTTATGGCATTGAAATGATCTTTCAAGATGGCCTGTACACTCGCCAAAGGAGCATTTCCGGCACGTTCACCCAAACCGTTGATAGTAGTATGGAGCCCTTTTACCCCACTCAGCACGGCAGCAAGCACATTACTTACAGCCAGATCATAATCATTGTGTGCGTGAAAGTCGAAATGTGTGTCAGGATAACGCTTTTTCATCTTCCGCATAAACTCAATCACCTGAAGCGGGTTCAGGATACCCAATGTGTCGGGAAGCATAAACCGTTTGATAGTGGTCTCCTTCAATGCATCCACAATCCGGAACACGTATTCGGGAGAGTCCTTCATACCATTACTCCAATCCTCCAGATATACATTAACCTCAATATCGAGTTCATTGGCATAATCCACTACGGCAAGAATGTCTTCGATATGTTCTTCGGGCGTTTTCTTCAACTGGCAGGTACAATGTTTCAGCGAACCTTTGCACAGCAGATTAATGACACGACATCCGGTAGCATGAATCCAATCCAATGAAGTATGTCCGTCGACGAACCCCAATACCTCTACTTTTTGCAGCAGATTCCTTCGGGCAGCCCAGTCACATATCATTTTCACCGCATCAAACTCTCCATCGGACACACGCGCCGAAGCTACCTCCACACGATCTACTTTCAACTCTTCCAGCAGAAGTCGGGCAATCATTAGTTTTTCATGGGGCACAAACGATACTCCGCTGGTCTGTTCACCGTCGCGGAGAGTCGTGTCCATGATTTCTATTTTGACGCCTTTTCCCATTGTTCTATTTTATCTTTATTAGTCAACAAAAAGTCAATGTCGTCAAGTCCATTCATCAGACAGTGCTTCTTGTAGGCATTGATTTCAAAATGTTCACTCTTTCCGGTAGCTTTGTTAGTGATGGTTTGTTCCGGCAGGTTAACTTCCACTTCCATCTTCGGATTCTTAAAGATGGAATCGAACAACTCTGCAAGGAATTCCTCGGTTACCACAACCGGAAGAACGAAATTATTCAATTCATTGTTTTTATGAATATCTGCAAAGAAACTACTCACCACTACACGGAAACCATAATCGGCAATGGCCCAGGCAGCATGCTCTCGGCTGGATCCCGAACCAAAATTTTTTCCGGCTACCAAAATTTGTCCTCCATATGTAGGGTCATTCAACACGAATGATTCTATTTTATTCCCTTGTTTATCGTAACGCCAGTCCCTGAACAAGTTCTCTCCAAACCCCTCCTTGGTTGTAGCTTTCAAAAAACGCGCGGGAATAATCTGGTCTGTATCCACATTCTCTAATGGAAGAGGTACACAAGTACTTGTAAGTATATTGAATTTTGCTTTCATCTTTTTATTTTCGATTTAAATAATTGCGATTTACAGTGCAGGCGGACAATCTCCGTTCACAAACTCCTTGAGCAGTAAATCCCCGATCGTCCTATAGCTCTATTACATCAGTTCTCTCGGATCGGTAATCACTCCCGTTACGGCAGCTGCAGCCGCCACAAGCGGGCTGGCCAATAACGTACGGGCTCCCGGCCCCTGACGTCCTTCAAAATTACGGTTACTGGTAGAAACTGAATATTTACCGACAGGAATCTTATCATCGTTCATGGCCAGACAAGCCGAACATCCCGGCTGACGAATAGCAAAACCGGCATCTTCCAGAATCTTATCCAATCCTTCTTCACGGATCTGGGCATCAACCATCCAAGAACCCGGCACTAACCATGCAATCACATGTTCGGCTTTCTGACGCCCTTTCACTATAGAAGCGAATGCGCGGAAGTCTTCGATACGCCCATTAGTACAAGCGCCCAGAAATACATAATCAATCTTTTTACCCAACAATGATTCACCCGGCTGAAATCCCATATAGTCCAGAGATTTCAAGAATGAAGTTTTCGTTGTTTCATTCATACCCTCGGTTGTAGGAATATGCTGCGTGATGCCCATACCCATACCCGGATTAGTTCCATAAGTGATCATCGGCTCGATATCAGCTGCATCAAAATGGACTTCTTTATCAAAAGCCGCATCTTCTTCACTCTTCAAAGTCTTCCAATACGCCATTGCTTTATCCCACTCTTCGCCTTGAGGAGCATTTTCACGCCCTTTGATGTATTCAAAAGTCACTTCATCGGGAGCAACCATACCGCCACGGGCTCCCATCTCAATAGAAAGATTACAGAGTGTCAACCGGCCTTCCATTGTCAGACTGCGGATTGCCTCACCGGCGTATTCTACAAAATAACCGGTTGCACCGCTGGTCGTCATTTTCGACATCATATAAAGGGCAATGTCCTTGGCTGTAACTCCCTTACCCAATTCACCATCTACCGTGATACGCATAGTCTTGGGACGTGACTGCAAAATACATTGTGAAGCAAGTACCATTTCAACCTCACTTGTACCGATACCAAAAGCAACCGCTCCCATCGCACCGTGAGTAGAAGTATGTGAATCGCCACAGACAATCGTCATTCCGGGTAAAGTGAGTCCCCGTTCGGGACCTACCACATGAATAATACCATTTCTTTTATCCATCATCCCATAATGCGTCAGCCCAAAATCGGCTGCATTCTTAGTCAATGTATCCACCTGAGTTTTTGAGACAGGATCTTCAATAGGCTTATCCTGATCGTGAGTCGGTGTATTATGGTCCGGCATGCAATATACCTTCTCCGGACGGAGTACTTTAATCCCGCGTGCGCGTAAACCGGCAAAAGCTTGAGGACTGGTTACTTCGTGACAATATAATCTGTCGATATAGAGTTGTGTAGGGCCATCTTCCACCGTAGTCACTACGTGTGCATCCCATATTTTATCAAATAATGTATTCATCTTTTTATTTATTATTTTACGATTTACAAATTACGTTTAGAGTCACATCACTTAGTAAACTTGTTGATACAGTCGATATAGGCTTCTACCGATGCAGCTATGATATCTGTATTTGCACCAAATCCGTAATACATCTGGTTATCATACTCAACCTGCATGTGTACCTTACCCACATCATCACTTCCTTTGCTAATGGCTTGAATCGTGAATTCCTTCAAAGTCATATGACGGTCAATAATACGCTTCAGAGCCTTGATGGCAGCATCCACCGGACCATTACCACTGGCAGCCGATTCAAATTTCTCTCCGGCAATATTCAATCCGAGGCTGGCAACGGAACGGACTCCTACTCCACTGGTCACCTGAAGATATTCCAATTTGATGCGATGGTTACCACTTCTGTCCGCACCCGCCAATACCAGAATATCATCATCATGAATATCTTTCTTGCGGTCGGCAAGTTTCAGGAATTCTTCATATACTTTATCCAGTTTTTCCTGATCCAGTGTCACACCCAGAATGGAAAGGCGATTTTTCAAGGCAGCACGTCCGCTACGGGCTGTCAATACGATAGAGTTATCGTCGATACCCACATCGTGCGGATCAATTATTTCATAAGTCTGCACATTCTTAAGTACACCATCCTGGTGGATACCCGAAGAATGCGCAAATGCATTGCGTCCAACAATGGCCTTATTAGCCTGTACCGGCATATTCATCAGGCTCGATACCATACGGCTGGTAGGATAAATCTTCTGAGTATTGATATTCGTCTCAATATCAATCTCGTGATGGCTTTTAATAATCATTGCTATCTCTTCAAGGGCCGTATTTCCCGCACGTTCACCGATACCGTTGATGGTAACCTCTACCTGGCGGGCACCATTCAGAATACCTGCCATCGTGTTGGCAGTAGCCATTCCCAAATCATTATGACAGTGGGTAGAAATGATTGCATTCTCAATACCTGTTACATGATCTACCAGATATTTGATTTTCGCGCCATACTCGGAAGGTAGGCAGTAACCTGTTGTATCCGGAATATTCACTACTGTAGCACCAGCCTTAATAACCGCTTCAATCACACGAGCCAGATATTCATTATCCGTACGTCCTGCATCCTCTGCATAAAACTCTACATCATCCACAAAACGACGGGCATATTTCACTGCCGCCACAGCACGTTCGATAATCTCTTCCCGATTAGAATTGAATTTATATTTAATATGTGAATCTGAAGTACCGATTCCTGTATGAATACGCTTATGTTTAGCAAACTTCAGGGCATCCACTGCCACATCGATATCTTTTTGTACCGCACGCGTCAATGCACAAATCGTCGGCCAGGTCACAGCCTTTGATATTTCAATCACCGAGTTAAAATCACCCGGGCTGGAAATAGGAAAGCCTGCCTCAATTACATCTACACCTAAAACTTCCAATGCCTTTGCCACCTGAATTTTTTCCACTGTATTCAACTGGCATCCCGGTACTTGTTCACCATCGCGAAGGGTGGTGTCGAAAATAAATAATCTGTCGCTCATATTCTATTTTTTTAATCTGATTATACACCATCAAAAAAGCCTTTCACACAAGGAAGTGAGAAAGGCTTTCGTATATTTTCATTATACATATTTACGCGCGACACTCACTTCCCCCGACCTTTGCCAGCAGAATAATAATACCACACAGTAGAATATGTATAAATGATTGATTCATGTTTATTGTCTCTTTTATTGTTTGACGATGCAAAGGTATAGATTATTTCTTAGCCTCCAAATAAAACGTTACTTTTTTATTCATAAAAATATCATTTCATAAGAAGAACTACTGTATAATAACAAATATATCACAATCAAAGTTCATATATCTGCCTACAAAAAATGGGAATAAAGTACTGTTAGATACCTTATTCCCACTCAATTATAGCTTTAATGCCTGTTGATTACTTCTTATCACAAGCTTTCTTTTCACAATTTGCATTCTGAGGGCATTCTGTTTTCTGGTCGCATGCAGCTTTATCTTTGCAACAAGCCTTGGTAGAGTCACAAACAGCAGAGTCACCTTTGCAACAAGTTGCAGCAGATTCCACTGCTTCTACAGCAACTGAAGTAGAGTCTGTAGCAGCTTCCGAATTAGCTGTTTTATTGCCACCACAAGAAATCATCGCAAAAGAGAATGCCACCATTGCAGCAGCTAAAAAGAATTTTGTCTTCATACTTTAAATATTTGCTTTAAACGTTTATATAAATACTCATTTGCAAATATAGATAAAATAAATGAATCTCCCAAAAACAAGTCATCCCCTCGTGTCTTCTGACCCGAGGGGATGAACTCTCTAAAAACGGCGACTACC
>NZ_JAFKPJ010000002.1:0-371254 GCF_019633765.1 Bacteroides sp. 11BF
GTGATGAACACTTTGAGTTGGTAGCTAAATTGAATCCCAGTATCAGCCAAGGTTTCAGAAAGGAGGAAGGCAAGTTTGATTACAATAAGGATGCCGGCATGTTTGTTTGCCCTGCCGACCATATAGCTATACGTAGGGCAAAACAAGGGAGAAAGAATGGAGCATGGAATCAGGCGTATACTTATTATTTTGATGTACATAAGTGTCAATGCTGCTCAAAACGGGAGGGATGTTATAAGCCGGGAGCTAAATCTAAAACCTATTCTGTACCCATAAAAACCGATGAGCAGCAACAACAGATAGAGTTTCAACAAACCGAACGGTTCAAAGAGAAGGCTGCCGAGCGTTATAAGATTGAAGCTAAAAATGCGGAACTGAAACAGGTATATGGATATGACAGGGCGCAGTCCTACGGACTGTCATGTATGAAAATGCAAGGAGCAATGGCTATTTTTGCAGCAAATCTCAAGAGAATACTCAAACTCAGTTAAAGTAAGTGTAATCCATGCCCGTGGAAGACAAACACGGCTTGTATAAAGCAAATTGTGGAGTTATTACCCTTAATATAAGAAAAAGTTGTATGTGAATGAAATGCATCATTCGACATGCAACTTTTTCCAAGAATTTCTAAAAAAAGGATTGGATGCTAAAAAAGATCACTTTTTCAGTGCCTTCGTTTAACCATCCTCCTTTTTTATTATGTAGTATTAATGCTTAGGACTTTTTTGTTAATTGTTTGGGTTGTTGGAATTCAGTGGAATCTATTGTTATGCTTCTTTTTTAAAAGTGATATTATCTGTATGTTGTTAGTTTGTCTTCAAAGAAGTGTATTAGAATATTATTGTATAAAAAACTCGTATAAAGTCCAAGGTATTAGGATTTATACGAGTTTACTAAAATGAAATATGTCTTTTTTAATTAAAATGCATATCCAAATCCTACATTTAGATATATGGGATACATATTGAATGTAATTGTTTTGAAGTCTTTTTTAAAGATATCATTTAATCCCCAGACTAAATCTGCGTATACATTTAGATGTTTGAATGCTTTCCATTCGGCACCAGCTTGAAATCCCCATTGAAAATTGCTTAGGTCCTTAGAGAAGTCATAAGGAGCTATTTTATCTCCTTCGAATTCAGCTTTTTCTCCAGTGGGGGTGTCTTTGCGTAGATATCCATCATGCACATGTCCATTGAAGTCACCACTGGTCATAAATGAAACATAAGGACCGGCATTAATTCTAACACGTTGGCTAAGTTTATAAGCGGCTGTTACTGGAATTGAGAAATAAGAACCTCTATATTTAGTTTTTACTTTTCCTGTCCAGTAGCCTGCTAAAAGTTCGCCGCCATCCCCTATAATTTCCATACTGTAATTCTTTACACGTGCTTTGGCTTCCATACCTTTAGTTTCAAGACGTAATCCTAAAGTCATTCCCCATTTAGAGTCTTTACCAAACCATTTGGTTGTATTGCCTTCTATAGCTAAGCATATAGTAGGGCTATACCCTGTGAGTGCACGTATTTCTGCAGGTAATGGGAGTGGTGAAGCACCTCCAACGTTGAAACCTGCTTTTATTTCATATTCAAGCCCATGTAGTGCAGACCAAATAATACCATGATTCCGTTCTTCTTGGGCTTTTAAAGTGTTGATTGTGCCGATAAAAGCGAGCAGGCCTATAAGTATATACTTTTTCATTTTTTCATTTTTACTTGTTAGTGAAATTTAATAGAACCTCATCAATGTAAAGTGTACTTCCTGGAGCACCTTCGAAATGATCTCCGCGTATACTTGAAGAAAATACGATAGCTAAATTATATTTTCCAGCTTTGAGTTTCTCCATATCTACTGATTTACCAGTACGATATTCAAATGGTAAGTCAAACTTAATCCATTCATCAGTTTCTTTTGCATCTTTAATCCGAGCTACTGATACGATATAAGTATTATCTTCTGCCAATACGTTAGTTCCGTCAAGTGTAGACAATTTTTCATCTGTTTCATAAAATACGGCATAAATATCACAGATATCTTTTTTGTTATCTACAGGTTTACCATCTATTTGGAATGACTTTCCTGCCTTATATTTATAATATCCGGTAATTGAAGTTGGAATATTTGAAAAAGGGGTTCCGAATTTGGTTGAACGGAGAATATCGGTAGGCTTTACTTCAAAACTACCTAAGAATAGATTACCCGCTGCAATTGGCATTCCAAGCAACGAGCCCCAATAACCTGTTTCGCAAGTTGTTAGTTTCAAGCATTTCCCTTCGACGCCATTGTTTGCTTGACTTGTTGGATATTCTTCTGCTTTTGCTTTTACACCGGTAAAAGCAAAGCCGGCATTGCCACTTGCCCAAGTCATGGTTTCTTTCCCTTGTGCATCTGTTTCGTAGAAAATATGGTATTTTCCCTCTGAGTCGAACTTAATATTCTCAAAGTGATACATTGTGTTAGTAATACCTGAGAAAGTTACTCCTACTTCATATTTTTTCTTCCATTTTCCATCTTCAGAAGTTACTTCATAATATTGAGGTGTGGTAAAATCAAGTATAGTTCCACTATTAGGGACAATAGAAGCTCCCGGAGTCAAAGTAAACTTAGGTGCTAATGCGGTTATATCTGTTCCTGTTTTTACAATTAATGTAACTTTCTTGTTTTCGATGATGGGATCACGATTGAGAACATCACCCGGTACAGTGCATGCAATGATGTCTGCTTCTGCATTAGGTGCTTCGTCTTGTATGCAAGAAACCATTATAAAGCCCAGAAAGAAACAGGCTATCAGATTCTTTAATTTCATTCGATTCTGTTTTTGATTAATAATCCTTTTAGTTTAGTTGATTTTTTGTAAACTTGGCTGCAAAGTTAAGTTTCTTTTTTGAAAAGATACATTTGAACCCCTACAATACAACATTTTATAACGGTCATAATGTTCAGAATGGTGCGTTTTTAGTCTAAAGTCCATGAATCTTTCCATTTGATAACAGGTTTTTCGCCTTCAAAATAAATTGGAAGCCAAATATAACGTCCGTCTATTGCGTTTTGGGGTGTCCAACGGTCGCCCATGTATATAAATTGGTCTTTCTTACCCCGCACCGGAAGAATATAAGTACTTTGCGAATGGAAAGTCAGGTCCGCATCCTGACCTACGCAGGGATTCCCTAATTCTTTCCATTCTCCCCAAATGGAGGAAGCTATTGCAGACCGTGCTGCATTAGGACTCCACCCGGTGCATCCGGACATGATAAGGTAATAGTTACCATCCTTCTTAAACATGGCGGGAGCCTCCATAAATCGGTTAATAAAAATTCGGGTGTACTTTCCTGTATAGCCGGTATAAGATGAATCAAGTTCGGCAATATGTAAGGTGCTGTTTTCTTCGGAAGAATAGATGTGATAGGCTTTGCCGTCATCATCGACAAACAGATTCATATCACGTGCCATCTGTCCCCGTTCCATATCGCGTCCCAATATATTGAGGCTGTCGGGATGTGCAGGAAGACTACCACCTGTGCATTGACGTTCTTCTTCGATAGAAGGTCTGCGGGCGGTTTTATGGACCGGCAGTACGTTGACAGGCCATGAACCTGCATTGGGGCGGACGGCTTTTAAGAAGGTGTAAGGGCCTGTCACCCGGTCACTTACGGCGATTCCGCTTAAAGCTCCCGAATATCCGGCTCCTTTGGGCTCGAGATGGAACCACATGACATATTTTTTAGTGTGAGGGTTGTATATGACTTTGGGACGCTCAAGGATACATCCTTTAGAAATGATATGTTCGGGGTTATTTTCGATCACTGACAGTGCTATTCCACAATCATTCCAATGATATAGGTTATCGGAAGAGTAGCAATGCACTCCTACATTGGCAACGTTGCCGGTTTCACCTTCTGTTTTGTGTTCGCCAAACCAATAGTAGGTTCCGTTATCGTACAAAATACCTCCACCATGTGCGTTGATATGGACCTGATGATTGTCCGGCCATATTTTTCCGGGAGTGAAGGATTGCCCTTTGGCTGTTTGCGAGAAAAGAAAACATAACAGAAAGAGGGCTTTTAGTGTAAATCCTTTATTCATTGCTCTTTTTTATTAAGTATTTGTAATTGAGAGACAAAGATACATGATAATTCTTAAATAACCAGTAAACCGATTGTAAAACTCTTAACTTGTCCGGGTGGGATATTCTTTAGTTAAATGAATGGTTTATAAGAGGATATTTCCTACTTTTGTGCAAAATATAAACCTTGAATAGATGACTGAGTCAGAAAGAAAACAGATAATTGCTTTAGTGCAGCGGGAGGTGATTCCGGCTATCGGATGTACAGAGCCGATTGCAGTTGCGCTGTGTGTGGCAAAGGCTACAGAAACCTTAGGAGCTAAACCGGAAAAAATAAAAGTATTGTTGAGTGCTAACATCCTGAAGAATGCGATGGGAGTGGGAATTCCCGGTACGGGGATGATTGGGTTGCCTATTGCAGTGGCTCTGGGGGCGTTGATCGGAAAGTCGGATTATCAACTTGAAGTGTTGAAAGACAGCTCTCCGGAAGCCGTGGAAGAAGGGAAGAAGTTGATTGATGAAAAGCGTATCTGTATTTCGCTGAAGGAAAACATTACGGAGAAACTTTACATAGAGGTGATGTGTGAAGCCGGTGGAGAGCAGGCAACAGCTATTATTTCCGGAGGACATACTACATTTGTTTATGTAGCCAAAGGAGATGAAATACTATTAAATAAACAGCAAGTTTCCGGTGAGGAAGAGGAAGAAGAGGAACTGGAACTCACTCTGCGGAAAGTGTATGACTTTGCACTGACTGCTCCGCTGGATGAAATCCGTTTTATTCTTGAAACGGCAAGACTTAACAAGAAAGCTGCCGAACAGTCTTTTCAGGGAGATTATGGTCACGCATTGGGCAAGATGCTTCGCGGAACCTATGAACATAAGATTATGGGCGACAGTGTGTTTTCACATATTCTTTCGTATACATCGGCTGCTTGTGATGCACGCATGGCAGGAGCGATGATTCCTGTTATGAGTAACTCGGGTAGTGGTAATCAAGGTATTTCCGCTACATTGCCTGTAGTGGTTTATGCCGAAGAAAACGGAAAACCGGAAGAGGAACTGATCCGTGCGTTGATGATGAGTCATTTGACTGTGATATATATTAAGCAAAGTCTGGGACGTCTTTCTGCACTTTGCGGTTGTGTGGTAGCTGCTACCGGTTCCAGTTGTGGAATCACCTGGTTGATGGGAGGCAGTTATGAGCAAGTGGCTTTTGCTGTTCAAAACATGATAGCCAACCTGACCGGAATGATATGTGACGGTGCGAAACCGAGCTGTGCCTTGAAGGTGACGACAGGAGTGTCAACAGCTGTGTTGTCCGCTGTAATGGCTATGGAGAATCGCTGCGTAACTTCGGTAGAAGGAATTATTGATGAAGATGTTGATCAAAGTATCCGCAATTTGACGCGGATTGGATCTCAGGGGATGAATGAAACAGATAAGGTGGTGCTTGATATTATGACTCATAAAGGGTGCTAATGTTAAACAATGTGTTAAAAATCAGAAGATAAGCAGTAAAAGGCTAATTCTTTCATTTTCTTGATATAAAGAACTTTGACGGAATGACGAACTATTAATGCTGAATATATGAAAAATTACTTTGTATGGTTGCTTCTATTGCTTCCGCTTCTGGCAACCGGTTGTTATGGAGAAGAAGAGAAAGAGGACGGCCCGGGGGATTATATCTGGGATTTCATAAACTATAATATTTATTTTTCGGTGAAGGATGCTGCCGGGGCTAACCTGTTGGACCCGCAGGTTTCATCAAATTTATTGGCTAATGAAATTACGGTGGAATACGAAGGTAAGACCTTTCCGCTGGAAAACTCTGTGGATACGCGGTTTAATATGCCCCGGTCTTTAGGATTAAGAAAAGAGCTACTGGGTAAAGAGAAAAAGCGTGTTCTTTCTTTTGGTGAGTTTTCTCCGGAACATCAATATAAGGGAGAGACTTTTACGATTTATTGGGGGGACGGGACAAAAGACGTGGTGAAATTTGACTTATACATCACCTGGAAGAAACAGGATCCTACGATACACAAGAAACTTTATTTGAATGGTAAGGAATACAGTGAGGACTCTTTTTTGATAGAGATCGTGAAATAGGTGTGCTATACACATTTTGATATAATAAAACGGTGAACATACCATGCATGTGCAGTATGTTCACCGTTTTTTATTTTATAGATAATCGCTCAATTAATGGCAATGTCCGCAACCGCAGCTGTCTCCACAGCTATCTCCGCAGTCGTCACCGCAACCGTCACCACAACTTCCGCAGCTGCAACCACCTTCACCGGTCATCATTTTAACCATTTCCTGGATTTCTTCGTTTGTAGCCGGACGGCTTTCAACAACTTCACCCGCGAAAGTCAAATCTTCACCTGCCAACGGATGGTTCATATCCATTACCACAGTGTCGGCTTTTACCTCAACTACGCTACCGTTCAGGCGCTGGCCTTCTGAATTCATCAGAGGGATGATATTTCCCGGATAGATATGTTCGTTATCGAATTTTCCGTCAATCTCGAAGATGTTTTTCGGAAGATCAATCACATGTTCTTCATCATATTCACCGTAAGCTTCGGCAAAAGGAATGGTAAATTCAAACTTATCTCCTTTATTGAGGTTTGCTATCTGTGATTCAAAAGCTTCAAGCGTAGTACCCAAACCGGAAATGAACTGAAAGGGATGTTCGGCTGTTGCTTCTTCTACTAAATCTCTTTTGCCATCTTCTGTTGTATACAGTTTGTAAGCTACAGTGATGTACTTGTTTTCTGCTGTTTCCATCTGTTCTTTATAATGTTATTAATAAAATTCGGATTTTCCGTGGGGACAAAGATACGAATTAATCATCAGAGATTTGTGGACTGGTATGGAGTTTATTCTTTCGTAGTAGAAATTAATACCTGTTGGCTGATAGGCGGTGATTTTATGAAAATAAGGAATGCCATGTCTCAATTTTACTTAAATGAAAAAAAGTATTTTATTTCGTTATTATATATAACAAAATAAATAAAATGTATAAACGGATTGAGTTGTCAAAGGGTTTTCTTTGTATTATTTATTAATAAGATGTTAGTGTGTCTTTTGTTTTTTTTACAACATACATAAACCTATGAAAACCTTACTGGACAATTTATCTTCTGATTTACTGCAAAATCAGGTCTTTCAAACAGGATTTAGATTTTTAACCATTGTGCAAGGAAGCCATTTGCCGAAAATGGATAGCAATGTTTTAATTTTTATCATGAGTGGCACTATGAAAGTTTTTTCTGGTGAGAAAGAATTAGCTATTATTGACGAGCGGCATATCTTCTTTTGGGATAAAGAAAATGATCATGTTTGTGAGATGCTTTCAGATACACAGGTCATTCTGTTTGCATTCGGCGATTTAATTGTACATGATTTGCTGACATTTAGGCCTTATGCTTCCTTTCAGGACAAGTATGCTCTGAAAGGTACAGGACTCAGATTCGCGGAGCCATTGAACTCTTTCCTACAGCTTCTGGTGCTGTATCTGGAGATGAAATTAGATGATGTCTCCTTGTATATAACGAAACGGCAGGAACTGTTTTATATTCTGAATTCTGTTTATAATGAGCAGGAACTTGCAATTTTATTCAGCTCTTTGACGGAACAGTCATCCAAATTCAAAGAACAGATATTGGAAAACTATCTCAGTGCAAAAAATGTAGGCGAGTTGGCCAGTCTGTTAGGATACGGGGTCACCAATTTCCGGGTTAAATTTAAAGAGCAATTCGGAGTATCGGTTTATCGTTGGCTCCTCAATCGGAAATCACAACGGATTATTTATCGCATTACCGTATATGGTGATGAGTTTAGCCAGATTATCGATGACTTCGGGTTTTCGTCTCCTTCACACTTTAATAAATTTTGTAGGTCACAATATGGACTTACACCTTGCGAACTTCGCAAGAAACTGAAAACAAACAATAATTCTTAAACTGGAGCTTATGTTAAAAATTCGTTGTTGTATGGAAACAGAATGTAAAAGAGTCATTCTTTTCCTTTTCTTGTCTCCGCTGTTTTGTAACGGCTTTGCCCAGACAAAAACATCGGTTGGGGCCGATGAACCTCTCAAATCGTATTCTCATTGGTACTTCGGAGCAGAGTATGCTACTCCCTTTTTATTCGGTGATTTTACTTCATTTTCGGCAGATAAAACTTATATCGGGTCTCAGTTTGGGGGATTTGCAGGCTATCAGATCAATTCGTGGATAGGTATAGAGGCATCCGCACGGACCGGATATACCAGAATGGGCGCAAAATCTTATGCGTCCGATTACCTCCTGAGTGCTGACGGAATGACTTATTATACCAAGCAGGACTTTACTACCTGGAAGTATAAGGATGTGTTTTCGAAAGTACACTTCACCAATCTTGGCTTACAGATGAATCTGAATGTAAATAACTTCTTTGGGCTCAACCGGGGTAACCGGCGTTGGACGGTATTGCTGAGTCCTGCTGTCTATGCACAACGTTTCTCTACTGAGTTAGTAAATAAGGCGGATAAGAGCCCGTTGTCAGGCAAAAAGACTGATGACTGGAACTTTGGAGTAGGGGGAGATCTCTCTTTGCGTTATAAGATTTCACGCGCTTTTGACGTACAGTTGCGTACGGGAATTATATGGGTCAATAATAATAAGATGGATGGTGTGTCGACCCTTATCAAGTCAAAAGACCATTTTATGACGAGTGCCGGGCTTTCCTTGATATGGAAAGTGGGTAAGAAGAAACAAGATAATGTCCTTTATGCCTCAAAGCATGTGACAGATATTGCGGTAAGATATATAGAGGAGCGCGCGGTGAACTTACCCACACCTGTTTGCTGTACGGAGGATTCGATAGAGAAGAACCGGATGAAACAGGAAATAGCTTCCTTAAATATGCAGTTGCAGCAAGCGCAAACGGATGCGAAAGAGAGAGTGGAATCCAATCCGGTGCTGGGATTCAATGAGTTGCCTCCTGTCTACTTTAAGAGGGGATCGGCTTATCTGAATGTAGCTTTATACAAAAATGAATTATCCCGCATTGTGGAAACCCTGAAAAAGTATCCTGATCTGAAAGTCATTCTTTTGGGTTATGCCGATCATACGGGTAATCCGGATATTAATCAAAAAATCTCTTTACAGCGTGCGGAGGTGTTGGCAGCTTACCTTGAAAAGAAGGGAATTGACAGCAAACGTATCAACGTGAAAGGAGAGTGTATAGATACGCTTACTTCCGATCCTAACAACTACAGTGTACTTGCCAGGCGAGTTATTGTTGAAATTCAAAAATGAAAACTATGATTAAAAAGAGAATATATCTGTTGTTGTTATTGATTCCGTTGCTGTATGGCTGTAAGGAATCCGATTTCAACGATTTACTTGACAGACAAGGCGATCAGAAGAAAGAACTGCAGGAGCTGACAGAGTTATGCAGAAAATTGAATGAAGATATTTATAATCTTCAGGTGATTGTCAATATTGACAAGATAGGAGACAACATCACTCACATTGAGGAGTTGGCGGATGGTACGGGATATACCATCTCCTTTTCCAGAAGTGCCCCGATCACTATTCGTAACGGAAAGAAGGGAAATACGGGTCCCGATGGAGATGCCGGCAAAGACGGCATTGACGGTACGGACGGCAAGGATGGTGTAGATGGTACGGACGGCAAAGATGGCGTAGACGGTGCCGATGGTACGGATGGTAAAGATGGAGAGAACGGCACCGATGGTAAAGATGGTGTGGATGGAACGAATGGCTCCGATGGCAAGGATGGCGTGGATGGAACAGACGGTAAAGATGGAGCTAATGGTACGGACGGAAGCAAGGGAGAACAAGGTGATCCCGGACAGAATCCGGTGGTCGGCATTATGCAGGACCCCACTGACTCGGAATATTACTGGACTGTAAAAGTCGGCTCCGGTGAACCATATTATCTGGCGGACAATGACGGAAACCGGATAAAGGCAGTCTCTGCGGTCCATGATGGACGGACTCCTCAGTTAGGAGTGAAACAGTGGACGGTGGCTGATGGCGGTGACGATAATTATTACTGGACACAGAAGATAGGGTCCGATCCTGAAACATGGATTGAGGCGGGTGGAAAGAAAATAATTGCCAACGCAAAAGATGCCGTGTCTGTGTTTGAGAAGGTGGAATATAAAGATCCGGATTATATAGAGTTTACTTTAAGTGGGGGAGCAACCCAATTTAAAATACCGGTGGGAAAACCTTCTATTGAGGTGCCGGAGGGACGCAAACTGCTCTTCTTCAGTCGTGGCGAATCCCGGGTGATTGCTTTCAGTTGTAAGGGTATCTCAAAGGAACGGCTATCGGTAGATGTTCCGGAGGGATGGAAGGCAACGGTTGATTTTGATGCAGGTACACTGGCCCTTGAAGCTCCTTTGGCAGGAGCAGCGGGCGTAGCATTATCCGGAGATGTAGTACTGAGGAGTACGAATACCACAGAAGAAGCAGCACGGAGCTCTTTCGCCGTGACTATGCTTTATAGGATAATGCTTCCGGATTTCAAAGGCTCTTATGTCTACAACATCCGTCTTTGGGGTAAAAAGGTGGGAGAGCTTTGCCGGGAATATCAGCGGGAGTTAAAGCAGTCTGCAACGATTGTCTATCCTTATCTGACAGGAGGAATTTATGGGTCGGGGCTTATCACGAATACAGGAGGCACGGTACAGCACGACGGTACGGGCTATCATGCTCCTGCTGCCGACCGGCCGGCAGTCATGTATATCTATACTGAAGACGGGGCGGAATTCTATACCGACAGTTCGTTGAAAGGACGGGAACCGGATTTCGGAGATGGCCTGCAAGCGGAAAAACTGACTGATGTGGATGGTAACACCTATCGCATTGTGAAAATAGGTAAACAGTATTGGACCATGGAAAATTTACGGACGCTTAGTTATCCTGATGGAAGTCCTGTCGAAACTAACTTATCGGGGCATGCTTGGAAAGAAAGTGGATTTGAAGATACAGGTTCAGGTGCTTGTGCCGTGTATGATTATCAGAACGCCTCCGCTACAGGAGCTTTTGCCAATAAAATATCTTATGGCGTTTTGTACAATTGGGTGGCAGCAAAGAAAGTAGTACCCGACGGATGGAAACTTCCTACGGAATCTGATATCGTATCTATATTGCGGGCTTTTCTGGGCACCAATGCCGGTACGTTATTGAAGGAAGCCGGGACAGAACATTGGAATGTTGCCGGCGGAACTGATCTCACTGGTTTTGGCGGTTTCGGAGGGGGATATAGGGCTGCTGACGGTCTTTCGTTTAACGATCTTCAGCAAGCCGGTATCTGGTGGAGTAGCGCCAGCCTGGAGAGTGTCGGTGCTGTATTCAGGTTGTCTGCAACTTCTTCCGAGCTTGGGTTTAATAGTGGAGATAATAATTCGGTGGGTTATAGCGTACGGATTTTGAGAGAAGACTAATCTTTAAAACAGGAAATCATGAAGAGATATAAAAAATATATATTTATCATTTTGTCGGTTTTGTTGGCAGGAGGATGTGTTCAGGAGGACATTAACGAAGCCTTGCGCCGGGAAGCCGAATTGAATGTCCGGATGGGAAAGCTCCGGGAATGGATATCCGATACCAATAATGAAGTACGGCTGCTTGCCACGATAGTGAATACGATACCGACTCATGATTACATTGAAAGTGTGACCGAGTTGCCCGATGGGAGCGGTACACTGATCGTTTTTCATAAAGGGGGAGACATGCTTGTAAAGAATGGCCTGGTAGGGAATAAAGGAGAAAACGGTAATGACGGAACCGATGGCAGTAATGGCAATGATGGTCAGAACGGCGCAGATGGTACGGATGGCAAGGATGGTGTTGACGGTGAAGATGGGGCAGATGGCCAGAATGGCTCGAACGGAACTGACGGAACCGACGGCAGTAATGGCAATGATGGTCAGGACGGCGCAGATGGTACGGATGGCAAAGACGGAGTTGACGGTACTGACGGTAAAGATGGTGTGAAAGGTCCGGCCGGAGATACTCCGTTGATGGGTGCTAAACAGGATACGGATGGTAATTATTACTGGACTGTACAGATAGGTGCCGGAGTGGTAGAGTGGCTGACGGACGGAGAGGGTAATAAAGTGATTATGACTCCGGTAAATGGTATTACTCCATCTGTCGGTATAGCTAAAGATACGGACGGAGAATATTACTGGCAGGTTACTGTCGGAACTGTTACGAAGTGGATGACAGGAGCAAGCGGAGAGAAAATTGTAGCCACCGTGACAGATGGCAGTCAGTCCATCTTTACGTCTGTGAATCCGGGAGATCCGGAGTATGTCATTTTTACAATGACTGACGGAAGTGTCTATAAGGTGGCTAAATTCGCAGATAATAAACTGATATTCAATGAAACGGGACCTCTTTTCTTTCGTCGTGGAGTAGCACTGGACATTCCGTTTGATTGTAGTAGTTTCCGGCAGATAGTAAAGGTGGCAGGAACATGGGATGCTACGATTAATTATCAGCCGAAAGCTTTGCAAGGGGTGCTGACTGTGAAAGCGCCTGCTGCCGGTTCGGCTCTGCCGGCTTCGGAAAGAATAACGATAGAAGGCACAGATGCCTTGGGAAATACTGTCCGGGCAGACATCTTGGTAACGTTGTATTATCGTATTGAGCTCCCGAAGTTCAATAGTTCCCTGGTTTATGATATTTTGATGGAGGGGTTTAAAGTAGGAGAAATATGCCGGGAATATGTGCCGGCTTATTCCACGACGGACCGGGCTACTGTAGTCTATTCTTATAATGCTGCTTCGCGTGTTTTTGGTCCGGGGATTATTCTGGAGAACGGAGCGTCGATACAGCATGACGGAACAGGGTATACTCCCGTTACGGGCAATCCGTCATCTACTGCCATACTGACGGAAGACGGCAGTCAGTATGTAATGCCGGCAGATGGAACAGATGGGCTGGTGAACGGGACTGTTTGCGGGCTGAAAGCTTCCTTGGCTGTCGATGTGCAGGGATATGCTTACCGGGTTGTGAAAATAGGCAGTCTCTACTGGATGGGAGAAAATCTGAAGACAACCCAATTTAATGATGGTACTCCTATTCCTACCGGTTTTGCCACTTCAGAAGCTTGGATGATTCAGTGCGGGTCAGATCTTCCTGCATGTCAGGTCGACCGGGCGGCTAATGCCGATGCTCCGGGTGCTATGCAATATCGCAACCTGTACGGTGTGCTTTACAATCTGTTTGCGATGAAAGGAAATATAGCTCCCCAAGGATGGCATGTTCCTTCTAAAGCAGAACTGCAAGCATTGGTAGACTTTGTGGGGGCAGATGCACGTAAACTGAAATCGACAGCTATTGGGAAAGGGCTCGGAAGTTGGATGGAGAGTGCCGGAATAGAGGGAGACAATCTGACCGGTTTTACTGCTTTACCTGCTAATACGGTCGAGGGTAGTAATGGCAGTACCGGAGCTTCGGAAACAACAGGGCAATGGTGGTCGACGGAAGCGGATTACCGTATCCGGATGAGTTTTAGGTCCAATTCTGTAGAGCAACTGACTCCCGGTGCTGCCGGGTTGGGCGAAGGTAACAGTATCCGTTGTGTCCGGGATGCAAATTATTAATTTAACTCTAATGAATATGAATCATATAATCAAACTATTGTTTCTCTGTTTGTTCCTCGTTGCTTCCTGTAGCCAGGAAGAGATAAACGAAGTGCTGAAGAATCACGCGGAAATGGAGGAACAGGCAAACTCTATCGAAGAGTTATGTAAAAATATGAATAGGGATATTGTTGCCTTAAAGCTGATCATAGACTCGTCTGAATCCGGTGATTACATTACCGGATTCAACGAACTTGCCGATGGAAGCGGCTATACGATCAGTTTCTTTAAGAGTGGCACTATTGTCATCAAGAATGGCGAGAAAGGAGATGACGGTAAGAAAGGGGAAGACGGTAAAGATGGTCAGAATGGTCAGGACGGCACCGATGGCAAAGATGGTCAGGATGGTACCGATGGCAAAGACGGAGTTGATGGTACCGACGGCAAGGATGGTCAGGATGGTACGGATGGTAAAGACGGAGTTGACGGTACCGACGGCAAAGACGGTCAGGATGGTACCGATGGTAAAGACGGAGTTGACGGTACGGATGGTAAAGACGGTGCGGAAGGAGATAAGGGAAAAAATGGTATAGCTCCCGTCATCACCATGAAAATGGATACGGACGGGCATCTGTATTGGGCTAACAAGGCTCCGGATGGAACTTCTTCTTTTCTTTTGGATAACAACGGGCAAAAGGTCAGAGCTTCGGGAACCGATGGCATTGTTCCGGTCATTGGGGTCAATGCGGCAGGATACTGGACACTTGACTATGGGAGCGGTCCTGTTGAATTGGAAGATGCTGCGGGTAATCCGATGAAGGCGAAAGGTGCATCCGGCGATCCTATGTTCCGGAAGGTGGTCAGTGAAGACGGTTATATTGTATTTTATCTGAGTGATGGAAAAACTCTTAAAGTGCCGGAATGGCAAGGATCACAGGTCGGACTGGAGACTTTGGAAGTGGCGTATTTCCATCGGAGCGAATCCCGGACCTTTGCATTTACTTGCAGTGGCGTGAATAAAGATATTGCTCCGGTATGTACGGCTCCGCGCGGTTGGACAGTTACGGCAAGGTATACATCGGCCACCGATGGCGAAATAACAGTGATTGCCCCTGGTAAAGGTTCGGCTGATGGAGCATTGTCCGGTACTGCTGTCCTCGAACTGACTGCTAAGGATGGTAAGAAATTGCCGGCAACGCTTGAAACTACCTTATTACTTGAATTTAAAGTGCCCGATTCTTCCCGTTCGTTTGTTTATGAACTTTATGTTGAGGGAGTGAAAGTAGGAGAACTATGTCATGAGTTTATTCCCGGTTATTCATTTGGATCGGGTAAAAGTGCCTCGGTCTTTTATCCTTATAATGTTTATAACAAGGCGTTTGGTGAAGGAGTGGTTCTGGACAACGGAGGAAAGGTGGATTATCTGACTACCGTTTATACGCCGGGTACTAATACGGAGCCATTCACCTCTTTGTTTACCGAAGACGGAGTGAATTTTATTACCGGTGATTATATCGGTTACTCGGGCAATCAGGCAAGCGGACTCCGTCCTTATCAGGCTACCGACAATGAAGGTAACTCGTATCGGGTGATGAAAATCGGTACACAGTATTGGATGGCGGATAATTTGCAGACGATAACAAACAGTGCAGGAGTCATTTCCTCAGAATGGAGAAAGGATGGTATCCCGCGATATGCTGTATATGGTTTCCCCGCTGGCATTACGGAAGGTAGCCGGGCGATTCGCAATCAATATGGGCTGTTGTATAATGCAGGTGTGTTTTCCAGTGGCACGTCCTTGGTCCCTAAAGGCTGGAAAATACCGAATCATTTGAGAGACTGGGATACATTGCGGGATTTCTTAGGTGGGGATCCTAAAGTAGCCGAGGCATTGAAGATTGCCGGATTTGTCGGGAAACCCGGTGGACGGCGCAATGCTGATGAGCCTTTTGCTTTCCAGGAAAAAGATGAAGTTGGGTATTGGTGGTTTGACAGTGTTGATGGGAATGATTGCTGGGCACTCTCCGTCAATCCTTCGAATGTAGCCGTATCACAATGTACGAATACATATAGTCGTGGCTTCGGATTTAGTATACGTTTTATTCGTCAGTAATATGCCATTGTTTACTTTGAAACTTTAAACTCTTGTTGCGAAAACATCCGGGTGTTGTTGTGTGAAACATCCGGATGTTTTGTACTATAACATGGGGATGTTTTACGATACAACATCCCCATGTTTTATTGGTTTGACTTTAATCTAATCTTTCCGCTCTTTTCTTTTTCCTTGATTTCTATTGATGTTTCTTTGTTTTCTTCCTTGAAGAGTTGTCGCACAATTGGTATGTTTGTGCTGTTTATATTCAATTTGTATATATTCTGAAAGTGGATTTTTATAAGGAATAGTTCGGAATATAGTATTCTGAATGATAAATGCGTATTTAATGGTGGGCTTTGCTTACAATTATTTTGTTTTGAGTGATTTTTTTCTTCAATTTGTTTGGAGTTTATAAAAAAGCACTTACCTTTGCAGCACATAAAGAAAGAAAAACAGAAGTTATGAATAATCATACATCAATTAACCTGGCAGTCCTGCATATTATTCGCGTCGTGGTGATTCCATCAAGAGCGTGAGAAAGGTTATGTATGTATTCGTACAGATAGAAGATATGATTTAGAGCCTTTCTCACTACGGTGGGAAAGGCTCTTTACTTAAAAGGAATATTGAAATGAAAAAGCAGTTACGCAGTTCGTTCAGCACACAAGGCCGTCGCATGGCGGGTGCCCGGGCACTTTGGGCAGCCAACGGTATGAAAAAAGAGCAATTAGGCAAACCTATCATTGCCATCGTCAATTCGTTCACTCAGTTTGTTCCGGGACATGTACATCTACATGAAATAGGCCAGCTGGTGAAAAAAGAAATTGAGAAGCTGGGATGCTTTGCTGCAGAGTTCAATACGATTGCCATTGATGATGGCATTGCTATGGGGCACGACGGAATGCTCTATTCCCTTCCCTCCCGGGATATCATTGCCGATAGCGTAGAATATATGGTGAATGCCCATAAAGCGGATGCCATGGTGTGTATCAGCAATTGTGACAAAATCACTCCGGGAATGTTGATGGCGGCTATGAGACTGAATATTCCTACTGTATTTGTATCCGGAGGCCCGATGGAAGCCGGTGAATTGGACGGGCAGCATTTGGACCTGATTGACGCGATGATTAAGTCGGCCGACGAAAGTGTGAGCGATGAAGAAGTTTCCAAAATTGAGAATCGGGCCTGTCCCACTTGCGGGTGCTGTTCGGGGATGTTTACTGCCAACTCGATGAACTGCCTCAACGAAGCGATCGGTCTGGCACTCCCCGGAAACGGAACGATTGTGGCAACTCATGCCAACCGTACCCAATTGTTCAAAGATGCTGCGAAACTGATTGTAGAAAATACCTATAAATATTATCGGGACGGTGATGAGAGTGTGCTTCCCCGGAGCATTGCCACCCGTGAGGCATTCCTGAATGCCATGACACTGGATATTGCGATGGGGGGATCTACCAATACGGTACTCCATCTGCTGGCGGTAGCTCATGAAGCAGGAGCGGACTTTAAAATGGATGATATCGATATGTTGTCGCGCAAAAGCCCGTGCCTGTGCAAGGTAGCGCCGAACACTCAGAAGTATCACATTCAGGATGTGAATCGTGCCGGAGGTATCATGGGGATTATGGGACAACTTGCCAAAGCCGGATTGATAGATACATCCGTGCCCCGTATCGATGGGATGACATTGGGTGAAGCAATTGATAAATATGATATAACAAGCCCGAACGTGTGTGAAGAGGCTATTAAGAAGTATAAGAGTGCGGCTGCCGGGAAGTTCAATCTGGTGCTCGGCTCTCAGGACGTCTATTACAAAGAACTGGATACGGATCGTACCGAAGGGTGCATTCGCGATATGGAACATGCATATAGCAAAGACGGAGGACTGGCCGTACTGAAAGGAAATATAGCTCAGGATGGTTGTGTGGTGAAAACAGCCGGTGTGGACGAAAGTATCTGGAAGTTTACCGGTCCGGCAAAGGTATTCGATTCACAGGAAGCCGCCTGCAATGGGATACTCGGAGGAAAAGTTGTCAGCGGAGATGTAGTCGTCATCACGCACGAGGGTCCGAAAGGAGGTCCCGGTATGCAGGAGATGCTTTATCCCACCTCTTATATTAAATCGCGCCATTTGGGCAAGGAGTGTGCGCTGATTACCGACGGCCGTTTCAGTGGTGGTACATCGGGACTCAGCATCGGTCATATCTCTCCCGAAGCGGCCGCCGGAGGTAATATCGGGAAGATCAAGGATGGTGATATCATCGAAATCAATATCCCCGAACGGACTATCAACGTGCGACTGACCGATGAAGAACTGGCTGCACGTCCGATGACTCCGGTCACTCGTGAACGCTATGTGCCTAAGAGTCTTAAAGCGTATGCCAGCATGGTAAGCTCTGCCGATAAAGGGGCGGTGAGACTGATTGATTAACTATGGGGTTGTTTCAATCGAAATCATAAATCGTTAAATTGTAAATTTTAGTACATGAGTAAAGATATAATTTCAGGCGGTGAAGCATTAATGCGTTCTTTGGAATATCATGGTGTAAAGACGATCTTTGGTTATCCCGGAGGTTCCATCATGCCGGTATTCGATGCCTTATATGACCATAGGGAGACTTTGAATCACATTCTGGTCCGCCATGAACAGGGAGCGGCACATGCTGCTCAGGGATTTGCCCGTGCTTCGGGTGAAGTAGGGGTTTGTCTGGTGACAAGTGGCCCCGGGGCTACTAATACCATTACCGGTATTGCGGATGCGATGATTGACAGTACACCGATTGTGGTGATTGCCGGACAGGTGGGAACGGCTTTTCTCGGTACGGATGCTTTTCAGGAAGTCGACCTGGTAGGTATTACACAACCGATCACAAAGTGGAGTTATCAGATTCGCCGTGCCGAAGATGTTCCGTGGGCAGTGGCCCGTGCTTTTTATATTGCCAAAAGCGGACGCCCGGGACCGGTAGTACTTGACTTCGCGAAAAATGCTCAGGTGGAGAAGGCGGAATATTATCCTACAAAGCTTGATTTTATACGCAGTTATGTGCCTGTACCCGAGACCGATCCGGAGGCTGTGAAAGTAGCTGCCGAATTAATTAACGGTGCGGAACGGCCGTTGGTATTGGTAGGTCAGGGTGTGGAGTTGGGCAATGCTCAGCAGGAACTGCGTGCTTTTATCGAAAAAGCAGGCATGCCCGCCGGATGTACGCTGCTGGGACTGTCGGCCTTACCGACTGAACACCCTCTGAATAAAGGTATGTTGGGAATGCATGGTAATCTCGGACCGAACATGAACACCAATAAATGTGATGTCTTGATCGCTGTCGGTATGCGTTTTGACGACCGTGTGACCGGCAATTTAGCCACCTATGCTAAACAGGCTAAAGTGATTCATTTTGATATTGATCCGGCTGAGGTGAATAAGAATGTACATGCGGATGTGGCAGTACTGGGTGACTGTAAAGAAACACTTGCCGCGGTAACGGCATTGCTTCAACCCAATGAGCATAAAGAGTGGCTGGATAGTTTCCTGCCTTATGAACAGGTGGAAGAAGAAAAGGTGATCCGTCCGGAATTGCACCCGATGGGCGATACGCTTTCAATGGGAGAAGTGGTGCGTGCAGTAAGCGATGCAACGAATCATGAAGCAGTATTGGTAACTGATGTAGGGCAGAACCAGATGATGTCTGCCCGATACTTTAAATACTCAAAGGATCGTAGCATTATTACCTCCGGAGGGCTCGGCACTATGGGATTCGGGCTTCCTGCCGCTATCGGTGCTACTTTTGGCCGACCGGACCGTACGGTTTGTGTATTTATGGGTGACGGTGGTTTGCAAATGAACATTCAGGAGCTGGGAACCATTATGGAACAGAAGGCACCGGTTAAAATCATCGTATTGAATAATAATTTTCTGGGAAATGTACGCCAATGGCAGGCAATGTTTTTTAACCGTAAATATTCGTTTACACCCATGTTGAATCCTGATTATATCAAGATTGCTTCTGCTTACGATATACCGGCCAAAAGGGTTTTCACCCGTGAAGAACTGGCTGATGCGATAGAGGAAATGATTGCGACAGAGGGTCCGTTCCTGTTGGAAGCTTGTGTGATTGAAGAGGGGAATGTATTGCCGATGACTCCTCCGGGAGGTTCGGTTAATCAGATGTTGTTGGAATGCTAATAATTTAGAGGTTATGGATAAAACATTATATACGTTAATTGTTCATTCAGAGAACTTTGCCGGATTGTTGAATCAGGTTACGGCGGTATTTACCCGTCGGCAGATTAATATAGAAAGTCTGAATGTTTCGGCTTCTTCCATCAAGGGGGTACATAAGTACACCATTACAGCCTGGACTGACAAGGATACGATTGAGAAGGTTGTCAAGCAGATCGAGAAGAAAATAGACGTGCTTCAGGCGCATTATTTCACTGAAGATGAAATTTATTTCCATGAAATAGCACTTTACAAAGTGTCTATGCCGGAATTTCAGTCACAACCGGAGGCGTCGAAAGTGATCCGTCGTTACAACGCACGGATTGTAGAAGTTAATCCGGTATTTGCCATTGTCGAGAAGAATGGAATCAGTGAGGAAATTACTTCCCTCTACGAAGAATTGAGCGTATTGAACTGTGTGTTGCAGTTTGTGCGTTCGGGGCGGGTGGCCATTACTACCAGTTGTTTTGAACGCGTGAACGAATTTCTGGCAGATCGTGAAACCAAATATAACTTAAGCAAAGGAGAGGAAAAGTAGATGAGTGATGCGAATAAGATAGGAAGTTATAAGTTTATTGCGGAACCTTTTCATGTCGACTTCAAGGGGCGTTTGACAATGGGGGTGCTCGGTAATCATCTGTTAAATTGTGCCGGTTTTCATGCCAGTGAACGTGGGTTCGGGATTGCTACACTGAATGAAGACAATTATACCTGGGTACTGTCCCGTCTGGCCATCGATTTGGAAGAGATGCCTTATCAATATGAAGAGTTTACCGTACAGACGTGGGTGGAGAATGTATACCGTCTTTTTACAGACCGTAATTTTGCTATCCTGAACAAAGATGGCAAGAAGATCGGGTATGCCCGTTCGGTATGGGCGATGATTAATCTGAATACCCGTAAACCTGCCGATTTGCTGACATTGCATGGCGGCAGTATCGTGGATTATGTATGTGACGAACCTTGCCCCATTGAGAAACCTTCGCGCATCAAAGTGACAACAGACAAGCCTTCTGCTAAGTTGACCGCTAAGTATAGTGATATTGATATCAATGGCCATGTGAACAGTATTCGTTATATAGAGCATATCTTGGATTTATTCCCCATTCAATTATATATGAGGAAACAAATTCAGAGGTTTGAAATGGCCTATGTGGCGGAGAGTTATTACGGTGACGAACTTTCTTTCTTTGAAGAGGAGGTGAACGAAGATGAGTATCACGTAGAGATAAAGAAAAACGATTGTGAAGTGGTTTGCCGCGCAAAAGTGAAGTTTGTATAGTTTAAAATATAATAGGATGAAAAAAATAGTTTTTCTTTTACTGCTTTTTGTTTCTTGCCGGGTGGGTGCCCAGCAGTTTCATTTGATTCCTAAAGTTGGTTTGAACTTGGCCAACACTACCGGAGAAGTGGATTCTAAAGTACGTCCCGGACTTAATGTGGGATTGGGTGGCGATGTGATGCTGACTGAACGGTTCGGAATAGAAGCAGGAGTGTACTACTCAATGCAGGGAAGTAAATATAACGGTAATGGGGTTTCTTATACGGACAAGTTGGATTATATAAACATCCCGGTATATGCGAAAGAATTCATATATAAAGGATTGTATCTATTCGGAGGTCCGCAGTTTAGTTTTAATGTGAACTCAGAGAATAAAGCATCTTCGGATCATGCGACCACAGTTATAGGTATGAACGTGATTCGTACGTTTGATTGTGGTGTGGGACTTGGCGCCGGATATCAGTTTGAGCGTGGCTTGCTGGTTTCTCTTAACTATAATATCGGATTGATTAATGTAAACAAAGCGTGGGCAAGTAATTCTAATCCGAAAGCAAACAATAGTGTGGTGCAGCTTAATGTAGGCTGGCGGTTTGCACTATAATAAATAAAGAATATAAGTTTAATTATTAATAATCGGTTTTGCTTCCTAAATAAGATGAAGCAGGACTTTTAAAACAAAGAAGAAAAATGGCACAATTGAATTTTGGCGGTGTTACGGAGAATGTAGTAACCCGTGAAGAATTTCCTTTGGAAAAAGCTCGTGAAGTATTGAAAAATGAAACAATCGCTGTTATCGGTTACGGTGTGCAGGGACCGGGTCAGTCACTGAATTTGCGTGATAACGGTTTCAATGTGATCGTTGGTCAGCGTCCGGGAAAAACATATGAAAAAGCAGTGGCAGACGGCTGGGTTCCGGGTGAAACACTGTTCGGCATCGAAGAGGCTTGCGAGAAAGGTACTATTGTGATGTGTCTGTTGTCAGATGCTGCCGTAATGTCCGTATGGCCTACTATCAAACCTTACCTGACTGCCGGAAAAGCGCTTTACTTCTCTCATGGTTTTGCAATTACCTGGAGTGACCGTACCGGTGTTGTTCCACCGAAAGATATCGATGTGATCATGGTTGCTCCCAAGGGATCGGGCACTTCACTTCGTACGATGTTCCTTGAAGGCCGTGGACTGAACTCTTCATACGCTATCTATCAGGATGCTACCGGAAGAGCTATGGAGAGAACCATTGCATTAGGTATTGGAGTTGGTTCAGGATATTTGTTTGAGACTACTTTCGTTCGTGAAGCTACTTCTGACCTTACAGGCGAACGCGGTTCGCTGATGGGAGCTATACAAGGACTGCTGCTGGCCCAGTATGAGGTTTTGCGTGAAAACGGTCATACTCCATCTGAAGCATTTAACGAAACTGTAGAAGAGCTGACCCAGTCATTGATGCCTTTGTTTGCTAAGAATGGTATGGATTGGATGTATGCCAACTGTTCTACGACAGCTCAGCGTGGTGCTCTTGATTGGATGGGTCCGTTCCACGACGCAATCAAGCCCGTTGTTCAGAAACTATATAATAGTGTCAAGACAGGTAATGAAGCACAAATTTCTATTGATTCCAATTCAAAACCGGATTATCGCGAGAAACTGGAAGCAGAACTGAAGGCATTGCGTGAAAGCGAAATGTGGCAGACAGCCGTAACAGTTCGTAAACTTCGTCCGGAAAATAATTAATCAGAATATACAAGTTCTGATAAGAGGGAGAATGATTGTTCTTCCTCTTTTTATTTTATTGGTATTTAGTGTATTGTGTATTTGGAATGAAGCGTATATATTGTATAATATGAAAAATAAGTATGCTTGTTGGATAAATGTATCAAGTTTTATATATATCTTTGTAGTCTAATTCACAAACAAACTATTTGTCAATATGAAAAATCGTGTTTATACAACGAAAAAGATGCTGGGAGTATTACTAAGTACTCTTTTATTGGGATGCGTGGTTGTGGGATGTATTGATGAGAAAGATCATTATAAACCAGATGAAAAACCGTCCGGGGTAGCTAATTCCTTTGATTTTGCAACTACACAAGACGTTCAATTGGATCTGAAGTATGATATTCCTGCAGAGAATTATCAGGTATTATTTGAACTGTATTTTGAGAATCCGTTGACAACTGATGCTGACGGACAGGTTGTGAAACGCACTGATATCGACCCCAAGGTAGTGAGAATGACTGATGGAACCGGAGTATATCGTGCTAAAGAAACAATCCCGGCTTATGGCGAGGAAGTATATATTTATACCTCTTATATCGGAGTACCAATGTTGTATAAAACTAAAATAGAAGGGAATACAATAATGGCTGATATAAACTGGGATACGGCTGCCGAAGCATCTGTGCAGACGCGTGTAGGTGGTGAGTATCAAACGGTGCCTGGAGGATTTTATACTTTGGGCAGTTGGGATATAAAAGGACGGCCTAACTATTTGGATAATGAAGGTGTTATTGAATTGACGCCCGCATTTTACAGAACAATTAATAAAACTATACCGGAGGATGGAAACTGCCCTCAGAAATATCGCCAGTCGGTTGATTTTATGATTAATGACGAACATGGTGCCGAAGTGAAGGTGCGTTTTATCGGAGGGACAAGTGCGGCATATAGTGCGTTTGGCTATTATTGCTATTCGGAAGGGGCAAATGTCGCTCAGATTCGGAAAGCTAAAAAGTACGTTGTATTCCCCAACACCAAAACAGGAGTCGGTATTAAAGGCGGGGAGTGTGTAAAACTACATTATATTGATGCTGACGGAGAAGATAAGGGAACTGTATTCCCAAAAGGGACTAAAATAGGCTGGTTTATTAGTAATGATGCTTTTACGAGAAACGGGACGACTACTAATGGCAATGTAGGTAAAGGACGGGGAATGTTCTATTCAACTACTGCATTAAATGACAAAGAACGTAAGCATACAGCTGCATTTAAAATAAATGAATTTATTGTATTATCGTTTGAAGATTGGAATGATCAGGATTATAACGATGTTATGTTTAATGTCTGGTCAAATCCGATAGAGGCTATTATCCCTCCCGATATGCCTTCGGTTGATCCGGAAGATCCGGACGATCAGTCAATAGCCTATAAAATGACGTATAAAGGAATTTTGGCTTTTGAAGATAATTGGCCTTCTAAAGGTGATTATGACCTGAATGATGTGATTGTGAAATATAATTCGGTTTTGAGTTTTAACACCAAAAATCAGGTACTTTCTACTGAAGATACTTTTACTGCTATGTGGTCGGGAGCGTTATTTAAGAATGGCTTTGCTTACCAAATGAATACAGAAAGGGCAAATGTAGAAGAGTGTGACTTCACCGAGGGGAAATCGGCTTGGGGAAGTCAGGGGTTGGATAATGAATTAAGCCAGGCTACTGTTGCTGTATTTGCCAATGCTATTGAAGAGACCGGTAGCAATACAAAGACCTCTGCATTCAAGATACGGAATAAATTTAAGCAACCTGTAGATCATGAAACTTTTGGAGTGGCTCCCTACAATTCATTCATCTTCTTGCATCAGAATACAGGAAAGGATCGTACGGAAGTACATTTGGTAAACCATAAACCAACTGATAAGGTAAATACGGCTCTCTTTGGAAGCCAGCAGGATTTATCGGATACAGATAAAGGGATCTATTACGTGTCAGACCAGAATTATCCGTTTGCTATTCATTTGGCAGATGTTGAAACATTCAATACGGAAGAGAAGAAATCTATTGATCAATCATATCCGCGTTTTGCTTCATGGGCAAAATCAGGTGGAAAGACAGATAAGGATTGGTATTTGAAGAAATAAGCAGACTGCTGCTTTATTGTAAACGAGGTTGTCAAAACTCATCACAGAGGACACAGAGTAGTATAGGGGTGGCTTAAGTTGCTGATTATTAGCAAAAAAGACTCTGAGATACTCTGTGTTATTCCGTGGTGAGTTTTGACATAACTTCGTTTTTTTGTTATCGGTATTTTTATGAATTTTGCCTGAGTCCATTGATATACTCAATTAACTTTCTGTAGAAAGCGTGTTTGCTCATGGTTGTGGCATCACCCAATATTACCAGTTTCATTCTGGCACGGGTGATGGCTACGTTCATTCGCCTTAAGTCATTGAGAAATCCGATCTGTCCGTTTTCATTGGCTCGCACCAAACTGATAAAGATTACATCACGTTCTTGTCCCTGAAAACCATCTACTGTATTGACAGTGATTCGGTTACGGTAGGGGCGAAAGAATGGATTTCCTTTTATTTTATTCCGTAAATATTGTACCTGGGCCTTATAAGGTGAAATAAGTCCAAAGTCTATACACTCTCCTGCCACTCGGTTTTCTCCGATTTTGCGGATATAATTTTCCAGTTCTTGCAACAGCAGATTGGCTTCCGGTTTATTGATACGTCCGAAGCTTTCTCCAACGAACTCTTCATGAAAGTCCATTTCCGAAGTATCGATCCAATTTATGGGAGTGTCCAGCTCGAGTATTCCCCGGTGAGAAATTTCCGGTGCGGCTTCCAGCTCACCTTGATAGAACCAGGCGGAAGGAAACTGCATGATGGAGCGATGCATGCGATATTGTATTTTCAGCAGAGAAACGGCTTCTTGCTTGTTCATTACGACTTTTTCCATTAATGTGCGGTCTAAACCGCTTCGCGCAGCCTCCATACATTTAATGGTCGGAGGGAGTTGGCAATGATCTCCTGCGAGGATTACACGGTCTGCTTTTCGGATAGCTATCCAGCAGGCAGCTTCCAGGGCCTGTGCGGCTTCATCGATAAAGAGGGTGCTGAAATGCCGTCCGATGAGAATCCGGTGATTACTGCTGACCAGTGTAGATGCAATGACACGGGCACTGGAAAAGAGGTCTTCGTTAATTAGTATTTCAAGTTCAGTGGCACGCTCTTTCAGGCGGAGTATTCGGTTACGTGTGGATTCGCGTTCAGAATATCCTCCTTTACGCAGATGATTCCCCATGTCACGAATGGATTTACGAATACCCCATAACTCGGTATATGCCGGATGACTTTCGAAACGGCGTTCGTAGGTAAACGAAAGCATTTTGTCGTTTACCCGGCTGGGATTGCCGATGCGTAGTACAGGCACTCCGCGGTCTACCAACTTTTCCGCAATCCAGTCGACGGCTGTATTACTTTGCGCACATACCAGCACCTGGTTTTCACGATGCAATGTTTCGTAGACAGCTTCTACGAGGGTAGTGGTTTTACCTGTTCCCGGAGGTCCGTGTACGATAGCCACGTCTTTGGCACGTAGCACTTTGTTAACGGCTTCCTCTTGTGTGATGTTCAGCCAGGGGAAGCGTACCGGATATATCTCTCTCCATTGCGAAGGTTGTTTACTAAGTAAGATATCACGTAGTTGGGCGAGGCGATTACCTTTCGCACGAATCACGTCTTCCAAGGCTTCGAACATACTGCGGTAGGAAGTCTCATCGAAATACAACTGTACCCCCAGTCTGTCTGCTCCTTGTATTTCAAGAAGTGCACCTGCTCCGGGTACCACGACTACCATACGCTCTTCATCTGCATAGCTTACGGTGTAGATGGAATTGAAATAATGTATGCTGCCATCATAGCCCTGTTCGAAAAAGCAAACAGGACGTCCGAATTCAAATGCATGTTCTATCTCTTTATCTTCTTGACGTTCTATTTCTATCACAAGTTGGTTCAGCGAATTATAAAAACTTCTGCCTGTACTGACGGGATACCAGCAAAGCCCTCGCTTCACTTTCCTCGCAATGCCCATCGTTTCTGTCTGCTTGCGAAATTCTTCTTTTTCATATTCATATTCCATACGTAGCAAAAGCTGTTGGCGTTGAAGATCGCTAAGCGGGGAAGAAGAGTTTGTATTATAATCGTTCATGTTAATGGGGTGCGGGTTAAATTTCCGGCAAAGATAACAAATCTGTTTCCGGATTGGAATAAACATTTCAATTTGTTAAACCTTTCTTTCGTATAATTGGTTATAATAAATAGAAGAACAGATAAAACCAGAATTGTTATGGTATATGATTTGAATATGTTAAAGAGCTTCTATACATCCTATAAAGGGAAAATGGAGCATGTTCGTGCAGCACTGAAGCGTCCTTTGACGTTGGCTGAAAAGATTTTGTATGCACATTTGTATAATGTGGCGGATTTAAAGAATTATGAACGGGGAGAGGACTATGTCAATTTTCGTCCGGACCGTGTTGCAATGCAGGATGCAACGGCTCAAATGGCCTTGTTGCAATTTATGAATGCCGGGAAAGATACAGTGGCAGTACCTTCCACGGTACACTGCGATCATTTGATACAAGCTTACCGGGGTGCTGAACGTGACATTGAAACAGCTACACAAACCAACCGGGAGGTGTATGATTTCTTGTGTGATGTTTCCTCTCGTTATGGCATTGGTTTCTGGAAGCCGGGAGCGGGCATCATTCATCAGGTGGTGCTTGAGAATTATGCTTTTCCGGGTGGGATGATGGTCGGTACCGACTCGCATACCCCGAATGCCGGAGGGCTCGGAATGGTGGCGATCGGTGTAGGTGGTGCCGATGCTGTGGATGTGATGACAGGTATGGAGTGGGAACTTAAGATGCCGAAATTGATCGGGGTACGTCTGACAGGAGAGTTGAATGGATGGACAGCTCCCAAAGATGTCATACTGAAATTGGCCGGTATCCTGACCGTGAAAGGAGGAACAAACGCTATTATCGAATATTTTGGATCGGGTACGGCTTCGTTATCGGCCACGGGAAAAGCTACAATCTGTAATATGGGTGCTGAAGTAGGAGCTACTACCTCTCTTTTCCCTTATGATGAACGTATGGCTGTTTATCTGAGAGCAACCGGACGCGAGGAAGTGGCTGTGATGGCCGACAGTGTAGCTGCTGATCTGCGTGCAGACGACGAAGTAATGGCACGTCCGGAAGATTTTTATGACCGGGTTATCGAAATAAATCTTTCAGAGTTGGAACCTTATATTAATGGTCCGTTTACTCCGGACGCCGCCACTCCTATTTCAGAATTTGCTGAAAAGGTAGTAACGAACGGTTATCCCCGGAAAATGGAAGTAGGTTTGATAGGTTCCTGTACCAACTCTTCTTATCAGGACATCAGCCGTGCGGCTTCCGTAGCCCGGCAGGTGAATGAGAAGAACTTGGGAGTGGCATCACCGCTGATTGTAAATCCGGGTTCCGAACAGATCCGTGCGACAGCCGAGCGTGACGGTATGATGGATGTATTTGAAAAGATGGGTGCTACTATCATGGCTAATGCCTGCGGTCCTTGTATCGGCCAGTGGAAACGCCATACAGACGATCCGACCCGTAAAAACTCTATTGTGACTTCATTTAACCGCAATTTTGCCAAACGTGCTGACGGTAACCCGAATACTTTTGCTTTTGTGGCTTCACCCGAGATTGTTCTGGCACTGACTATTGCCGGCGATCTTTGTTTCAACCCGTTGAAAGACCGTTTGGTTAACCATGACGGTGAAAAGGTGAAACTTAGTGAACCTACGGGGGATGAATTGCCATCTGCCGGATTTGTTGCCGGCAATCAGGGATATCAGGCTCCTACGGGTGAGAAAGCTGAGATTAAGGTTGCTCCGGATTCTCAGCGTTTACAGTTACTGACTCCTTTCCCTGCATGGGACGGCAATGATTTTCTCAATATGCCGCTGCTTATCAAAGCACAGGGAAAATGCACGACAGATCATATCTCGATGGCAGGTCCCTGGCTTCGGTTTCGTGGACATTTGGAAAACATTTCCGATAATATGTTGATGGGAGCGGTGAATGCATTCAATGGCGAAACGAATAAGGTCTGGAACCGTTTGACCAATACATATGAAACTGTTTCGGGTACCGCAAAACAGTATAAAGCGGATGATATCTCTTCCATTGTAGTAGCCGAAGAAAATTATGGCGAGGGTTCAAGTCGTGAGCATGCTGCCATGGAACCGCGTTTTCTGAATGTGAAGGTGATTCTGGCCAAAAGCTTTGCCCGCATTCATGAAACCAATCTGAAAAAACAGGGTATGTTGGCCGTTACCTTTGCAGATAAAGCCGATTATGACCGGATTCGTGAGCACGATTTAATCTCGGTAGTTGGATTAAAAGAGTTTTCGCCCGGAAATAACCTGGAGGTGATTTTGCATCACGAAGATGGCACTGAAGAACGGTTTGCGGTACAGCATACTTACAATGAACAGCAGATTGGCTGGTTCCGAGCTGGATCGGCTTTGAACGCCAAATAGCTTGTAGATAGCTTTCCGGGACTTGTTTTAGGTTTTAAATCAATAAATCTTTGGTTTTAAACCAATGGAACCTGACTTTGGAACACGATTGGAGGAGTATATAAAAAAATAAATCAATGAGTAAAATTACCAAACAGAAAGATGGAGGATTGTTAGTGCCGGATGTACCGACAATACCTTTTATAACAGGTGATGGAGTAGGGGCGGAAATCACTCCTGCCATGCAGGCAATAGTAAATGCGGCGGTAGATGTATCGTATGGTGGCAGCCGTCATATCGAATGGAAAGAAGTATTGGCCGGTGAACGTGCTTTTCGGGCAACGGGTTCATGGTTACCTGATGAAACAATGGAGGCTTTTAAGGAATATCTGATCGGCATCAAAGGGCCGTTGACAACTCCGGTCGGCGGGGGAATCCGTTCGTTGAATGTGGCTCTCCGCCAGACGCTCGACTTATACGTTTGCTTGCGTCCGGTACGTTGGTTTCGTGGAGTGGTGTCTCCCGTTAAAGAGCCTGAGAAGGTGAATATGCACATCTTTCGTGAAAATACGGAAGATATCTATGCCGGTATCGAGTGGGAGGCAGGTACTCCGGAGGCAAGAAAATTCTATAGGTTTTTGCACGATGAGATGGGAGTCAGTAAAGTACGTTTTCCCGAAACCTCTTCTTTCGGGGTGAAGCCGGTTTCGCGTGAGGGTACAGAGCGTCTGGTACGTGCCGCGTGCCGCTATGCATTGCAGCATGAACTGCCTTCAGTCACTTTGGTGCACAAAGGCAATATCATGAAATTCACCGAAGGAGGTTTTAAAAAATGGGGATACGAGTTGGCTGAACGTGAGTTTGCCGATGCGATTGCTTCAGGCAAGCTGGTAATTAAAGATTGTATCGCTGATGCCTTTTTGCAGAACACTCTCTTGATTCCTGAAGACTATTCGGTTATCGCCACTTTGAATCTGAACGGAGATTATATTTCCGATCAGCTTGCAGCTATGGTAGGAGGTATCGGTATCGCGCCGGGAGCCAATATCAACTATGACTCCGGACATGCTATTTTTGAGGCTACCCATGGGACAGCTCCCAACATTGCCGGAAAGGGAGTGGTCAATCCTTGTTCATTGATACTTTCGGCCGTCATGATGCTTGAATATCTGGGCTGGCAGGAGCCTGCCGACTTGATTGTAGAGGCGCTTGAAGCCAGTTTTGCCGAAGGGAAAGCCACCAATGACCTGGCGCGCTTCATGCACAAAGGGCAGCCACTTTCTACCTCCGAATTTACAGAAGAAATTATTAACCGAATTAAAAATTAATACCTTCAGGACATGAAAAAAGAATATTTGATTTATAAACTTTCCGAGGCAATGAAAGATTGTACCCGGATTGACACCGATTTATTTCCGAAGTTTGACGTAAAACGGGGGCTTCGTAACGAAGACGGTACAGGTGTGTTAGTCGGATTGACTAAGATTGGTAATGTCGTAGGTTATGAGCGAATTCCCGGAGGGGGATTGAAGCCTATTCCTGGAAAGCTGTTCTATCGGGGATATGATCTGGAAGACTTGGCACATGCCATTCTGAAAGAAAAACGTTTTGGATTTGAAGAAGTTGCTTATTTATTGTTATCTGGCAGTTTGCCCGATAAAGAAGAACTGGCTTCGTTTAGGGAACTAATCAATGATAATATGCCTTTGGAACAAAAAACCAAGATGAATATCATTGAACTTGAGGGGAACAATATTATGAATATTCTGGCCCGCAGTGTACTTGAAATGTATCGTTTTGATTCCAATCCGGATGACACTTCACGTGATAACCTGATGCGTCAGAGCATTGATCTGATCTCAAAGTTCCCCACAATCATCGCTTATGCGTTCAATATGTTACGTCATGCCACTTTCGGCCGTTCGTTACACATCCGTCATCCGCAGGAGAATTTGTCGATTGCCGAGAATTTCCTCTATATGCTGAAACGGGATTATACCGAACTGGACGCGCGTACGCTCGACCTTTTGCTGGTGCTCCAGGCGGAACACGGAGGAGGTAACAACTCTACTTTTACGGTTCGTGTAACTTCATCTACCGGTACAGATACATATTCGGCTATTGCCGCAGGTATCGGTTCGTTGAAAGGTCCGCTCCATGGAGGTGCCAATATTCAGGTGGCCGACATGTTCCATCATTTGCAGGAAAATATTCAGGACTGGACCAATGTGGATGAGATTGACACTTACTTTACCCGTATGCTGAACAAAGAGGTTTATAATAAGACCGGATTGATCTATGGTATCGGGCATGCCGTGTATACCATTTCCGATCCTCGTGCCGTATTGCTGAAGGAACTTGCACGTGACCTGGCACATGAGAAAGGGCGTGAACGCGAATTTGCTTTCCTTGAACTTCTGGAAGAGCGTGCCATTGCCACATTCGGTAAGATTAAGAATAATGGAAAAACGGTGTCCAGCAACGTCGATTTTTATTCCGGTTTTGTATATGAAATGATTGGCTTGCCACAAGAAATCTATACTCCTTTGTTCGCTATGGCACGTATTGTCGGTTGGTGTGCCCATCGTAATGAAGAATTGAATTTTGAAGGCAAACGTATCATTCGTCCGGCTTACAAGAATGTGTTGGAAGAAGAAAAATATGTGCCGTTGAAGAAAAGATAAAAGAAAAGTCTGAGGGTGTGGCAGATCACTTTGCAGCACCCTTATTTTATTTCCGTAAACTATTTGTCTCTTTAAAGTTTTTCTTTTAACTTTGTCCATTGTATAAAATCTTGGATATGAGTATAGAAGGCTTTAATCTGCTTCTTTTGATAATGAGTCTGGTGGCTCTGGTCGTTTTCATAGCCCTTTATTTTATCAGGGCGGGATACGGTATGTTCCGCAGCCGTTCCTGGGGCATCTCGGTAAACAATAAGTTGGCCTGGATACTTATGGAGGCCCCTGTCTTTTTGGTCATGAGTTGGTTGTGGTGGCATTCCGACCGTCGTTTCTTTCCTGTAGAACTTACTTTCTTTCTCTTCTTTCAGTTGCATTACTTCCAGCGGGCCTTTGTTTTTCCCTTTTTGATGAAAGGAAAAAGTAAGATGCCGATACTCATTCTTTTGATGGGAGTCCTCTTTAATATCCTCAACGGACTGATGCAGGGTGAATGGATATTTTATCTTGCGCCTTCAGGATACTACACAGCCGACTGGTTGCTGTCACCTTATTTTTGGATAGGAACACTTTTATTCTTCAGCGGGATGCTAATCAACTGGCATTCCGACTCAGTTATCCGGAATCTGCGTACTCCCGGAGATACCCGCCATTATCTTCCTCAAAGGGGAATGTATCGTTACGTAACTTCTGCCAACTATTTGGGTGAGATTGTTGAATGGATTGGTTGGGCTGTCTTGACCTGGTCTCTGCCGGGATGTGTCTTTGCTTGGTGGACTATTGCCAACCTTGTTCCACGGGCAGATGCTATTTGGCATCGTTATAAGGAAGAGTTCGGGTCGCAGGTCGAGTATAAGAAACGAATTTTTCCCTTCTTATATTAAAAAATAAATTACTTATGAATACACACCTTGCTTCTAAGCTTTTCACACCGATTACCATCGGACCGCTTACATTGCGCAACCGTACTATTCGTTCGGCAGCTTTTGAAGGTATGTGTCCGGGAAACGCCCCTTCTCCGATGTTGCTTGATTATCATCGTTCCGTTGCTGCCGGAGGTGTAGGGATGACTACGGTTGCCTATGCTTCGGTGACCCGTAGCGGATTATCATTTCCAAGGCAATTGTGGCTTCGTCCCGAGATCATTCCCGGCTTACGTGAGCTAACCGATGCCATTCATGCGGAGGGTGCCGCTGCCAGTATACAGATAGGGCATTGTGGCAACATGTCTCATAAAAGTATTTGTGGAGTTACGCCTATTTCTGCTTCATCAGGCTTCAATATTTATTCGCCTACATGGGTACGGGGGATGAGGCGGGAGGAATTGCCGGAAATGGCAAAAGCCTACGGACGTGCAGTCTGTCTTGCTCGTGAAGCCGGCTTTGATGCTGTTGAAGTTCACGCAGGACATGGGTATCTGATCAGCCAGTTTCTTTCACCTTACACCAACCGCCGGAAAGATGAATATGGAGGATCATTGGAGAACCGGATGCGGTTTATGACGATAGTAATGGAAGAGGTGATGAAGGCGGCCGGCAGTGATATAGCCGTGTTCGTGAAGATGAATATGCGTGACGGCTTTCGTGGTGGTATGGAAATAGAGGAGACCCTTGAAGTGGCCAGACGGCTTGAGTCATTGGGAGTGCATGCATTGGTTCTGAGTGGAGGTTTTGTCAGTAAAGCTCCTATGTATGTTATGCGTGGGGCGATGCCTATCAGGACGTTGACGCACTATATGGATTGCTGGTGGTTGAAGTATGGTGTCAAGTTGGCGGGGCGGGTGATGATACCGACTGTTCCTTTTAAAGAAGCCTATTTCTTGGAAGATGCTTTAAAGTTCCGCTCTGAGATTAAAATTCCTTTAATTTATGTTGGCGGGCTGGTGTCCCGTGAGAAAATAGATGAAGTGCTGAATGAAGGGTTCGAGGCTGTACAGATGGCACGTGCTTTGCTTAATGAACCCGGGTTTGTCAACCGGATGCGGCGTGAAGAAAAGGCCCGCTGTAATTGTGGGCACAGTAATTATTGCATAGGAAGAATGTATACCATTGAGATGGCTTGTCATCATCATTTGGCAGAAGAACTTCCTCTTTGTTTGCAAAAAGAGATCGAACACTTGGAAAATAAATGATGGAACGTAAGCTTGCTATTATTACCGGCGCCGATGGTGGGATGGGGATGGAGATCACCCGTGCCGTGGCTCGTGAAGGTTATGCAGTAATCATGGCCTGTTGTTCGCTGTCGAAGGCGGAACCCAAATGCAGGGAGTTGGCGAAGGAAACAGGAAATAAGAATATGGAAGTGTGGGAGATAGATCTTGCATCACTGGCTTCAGTGAAAACTTTTGCAAACCGGGTATTACAGCGGAACACTTCCATAGCTTTGCTGATGAATAATGCCGGGACGATGGAAACCGGATTGCATATTACAGAAGATGGGCTGGAGCGTACGGTCAGTGTAAACTATGTAGGCCCCTGTCTGTTGACGCGGCTTTTGCTTCCGTTGATGGGACAGGGAACACGTATTGTCAATATGGTGTCTTGTACCTATGCAATTGGTAAGCTGGATTTTCCCGATTTTTTTCTTCGTGGTAAAAGGGGAAATTTCTGGCGAATCCCTGTTTATAGTAATACAAAACTCGCTTTGTTGCTTTTTACTTTTGAACTGGCAGAGCGTCTTCGGATACGTGGAATAACGGTCAATGCTGCTGATCCAGGAATTGTGTCTACCGATATCATCCGGATGCATCAATGGTTCGATCCATTGACCGACATTTTCTTCCGCCCTTTTATACGGACACCTCTCCAGGGGGCCTCTACTGCAATCGGACTATTACTTGATGTGGAAGCAGGGAAACAGACTGCGACATTTAATTTGAATAATCATTTGCATCCTCTTTCCGAAAAATATACTCACCATGTTCAAAGGGTGCAATTATGGGAGGAAACAGAAAGAATCTTGTCAGAGAAGGGGTTTACCGTAAATGATAAACGGTGAACCATAAACATTTTGTATGTTTACCGTCCACCGTCTGTCTTTTCCTGTTGTATACTGTTATCAAATAGACAGTTCTCTCAACACATTGACGAGATCTCTTTTGACAGGTTTATCGTTTTTGATGGCTTTGCTGAACGGAACATAAACAATTTCGTCGTGCTCTATGCCGATCATGACATTACGTTGGTCTTCCATGATAGCATCGATAGCTGCCGCACCCAGACGACTGGCCAAAATACGGTCATGTGCCGTCGGGCTGCCACCACGTTGCAAGTGTCCCAGAATGGTGACGCGAACATCATATTGAGGATATTCGTTTTTCACACGTTCGGCATAATGCATGGCACCTCCGGTAAGTTCACTTTCGGCTACCAGTACGATACTGCTGTTTTTTGATTTGCGGAAACCGCTCTTTATAAATTCCTCCAGTTGGTCGACTTCCGTACTGAATTCCGGAATGATGGCGGCTTCTGCTCCCGAGGCAATCGCACCGTTCAATGCCAGAAAACCGGCGTCGCGTCCCATTACTTCTACAAAGAACAAACGCTCGTGCGAAGTAGCTGTGTCACGGATCTTGTCGACTGCATCCAGAATGGTATTCAGCGCCGTGTCATATCCGATAGTGGTATCTGTGCCAAAAAGGTCATTGTCAATAGTACCCGGAAGTCCGATACAGGGAACGTCATATTCTTGTGCAAAGATGCGTGCTCCGGTCAGCGAACCGTCACCACCAATTACAACAAGGGCGTCAATCCCTTCTTTTACCATGTTATCGTATGCCATTTTACGTCCTTCGGGAGTTGTAAACTCTTTGCAACGTGCTGTTTTCAGGATCGTTCCTCCCAGTTGAATGATGTTACTTACATTCTGGCTTTTAAATTCTTTGATCTCCCCTGTTACCAAGCCTCTGTATCCTCTATATATACCTTTTACTTGCAGTCCGTTATAGATTGCTGCACGTGTCACTGCACGAATAGCAGCGTTCATTCCCGGTGCATCACCACCGGAAGTTAAAATACCAACACACTTAACTGTTCCCATAACAATCTTGTTTTTTAATTGACGTTGCAAAGATAACAAAAAGGAGTGCCCTGTATGATTAAATAACGTTAATTCATTGTCTTTTAATCTGTGCCTTTATGGCTTCGGAGATTTCTTCCATCAGCCATTTGGGAGTGGATGTAGCCCCGCACACGCCGATAGAATTGACTCCGGGGAGCAAAGAGTCATCGATTTCCTCAGCACTGTCTATCAAATGTGAGTTTGGGTTGACTTTTTTGCATTCTTCGAATAACATTTTGCCATTTGAACTTTTTTTACCACTGACAAAAAAGATCAGATCGTGTGAAGCGGCAAATTTTCGCAGGTTGGGCATGCGGTTGGCTACCTGGCGACAAATGGTATCATAATATTCAAAAGTCGCGTCAGGCGAAATGTGTTCTTTGATGTATTCCACAATTTCCCAAAACTCATCGAGTGATTTGGTAGTCTGTGAGTATAAGCGTATGCTTTTGCTGAAGTCCAGTTGACGGGCTTCATCGAGTTTTTCTATCACAATCGCCTTGCCGGTTGTTTGTCCGACCAATCCCAGGACCTCTGCGTGTCCGTTCTTACCGTAGATCACGATTTGTTTCTCATCAGAGTCCTCCTGCATGTATTCTTGTTTGATCCGTTTTTGCAAACGGAGCACTACCGGACAAGTGGCATCAATGATCTCGATGTTATTCTCTTTGGCGATGATATAGGTCTCAGGCGGTTCGCCATGGGCGCGTAAAAGTACTTTGGCGTTATGAAGTTGCTTGAATTCCTCATGGTTGATGGTAATCAGTCCCATTTCCTTCAGGCGCTCCACTTCGCGGCTGTTGTGTACAATATCTCCCAGGCAATAGAGTGTCACCCCTTTTGTGAGTTCCTCCTCGGCTTTGTGGATGGCTGTGACCACTCCGAAACAAAAACCGGAACCTTCATCTATTTCTACTTTTACCATATAATTACAAAATCTGTGATTAAAAAAGGGTGTAGCCATACTGACCGGATGGCTACACCCTTTCCTCAGGATGGCTACACCCTATGGGGCGTATGGCTACACCCTTCCGTTTTTACTCTTTTATTGCTTTTTGATATTCGGCTGTCAGCCACTCCTTTTGCTCGGCAATGGTGAGATGACTGTTGTCTAATAGTAAAGCATCGTCAGCTTTCTTTAGCGGGCTCACTTCACGCGTCTGGTCTATATGGTCACGTTGTTTCACGTTCTCCAATATTTCTTCAAAACTGGCCTCCTGTCCTTTGGCTTTCAGTTCGTCATAACGGCGCTGGGCGCGAATCTCCGGTGAGGCGGTTACGAATATCTTTAATTCTGCATCCGGAAATACAGTTGTACCGATATCACGGCCATCCATAACAATGCCCTTGGCTTTGCCCATTTCTTGTTGCTGGGCCACCATCGCTTCGCGGACAAAACCGAGCGCACTGATCGGACTTACTTTAGAAGAAACTTCCATGGTGCGGATTTTGTTCTCTACGTTCACTCCATTTAAGTAAGTATTCGGGCGACCGGTTTCCGGATCAATCCGGAAAGAGATGTGGATATCGTCGATATGCTGTTTCAGTTTTTCAGTATCAATCGTATCTCCGTTGAAGATGCCGTTCTCTATACTGTATAGTGTAACGGCACGATACATAGCTCCACTGTCGATATAAATGTATCCGATTTCTTTAGCCAAATCTTTAGCCATGGTACTTTTCCCGCAAGAAGAAAAGCCATCAATTGCAATTGTTATCTTTTTCATGATGTTATGCAGCAGGTTTATTCCCTTTTTTAACGTCTTATCTAAATTTTTTCGCCAAATATACTGCATTTTTAAAATATCTGCGTTATATTTGTGGCACAAAAGCAATAACAGCTTAAAAACCAGAAGAACACCAATTTTTATATAATAATTTTATGGAAGTAAAAAAATCGCCCAAAGCAGACCTCGAAGGTAAGAAGACCCAGTGGCTGCTGATCGGTTACGTTGTGGTGCTCGCCTTTATATTCGTTGCGTTCGAATGGACGGAGCGTGATATAAAGATCGATACAAGCCAGGCGGTAGCCCAAATTGAGTTTGAAGAGGAAATGATTCCTATTACACAACAGGAAGAAAAACCGGCCCCACCTCCCGTTGAGGTTCCGAAACAGGCTGAAATCCTGAAGATCGTTGATGACCAGGCTGATGTGGAAGAAACAGCTATTGCTTCAACAGAGGATACCGGACAGAAAGTGGAAGTAAAATACGTGCCGGTTGAGGTGAAAGAGGAAGAACCGTCGGAACAGGAAATTTTTGAAGTAGTAGAAGAAGCTGCTGAGTTTCCGGGTGGTATGCCTGCTTGTTTGCAGTTCCTGTATAAGAATATCAACTATCCGACCATTGCTCAGGAAAACGGAACCCAGGGACAGGTTGTTCTTCAGTTCGTTGTTGAACGTGATGGTAGTATTACTGACATTAAGGTTGTAAAGAGCGTTGACCCATATCTTGATAAAGAAGCTCTTCGTGTGGTTAAAACCATGCCTAAATGGAAGCCGGGTAAGCAGAGAGGTAAACCTGTTCGTTGTAGATTTACATTACCTGTACGATTCAGACTGCAATAATCATTGTATAGTATAAGAAGAGAGGCTGCCGTCCAAGCAGCCTCTTTTCATTCAATCCTCTTTTTTTATAACTTATTACTATGTATACAGCATTTCAGCTTCTTGATAAAATAAATTCTCACATTTCAGATATCCGGTTTACACGCACACCGGTTGGTTTGTATGATCCTGTTAAATATGTACTTTCCATGGGGGGAAAACGCATTCGCCCTGTTCTAATGTTAATGGCATACAATCTCTATAAGGAGGATGTTACTTCTGTTTATGATCCTGCTACGGCAATTGAAGTTTATCATAATTATACTCTTTTGCATGACGACTTGATGGATCGGGCCGATATGCGCCGTGGAAAAACAACGGTTCATAAAGTCTGGAATGACAATACTGCAATTTTGTCGGGAGATGCCATGATGGTGCTGGCTTATCAGTATATGGCAAGCTGTTCTTCAGAGTATCTGAAAGAGGTAATGGACTTGTTTAGCCTGACAGCACTTGAGATTTGCGAAGGTCAGCAGATGGATATGGGGTTTGAGTCCCGCGATGATGTGAAAGAAGAGGAATATCTGGAAATGATCCGTTTGAAAACTGCCGTTCTATTGGCGGCCAGTTTGAAAATCGGAGCTATTTTGGGAGGAGCTTCCCGTGAAGATGCTGAAAATCTATATGATTTCGGCATGCAGATTGGGGTTGCTTTCCAATTGCAGGATGATTTGCTGGATGTATATGGCGATTCAGCCGTGTTTGGTAAAAATATCGGTGGTGATATTTTATGCAATAAGAAAACATATATGTTGATTAAAGCATTGGAACGGGCCGACCGGAATCAGTTGGATGAACTGAACCGTTGGTTGAATGCGACTTCATTCTGTGCCGAAGAAAAAATCAGTGCTGTAACCGAGTTGTACAATCAGATAGGTATCAAAGCTGTCTGTGAAAACAAGATGCGTGAGTACTATACTCGTGCGATGACCAGTCTGGGGGCCGTATCTGTCATAGAAGATAGGAAAAGTGAGCTGAAAAAGCTGATGAAGCATTTAATGTACCGCGAGATGTAATATAACGATGCCTTATAGACGTTTGCCAAATACTGATCAAGCCAGGATACGGGCGCTGAGAGCAGCGGTCGTAAAGGGGGACGTATGTAATGTCTATGATTTGGCCGTTTCGTTAAAGACATTGGGGGAAGCACGTATGTTTCTGGCTAAATTTGAGGCTGCGCATTCTTATTATGTACACTGTTATGGAGAACAGAGCAGAAACAGTAAGAAGCATCAGGCCAATGTAAAAGCGGCCCGTCTTTATATTTCTCACTTTATACAAGTTTTGAACCTGGCAGTGATTCGAGCCGAAATAAAGGAATCCCATAAAGATATGTACAGCTTGCCTATGGATAATTTCGGTGTGCCCGATTTGAACAGTGAGGCTTCTATAGCCGAGTGGGGACAGAAAATCATAGAAGGAGAACGGCAACGTACTTCCCGGGGAGGCATACCTATCTATAACCCGACGATTGCCAAAGTGAAAGTACATTATGATATATTCATGGAAGGTTATGAAAAGCAGAAAAACCTTCAACTCCTCACAAATCGTAGCTTAGAACAACTTTCGTCTATGCGTGCGCAGGCTGACCGGTTGATTCTCGATATCTGGAATCAGGTGGAGGCCAAGTACCAGGAGGTACTGCCTAATGAAAAACGGTTGGAGAAATGTCGTGATTACGGTCTGATTTATTATTACCGGACCGGTGAAAAACAAACTAAAGAGATTCTTTAAAATATGCTTGTCGATTCACATTCCCATCTTTTTCTGGAAGAATTTGCCGAAGATTTGCCTTTGGTAATGGAGCGTGCCCGTGCTGCCGGTGTTACGCATATTTTTATGCCCAATATAGACAGTACGACAATCGAACCCATGTTGTCGGTTTGTGATACCTATCGTGACTTTTGTTTCCCGATGATCGGATTGCATCCTACTTCCGTGAACGATTCGTATGAAAAAGAACTTGAAATAGTGGCTAATCACCTGGCAACTTCGGAACGATTTGTGGCCGTAGGAGAGATCGGGATCGATCTTTACTGGGACAAAACCTGGTTGAAAGAACAGTTGATTGTTTTTGAGAAACAGGTTCAGTGGGCTCTTCAGTATCAGTTGCCGATTGTCATTCATTGCCGTGAAGCTTTTGATTATATATATAAGGTATTGCAGGCTTATAAAAGCAGTGGCTTGACCGGCATTTTTCATAGTTTCACCGGGACGTCCGAAGAAGCTGCCCGGATGATGGAGTTCTCCGGGTTTAAGATTGGCATAAATGGTGTGGTTACTTTCAAAAAGTCAACTCTGCCGGAAGCGCTTAAACATATTCCGTTGGAACGCATTGTGCTGGAAACGGATTCTCCTTACCTCACGCCGGTCCCTAACCGTGGGAAGAGGAATGAGAGTGCGAATGTGAAAGATACATTAATAAAAGTTGCCGAAATATACAAGGAAGATTCCGAAAAAGTTGCGGAATTGACTGCTATCAGCGCATTGAAAGTGTTTGGAATACTCAAATAAGCTCTGTTAGATTTTAAATTTTATTAATTTAGTGGATTTATTAAAGATAAAAGAAGGATAATGCTGCAGAAGAAGAAAAAAAAGAATACATTTGTAGCTGAAAACGCTTGTGGTTCGCATTTTTTTTGTAATTTGCACCCGATTTGAGGAAAGCACCAATTGGAGAGATGCTCGAGTGGTTGAAGAGGCACGCCTGGAAAGCGTGTATACGCCAAAAGTGTATCGCGGGTTCGAATCCCGCTCTCTCCGCAGGAAATATTAAACAAAAGACGATAAGTAAATACAATAATAATAATTTAATTAATTAATCTTAAAAATTAGACACACAATGAAAAAGTTATTTGCAATTGTTGCTGTGATGGGAGTCTTAACATTTGGCTCAACTCAACTCGTTCAGGCTCAGGATGCTGCTGCTACCGAACAAGCTGCTCCTGCAGCAGACAAACCGGTTGCTGACGCTGTAGCTGAGGCTGCTGAAGCTTCTGCTCCTCTTGCTGGTGCTGAAGAAGAAGGTGGTATCCACAAAGAAATTAAAGTAAAATTCATCGAAGGTACTGCATCTTTCATGAGTTTGGTTGCTATCGCATTGGTTATTGGTTTGGCTTTCTGTATTGAACGTATCATTTACTTGAGCTTGGCTGAAATCAACACAAAGAAATTTATGTCTTCTATCGAAGCTGCTTTGGAAAAAGGTGATGTTGAAGCTGCTAAAGATATCGCTCGTAACACGAGAGGTCCTGTTGCTTCTATCTATTATCAAGGTTTGATGAGAATCGACCAAGGCATCGACGTGGTTGAGAAATCTGTAGTATCTTATGGTGGCGTTCAGGCTGGTTACCTTGAAAAAGGATGCTCTTGGATCACACTGTTCATCGCGATGGCTCCGTCATTGGGATTCTTGGGTACTGTAGTAGGTATGGTTATGGCATTCGATAAAATCCAACAGCAGGGTGATATCTCTCCGACAGTTGTTGCTGGTGGTATGAAGGTTGCCTTGATTACTACTATCTTCGGTTTGGTTGTAGCTTTGATCCTTCAGGTATTCTATAACTACATCCTTGCTAAAATTGAAGCTCTTACAAGCGAAATGGAAGACTCTTCTATCTCTTTGCTTGACATGGTAATCAAATATAACTTGAAATACAAAAAATAATCTGAGATGAGTAAGTTAACATATAAAGTATCGTATTACGTACTATACGCGATGTTTGCTCTTATCGTGATCGTATTGGGTCTTTTCTATTTTGGTGGACAAATGGAAACTCCGCTTGTATACGACATGGATAATCCTGCAAACACAGATGCCTTGCTGTACCTGATGTACGGTCTGTTTGGCATTGCTATAGTTGCAACTGTTGTTGCTGCTATCTTCCAGTTCGGTTCTGCTTTGAAAGACAATCCTAAGGGTGCTATCAGATCATTGCTCGGACTTATTCTTCTTGTTCTTGTATTGGTTGTAGCATGGTCTATGGGTAGTGGTGAAACACTGACAATTCAGGGATATGAAGGAACTGACAATGTTCCTTTCTGGTTGAAACTGACTGATATGTTCCTTTACAGTATTTATTTCTTGTTGTTGGTAACAGTTGTTGCTATCATCGGAAGTAGTATTAAAAAGAAATTATCATAACTAATTGAGGAAACTCAATAAAATACAGTAACTACAATGGCAAAAGGAAATAGAAAAGTTCCTGAAATTAATTCAAGTTCAACAGCGGATATTGCATTCTTATTGCTTATCTTCTTCTTGATTACGACATCTATGGATACTGACCGTGGTTTGGCAAGACAATTGCCTCCACCTCCCGATAAGGATCAGGTTGACAATGACATCGTTGTTAAGGATCGTAACGTTCTGCAGATTTTTCTGAACTTTCAGAATCAGTTGATGTGCGGTGGCGAAGTTGTTGATGTGAAGCAATTGAGGGAAAAAGCCAAAGAATTCATTGCCAATCCATATAACGATGAAAAATTACCGGAAAAACATGCGAAAGATGTGCCTTTCTTTGGTAATACCATGGTTACGGAGAATCATGTAATTTCTTTGCAGAGTGACCGCGGATCTTCTTATCAGGCCTATTTTGATGTTCAAAATGAGCTGGTTGCTGCTTACAACGAGTTAAGAGATGAATTGGCTCAGGAAAAGTGGCAGAAGAATTATGCTGAGTTGAATGAAGATCAGCAGAAAGCTATTCGTGAAATTTTTCCTCAGAAGATCTCTGAGGCTGAACCTAAAGGAGTTAAAAAGAATAATTAATGGGAAAATTTAATAAAACAGGTAAGCGCGGGATGCCTACGCTGAATACTTCTTCTCTACCTGACTTGATCTTTACATTGTTGTTCTTCTTTATGATTGTAACAACAATGCGTGAAGTTTCTTTGAAGGTTGAGTTTAAGATTCCGCAGGGTACTGAGTTGGAAAAGCTTGAAAAGAAATCTTTGGTTACGTTTATCTATGTAGGTAAACCGACAGCAGAGTTTCGTAAAAAACTGGGGTCTGAAAGCCGTATCCAGTTGAATGACGCATATGCTGAAGTTGACGAAATTCAGGCTTACGTAACTAACGAGCGCTCAAGTATGAAAGAGGAAGACCAACCCTTTATGACTGTGTCTTTGAAAATTGACCAGGATACAAAAATGGGTATCGTTACCGATATTAAACAGGCTCTTCGTCAAGCTTATGCACTGAAAATTAACTATTCTGCGAGAGCTCGCGAATAAGTTATTCTATACATAGAAAAGGCCGTCTGATTTGTTTTAGACGGCCTTTTTTTATGAGATACCCCGGGCTTATCGCTTTCAGCCCTTATAGGACTAATATCCCTCGGGACTTGTATGGGTTGCCTGTATGTATTTAGTGGCGATATCGTAACTCCTGTATGGTCGATTACACAGACTCACATGCAGATATAAAGATTGAAATAGTCGATAATCCCGATAAGACCTGTGAAGTCTGTGTAATTCGTACAGTGGTTAATGTATTCCTTTTCGTTTGTTTGAGATGATCTTATTTACCTGTATAGAATTCTATGATTCGTTTGATGGATCTCTGGCAAACCGGACAGAATGTGGGATATTCATTTGTGCGCATGCGGCAATCGAATGCCGGACGATAGATACCTTTAGCTGAGTAACCTCCTCCTTCGTATACACCTGTGGGGTATTTGGCCTTATCTGCTACCGGAGTCGGAACCGGGGTGTCTTTAGTGAGCATATCTTCCCATTTGGAAGCGAAGTTGACACGTGTGGTTATGTTTTGTTCCCATGGTTCGATATTGAGTGGATAGAGGCCGTTCATCACATCTTCGTCATAGAAGTATTCATCGGCCAGACCACCGAAACTATGTCCGAACTCGTGTACCACTACCGGGCGGAAATTGGGGTGATGTGCGGTGGTTAATGTGAAAGCATTGTAGATGCCGCCTCCGCCATATTGCTCTGTATTGGCGAGGATTATGATATGTTCATAGGGAATGCCTGCCAATGCGTCGTTAATTGCTTTTACACGGCTGGTAGTCAGATAGCGGTCAGAGTAGAAAGTATCGAAGTGCGAACCGAAGGCAGTATGTTTCCATGCTCCCTGTTTCGGAGCACTGACTCCACTGTCTGCGGAAGGACTGGCTACGGCTATGATATTGAAACGGTTCTTCATAGACTGGAACGGTTCGTGCGAAAATAGTGCTTCGCATGCCACGGCTGCATCTTTATAGAAAGTTTCCATTTCGGCTGTGGTATATCCTTCGGCCAGGATTGCCACATCGATACATTGTTCTTCGTTTCCGCTTTTCAGCAAATATTTGTGTGGGGTGATGTGTGTGAGTCCTTTTTTATGTATCAGGATATCATCGGGCTTGACGATATGTTTCAGGTTTGCGCTTACTTCGTGTTTGTTGTTGCGCAGCGTGATTTCTACTTCCGCCGGTTTTACAGGGTAGGGCAGGAGATAAGTATTTTCAAATCCTTTGGTTACTTCTTTAGCTTCGTCTGTCTCCAGCCATTCCTGGAATAGTGAGGAAAACGAAGTGGTATAGATAACTTTTCCACTTTCCACATCACGCATGACAATTTGCCCGTTTCCTTCCAGTGGTAATTCTGCAAGATGATGCCGTCTGCCCGCCCATGTGGGCAGTTCCGAAAGTTCGTCGAGACAAATTGATTGCTTTTCCGTATTTCCGGTGAAAAGATAATCGACGCGCAGTGTTTTGTTCGTAAAGTAGTCCGAAAAGTTTTGTGCGTATGCACATCCTGTCACGAAAAGACAGGTGAATAAGGTCAATATTAGCTTCATATCGTGTGAATTTATTGTTTTTACAAAGGTACGAACTATTGCCGATTTATTCTATTTTTACAAATAAAAGTAATAAACCATAGTATTTATTGCCGGGGAAATAACTAACTTTGCATTAGTGATTGATATATTAAAACAAATTGATTTAAAATGGGACATCATCAATTAGATACTTTAGACGAGCAGATTCTGAAGTTGATTGCCGACAATGCCCGCATTCCGTTTCTGGAAGTGGCAAGAGCGTGCAACGTTTCGGGTGCGGCTATTCATCAACGCATACAGAAGTTGACTAATCTGGGTATATTGAAAGGTTCGGAGTATGTTATCGACCCGGAGAAGATTGGATATGAGACATGTGCTTATATTGGGATTTATCTGAAAGATCCTGAGTCGTTCGATTCTGTGACCAAAGCTTTGGAAGCGATTCCGGAAGTAGTGGAATGCCATTTCACCACCGGGAAATACGATATGTTTATCAAGATATACGCAAGGAACAACCATCACCTTCTGAGTGTGATCCATGATAAACTTCAACCGTTGGGATTGGCTCGTACGGAGACGCTTATTTCATTCCATGAAGCTATCAAGCGGCAAATGCCGATCATGGTAGAAACGGACGAGGATTAAGTTTATCCCCGAACGTAATCTACGAAAGCATATGAGCAGAGATGTTTCTCATCCGCAGGATGGACTTCTCTGCTTTTTTCGTGCCATATGGCTGTATCTACAGCCGGGAAAAAGGCATCTGCTTCCGGAGCTGTGTCATCAACTTCGGTCAGGCACAGTTCGTCGGCCAAAGGCATGGCTTGGCGGTAGACACTTGCTCCTCCGATGATGTATACTTTTTCTTCTTCCTGACAGCTTTTCAAAGCGGCTTCCAGCGAAGTGAACACCTCTGCTCCGGGACATTCGGTTGCCGGATTGGAAGAGAGTACCACATTCCGTCGATTGGGTAACGCTCCTTTAGGAAGCGATTCGAAAGTTTTTCGTCCCATTATGATTGTGTTTCCTGTGGTCAGTGCCTTGAAACGTTTCAGGTCGTTGGGCAGCCAGAATAAAAGCTTGTTTTGAAATCCTATGGCCATTCGGTGGTCTACAGCGGCAATAATGCTAATTTTACTCATAGTCCGGTGGAGTTATGTTATACCGCAACTTTCCCTGCAATGTGCGGGTGCGGATCGTAGTTTACTAATTCAAAATCCTCAAACTGGAAGTCGAAGATACTTTTCACATCCGGATTTATTTTCATCTGCGGCAATGTACGGGGCTCCCGGCTAAGTTGCAGTTTCACCTGTTCCAAATGATTCAGGTAGATATGCGCATCACCCAGCGTGTGGATGAACTCTCCCGCTTTCAAACCGGTGACTTGCGCCATCATCTGTAGCAGCAGTGCATAGGAGGCTATGTTGAACGGTACACCCAAGAAGATATCGGCGCTGCGCTGGTAGAGTTGCAGGCTCAATCGTCCATTCGCTACGTAAAACTGAAAGAACGCGTGGCAGGGAGGGAGGTTCATGTGATCCAGATCACCGACGTTCCAGGCACTGACGATGATGCGGCGTGAATCCGGATTGTGCTTGATGGCATCCACCGCTTCACTGATCTGGTCGATGAATCCGCCGTCATAGTTGGGCCACGAACGCCACTGATAACCATAAATATGTCCCAGGTCGCCCTTCTCATCCGCCCATTCGTTCCAGATGCGTACACCGTGGTCCTGCAGATATTTCACATTTGTGTCTCCTTTCAGGAACCACAACAGTTCGTAAATGATCGATTTCAGATGAAGTTTCTTGGTAGTGAGGCAAGGGAAGCCTTCGTCCAGGTCGAAACGCATCTGGTGTCCGAAGACACTGATGGTTCCCGTTCCGGTGCGGTCACCTTTTTCTGTTCCTTCTGCCAACACCCGGTTGAGCAGATCTAAATATTGTTTCATATGGATGGTTATACTTTTTGAGTTACTAAAAATTCCTGCCAAAGTTACAAAAACAGCCCGAATAACTTACAGGAACGGTGTGAATAAGTTCGCAAACCAACATTTAAACTTTTTCCAGGCCGATTTTTGTCTCCACATTTCTGGAGTCAGGCGGGTGCAATGCAGGGTGTCGGCTTCAAAAACGTCATTCAACTGCTGAGTGATGTTCTTGTCGAAAATGAAGGCATTCGTTTCATAATCGTATCGCAGGCTCCGGCTGTTCAGGTTAGCTGTACCTACGGTGCAGAACAGATCGTCCACCATCATGATCTTTGAGTGGTGGAATCCACCGTTGTACAGATAGATATTTGCCCCCTTTTTCATCAGTTTCTGCACGGCATAAAGCGAGGCATCCGGTGTGAAAGGGATATCCGATTTGGAAGAAATCATGATCTCTACTTTTGTTCCCCGGTTCAGTGCCCTTTTGAGGGCCTTGCGGATGGATGAAGTCGGAACGAAGTATGGATTCACGATGCGTACATCGTGTTGCGCGGCATAGATAGACATGGCATACGTGTGGCTCAGCATTCGGGAGTTCCGTTTGGGAGTGCGGTCTACGATTGCGATGATTGTGTTGCAACTGTCTGCACGTTCCGGATGATTCGGGAAATATTCTTCGCCCACGATGTTTTGTTTGGTAGTCTTGTTCCAGATGTCGAGGAAGATTTCTTGCAGAATATTCACCGCGTCGCCTTCGATCCGGATGTGCATATCGCGCCAGGTACCTATCTTGGGCAGCCCGTTGATGTAGTAATCCGCAATATTCATTCCGCCCGTATATCCTATTTTTCCGTCGATGACCGCAATCTTCCGATGGTCACGATGGGCTGCATGATTGATATACGGGAACTTGAACGGATCGAATTTTACGATTTCGATTCCTTTCTCCCGGATTGCTTTCAGATGCTTCTTTTTGAGCGGCTTGTTGTTCGACCAGTTACCGAATGCATCGAACAATGCCCGTACCTTGACACCCTCTTTCACTTTTTCGCCGAGCAGGTCGAACAGTGCATTGGCTATGGAGTCGTTACGGAAATTGAAATATTCCAGATGAATGTGATGCTTCGCTCCGCGGATGGCTTCGAACAAGTCTTCAAATTTCTCCCGCCCGCTTTTGATAAGTTTCACCTTATTGTTGTCAGTGATAGGGATGTTAGAGTACTCGAGGAACTGCATGACAAGGGAGTCGCTTCGAATAAATTGTGTAGTGTCCTCCCGCTGCATCAGCAGGCTGTCAATATTCTGTGTTCGGGCAGTGCCTATAGAGAGAATGGTCGCTATTATTAAAACGTATAATTTCAAAACCTCAGTCTTTATTTAGTTTACAAGGAAACAAAGATACAATATCTCTGTTCTTGGCTTCTTTTTGTCAAGAGCAGATTTAGTATATATTAACAGTGGGTCGCTTTTTCGGGAAAGAATAGGAGTAATGCTTGATAACATCAGGAGATAATTGATTTACTCCTGATGTTATCGGGTGGAAGAGCCGGGCTTCGGGGGCGAAAGCTTACTGCTTTTGGCAGGAATACACCGTCTTCCGGACCGAAAGACACCGTCTGTTTCCTCCGGACGCACCGTCTTCCGGAAGATCTGCCGGTGATACCATAAAAAAAGGGAAGAGTTGCAACTCTTCCCTTTTACCTCATATTAAATTGAATATATTGTATGTATCTTGTTTACAAAGATAACGCATCCTGATCCTGAAAGCAAGTTTTTTACCTGTTTTTTAGGGCTGTTGCGCACAAATCTCTGTACGGCTTCCGGATTATCTCCGCATCAAGCCATAGACCATGCCTTGCGTGCTCCGAAGAAAGCGAGTACCAGAATGGCGATATAGAGAGATTTCGGATCGAATCCCGCCGTAAGCCCGTGTTGTACCATGGATACAAAAACTTCGCGCAGCGTACTGATAGTGGCTTGCAGACCTCCGAAGGCGAAGAACAGGATGACGCACAATACTGTGCAGACCGTTCCCCATATCTGGATCAACCGGTGGTTTCGTCCCGGTAGATTACGCATGACGCGGCGGCTGAACCCATTATCTTTTACTTCTTGTTTTTGCTCGCTGAAGAATTGCTTCAGGAGTTTATCATCTGTTTCCGTCATAACCGTTTTGTTTTAAGTAAATTGCCAATTTGTCTTTAGCCCTCGACAGGTGCGATTTGACCGTTCCTACCGGGCATCCCGTTATTCCCGCAATCTTTTCTATACTGACATCTTCCATATAGAACAAAGTGATGCAGGTGCGTTCTATTTCTTTCAGCGTTCTGAGTGATTGGTAAACATCCATTTGTTCGCCCACGTTCACTTGTTCGGTGCTGTTGACAGCATCCACTTCACGGGCATCCAGATCCGTTGTTTCCTTTCGGCTGCGAATATAATCATAAAATACGTTATAAGCAATTCTGTAAAGCCATGTTGAGAAACTTGAAAGGTTTTTAAAGTTTGCGATGTTTGTGTAGGCTTTTATAAACGTATCTTGTGCCAGGTCGTCGCTCAGTTCGCTGTCGCCGCAGGTCAGGTTCAGGAAGAAGCGCCGGACGGGCGACTGATACTTCTGTACCAATTGGTCGAAGGCCCTGGTGTTTCTGAACACCACGACCTGTGCGACTAACGATATATCATTGAGCTGGCTCATTTCTGTTCATTCTGGGTTTCGTCTCTGTGTGTAGGAGTTGTGAAAGGGTCTTCCGGGCGTCCGTGCTGCTGGTTGCGTGAGATGATCCACTGCCCGATTCCGGTGAACAACACCAGCAATCCGATACATCCTATGCTGAATTCGTCTGTGATGGCCCAAAGGAAGATGAACAGTCCGATTCCGGTACAGATGTTCTTGATGCCTTTCGTCCGGTAGTCCTGTGGCAGGCTGTCTTTGAAGATTCCTTCCGGCAGGGGTTGCCCGGTTGCCAGTGCCTGTTCCATCAGCTTGTACTTTGCTTTCCGGTTTTTGTATCGGAAGTAGAAAGCAACGAATACGATAAAGAAAGGGAATCCGAATATCAGTATGACGACTATTAAACCTGTCAGTATACCTCCGTTAATAGCTCCTTTGCCCATATTGAACGGAAATTCGTTTCCGAAATCGAAGCTGCTGCTCTGGTAGTCGGTGTCTACGGTACTGCTGTCCACAATGTCCGTGTATTCAGCAACGAAGGTAGAGTCTGAAGAGTCATTGTTGTTTTGGGTGATGGTTTGGTTCTGTGCCATTGCCAGCGAACAGAAGGTCATAGCTACCATCAAAGCGATAAAGATACGTTTCATATTACTGTTGTTTTTTAATTGTTTTTGTTTATTTGTCTGTTAGACGTAGTTCATAGCGCAGAAAGTTGCAAAGAGACGAAATATTTTTGATATTTGCAGCTATTAATACACAAAAGTGATGGAGCTACAAATCATACAGAGCAAGATTTACGAGATACGGGGGCAGAAAGTGATGCTGGATTTTGATCTGGCAGGGTTGTATCAGGTAGAAACTCGTGTTCTGAATCAGGCAGTAAAGAGGAATAGTAAAAGGTTTCCTGTCGATTTTATGTTCCAATTGAATGCGGAAGAATGGGAAATCTTGAAGTCACAAATTGTGATATCAAGTTGGGGAGGTACCCGCAAGCTTCCTTTTGCTTTTACCGAACAGGGGCTGGCCATGCTTTCCGGGGTGTTGAACAGTGATATTGCCATCGAAGTGAATATCTCCATCATGCGCGCTTTTGTGGCTGTCCGCCAATTGGTTTCGGCTCTTCCGGTGAATGATATCACCAGGTTGCAAAATGAAATCAAAGAATTAAAAGAATATGTAGAAGAGGCATTTGCCGATTACAATGACATCAATGAAGATACGAGGATGCAATTAGAATTGATTAATCAGGCAATTGCCGAGTTGCAGGTCAATGACAAACGACCGGACGGGAAATCCCGTAATCCGATCGGTTTTATATCTTATAATAAAGGAGAATGAAATTACCTATATCATTTATCGAATCGACCCGTGCGCTGATGGGGGATGAAGAGTATCAGAAATTATCCGTTGCATTGGAGCAAGAGCCGCCTGTTAGTGTCCGGCTGAACAGCAAGTTTACTGATTCGCTGTCCTGTTCTTCCATTTCAGGGCGCATTCCCTGGGCGGCAGGAGGATATTATCTCAATCAGCGGCTGACGTTCACCTTCGATCCCCTTTTTCATGCCGGATGCTATTACGTGCAGGAGGCCTCGTCGATGTTTGTGGAACAGGTGTTGCGCCGGTATGTCACGGCTCCGGTGAAAATGCTCGATCTCTGCGCCGCTCCCGGGGGGAAGTCTACTCATGCCCGCAGCCTGTTGCCGGACGGGAGCCTGTTAGTGGCCAACGAGGTCATCCGTAACCGCTCGCAGATATTAGCAGAGAATCTGACGAAATGGGGACATCCCGATGTTGTGGTTACCAATAATGACCCTTCTGATTTTTCGCGGATCGGTTCCTTCTTCGATGTCATATTGGCTGATGTGCCCTGTTCGGGTGAAGGGATGTTTCGTAAAGATCCCGGTGCCATAGAAGAGTGGAGCCCTGAAAACGTGGAAATCTGCTGGCAACGCCAACGCAGGATTATCACCGACATCTGGCCTTGTCTGAAACCGGGAGGAATCTTGATTTACAGTACCTGTACCTATAATACTCGGGAAGACGAAGAGAACATTGCCTGGATCAGGCAGGAATTCGGAGCAGAACCGCTGCCGCTTGCCGTTCCCGAAGAGTGGAACATTACCGGTGGTTTGCTCGTCGGGGCCGATGCGCCTGTCTACCGCTTCCTGCCTCATAAAACACAGGGAGAAGGTTTTTTCCTCGCCGTGCTTCGCAAGCCGGAAGAAGCAGAAGAAACGGATGGAGGCTTCCATTTTCCGAAGAAAAAGAAGCCGAAAGGTGAAACGGCTGCTTCATCGGTATCCAAAGAGAATCTGGCCGTTGCCAGAGGCTGGTTGCCAACTTCCGACAAGTATGATTTGTTGGTGAACGGTGCTGTGATTACTGCTTTTCCTGCACTTTTTCTGGATGATTTAGCTATGCTTCGTTCGTCTCTCCGCATTGTCCAGGCAGGCACGGAAGTAGCCGAAGTCAAAGGGAAAGATCTGATTCCGGCACATGGGCTTGCCATGAGCCGTCTGCTGGAAACATCGCTTTTCCCGACCGAAGAGCTGACTTACGAACAAGCCATTGCCTATCTGCGGAAAGAAGCCATCACTCTCTCGCCCACTGTTCCCAGAGGATACGTGCTGGTCACTTATAAAAAGACACCTTTAGGATTTGTGAAGAACATCGGCAATCGTGCCAATAATCTTTATCCGCAAGAGTGGCGTATCCGAAGCGGATATTTGCCCGAGGACATACGGACATTATGATAGTTCACTCAATATTCACACAAACAAGCTTATTAATGAAAACAAACTTTTATCATCTTTTGGTCTGGCTGGTTGCTTTTAGTATAGGTGTCCCAGCTATGGCTCAGACTGGTACGGAAAGGGTAAAACCTTTCAGTCATTTATCTGTTTCGCTGAATGCGGGAACACTGGGAGGAGGATTGCAGGTGGCCGCTCCGTTGAACGATTATCTGGGACTTCGTGCCGGATTCTCTTTGTTGAAGTTCAATTATAATTATGATTATGACGGAACCTATGAAGGTCCGTTGCCGGCAAATGCCCGTGTCGGTAATGAGGATCCGGATAGATATTATACGGTTCCTTTGAAGGCCAAAGCAAATATGGCAAACGGAATGGTGTTGCTCGATTATTTCCCGTTCAGAAGATCAGTCTTCCATGTGACTGCCGGACTGCTTTTCGGAACATCGTCCATCCTGAAAGTGTCGGGTGAGACAGACGAACGGATTGAGGTGGGAGATATTATCATCGAGCCGGGAGCGGACGGACGTGTGGAAGCTGCTCTGAAAACCAATGCCGTGAAGCCTTACGTCGGACTCGGATTCGGGCGTTCGGTGGCTCACTCACGCGTAGGTTTCAAGTTCGAATTGGGAGCTATGTTCCATGGCAATCCGAAGATTGAAGCAACTACCGGAAAGATCGTGGAAGATGCGGTTGACCAGGAACTGAGCCGTTTCAATAAATTCCTGAAAAACTTTAAGGCTTATCCCGTACTGAACTTCCAGTTATCTTATCGGATATTCTGACGGACTTTCAGTTGGGGTGTCAAAAGTCTTTTTTACCACGGACTACACAGATTCTCATAGATAATTCATTTTGATAATCAACAGCCTGCAATTCAATCTATGTTAATCTGCGTAATCTGTGGTGAAAAGGGGGGCAACTCAACTCTTATAGTTTATTCTTATATATCTTTGCCATGGCCTTCTGATACTGGTTCTCCAGTTGCAGATAGTTCTGTTTGCTCTGATATACTACCGATACTTCTACAAAATATTCTATCATACTGATTTGTCCGCCTGTCAGTGCTTGTTTCAGCAAAGATAAATCCTGTTGTGCCTGAAAGGTTTTCTCGTATTCTTCCATTGAAGTACGTAGTGTGTGGGCTTCGCGGTAAAGTTGTGTCAGTTCCGATTCCACCTGTACCGAAGTATTGGCCCGTTGCAAGTCGATGTTCAGTGACTGTGCTTTGGCTATCTTCACTTTGTTGCGGTTCTCGAACAGGGGGAATGAGAAACCTACGACAACTCCGTTGAAAGGCTCGCCCGATTCGGTATTCCGACGGTATCCCAGTTCCAGCTTCGGAAGCCATTGCGATTTGTTGACTGAGATTTGTTTGCGGGCGGCGGCACTTTCACTGTTGAGAGCCTGCAGTGTGTAGTCCGATGCCAGAACTTCCGTTTTCAGTTCTTCGTAATTGGTAGGAAAGATAACAGCCGGATAGTCGGAGTCTTCAAACACGACCGGTATGTTTCCGTTCAGTGCCGTCAGCTCCTGTATTTTATTCCGAAGGGCCGTTTCGTTTAACGATGCTTCTGTTTTCACGTTCAGCAGTTCCAGATTGATCTTATTGGTTTCGATCACGTTGGCATCTCCTGTTTGCAAACGTTTGGCATACATGGCAGATAGCTCCTCGGCGTTTCGCAAACGTTCTGCCAGTATCTGTTGTTGCTTGCGCAACATGATGATATCCAGACAAACATCTTTAGCCTGTAACAGAATATTTTGGCGGAATACATTTTTTTGCCCGTCAAAAGCACCGGACTTCAGTCGGTTCAGTTGATTGCGGGTGGCATACAGGCTCGGAAAGTCGAAACTTTGGGAGACTACAAGCTCACCGATCGTATTATTCTTATCTTTGTTGTTCCACAAATGGGCATACGAAAGGGTAGGGTCAGGCAGATTATTGTCCGTTCGGGCTTCCAGCTTCTGTGAGGCAATCAATTGTGCGTTGGCTTGCAACTCTTTATTATTGGTTTCGATGTTGCGCAGTACCCCGTCTATACCGGTTTGTGCCTGCAATCCGGATAGCGCAAAGAGGGTGGCGGCAAGTATGGTTATTCGTTTCATATGATTATTGGGGTTTATGGCTTCACATCTCTGAGGGTATATCGAAATTCGTATTCACCACAGAGTATCACAGAGTTCCACAGATGACTATCAAGTTATCAATAGATTAAGGTAACTCTGTGGTGCATGATGACACACTCTCAGGAGTGAGGCCTTTTATTATTTTCTTTTTCCGTTCATCATCAGATAAACAATCGGGATAATAAATCCGTTCAGGAAAGTCGACGTCAACAGACCGCCCAGGATTACCTTTGCCATCGGACTTTGAATTTCGTTACCGGGCAGACTTCCGCTTAATGCCAGCGGTATCAGTGCCAGAGCGGACGAGAGGGCTGTCATTACAATCGGGTTCAGACGGTCGAGTGATCCACGGATAACGCTGTCGTATACTCCCAATCCTTCTACCTGTTGCAGGTGGTTGTAATGGCTGATAAGCAACATACCGTTACGTGTGGCGATACCAAACAGCGAAATGAAACCGATGATGGCCGGGATGCTGATTTCTCCCGTTGTGATCAGTAAGGCAAACACACCTCCGATCAGTGCCAGAGGCAGGTTTATCAGGATGACCGCCGACTCCTTCACGCTGCGGAACTCATGATACAGCAGCAAGAAGATCACTACAATGGACATGAATGAGGTCAGTGCCAGAGTGCGGCTGGCTGCCTGCTCGCTTTCAAATTGTCCGCCGTATTCGATGTGATAACCTTCGGGGAGCTTGATTTGTTCGTCCACCTGCTTTTGAATATCATTTACCACACTTCGCAAGTCACGATCGGCTACATTGGCAGAGATGACGATTTTGCGTTTTACGTTTTCGCGGTTGATGGTATTCGGCCCCATAGCCGAAACTACGTCGGCAATGTAACTCAATGGCACTTTCTTTCCATCCTGTGTGTCTACCATCAGGTTGCGTATCTTTTCGGCTTCGTCACGGAAATTGTTTTCCACTTTCACAATCAGGTCGAAGCTCTTACCCTGTTCGTATACTTGCGAAATCACTTCACCGGCCAATGCCACATTAATATATTCAGAGAATTCCGGCAGAGTAATGCCATATTTAGCCAGCATTTCCCGTTTGGGGGTGATCTTCAATTGCGGACGTTCGATCTGTTGTTCTACGTTCAGGTCGGCGATGCCCGGAATGTTGCCGATAGCCCCTTTTATCTGGTTGCCCAGAGAGAACATCTTGTTCAGGTCGTCACCGAACAGTTTGATGGCGATATTGGCTTTGGTACCACTGAGCATAGCGTCGATACGATGGCTGATGGGCTGTCCTATTTCGATATTTGCTCCGGTGATGGTACCTAATTTCTCTCGTACATCCGCCATCAGTTCGGTACGCGAGCGGTCTTTCAGTTCGAATGGCGCTTCTATTTCCGATACGTTTACACCTAAGGCATGTTCGTCCAGTTCGGCACGTCCGGTCTTGCGGGCCACTGTCTGTATCTCGGGGATGGATAGCAGAAGTTCCTCGGCACGGTGTCCCATCTTATCGCTCTCTTCGAGTGAGATACCCGGCAACGAACTAATGTTGATAGTGAATGACCCCTCGTTGAACGGCGGAAGGAACGAGCGTCCCAAAGTGAAGAAGAATCCCAGAGCGATGATGAATAGCCCGATGGTACTTCCCAAAGTTACGCGTTTGTGGGATAATACCCAAGTCAGTGCTTTTTCATACCCTCCTTTCATCCAGCGCGCTACGAGGGCCTCTTTCGGGAGTTTGTCCCCTTTGTCTTTACCCAGCAGATAAGAGCAAAGTACCGGGGTCAGTGTCAATGCCACTATCGTCGATGCAAATAATGCTACGATGAAGGCAATGCCCAGCGGAACCAGCATGCGTCCTTCCATACCGGAAAGGAAGAAGAGAGGCACAAAGCTGACGACAATAATCAGCGTAGAGTTCAGGATAGGCATACGAACCTCTTTGGAAGCGTTGAATACCACCTGGATAACCGAAAGGCGTTCACTCTCGGGCAGGAGGCGGTTCTCACGCAACCGTTTGTATACGTTTTCTACATCGACAATGGCGTCGTCCACCAGCGAACCGATGGCGATGGCCATACCTCCCAGACTCATGGTATTGATGGTCAGTCCCATGAAGTGTAAGGTAAGGATGGAGACAAGCAGTGAGAGAGGCAGTGTCACCAGTGAAATGACCGTAGTCCGAACATTGGCAAGGAACAGGAACAAGACGATGACTACAAAGATGCCGCCCTCAAAGAGTGACTTCTTTACATTGCTGATGGAGCTCTCGATGAAACGGCTCTGGCGGAAAATGTCGGTAGATACTTTTACATCCGGTGGCAGATTCTTTTGCAGGTCTTTCAGTGAAGCTTCCAGTTTATCGGTCAGTTCCAACGTACTGGTGGAAGGTTGTTTGGTGACGGTCATCAGTACTGCGGGTTTTCCTCTTTCCGAGGCGGTACCCAGTTTGGGAGCTTTCGGGCCAATCCGGACGTCGGCTATGTCTTCCAGCACTACGGGTACGCTATTGATGCTTTTTACCACTGCTTTGCCCAACTGATCTACTTTGGCGGTAGAAAGTACGCCGCGTACAATGTACTCGTTGCCATACTCGTAAAGTACTCCTCCGTTTGCATTCAGGTTCATTCCCCGGGTGACGGTCATCACCTCGTTCATCGATACACCGTAATGACGCATACGTTCCGGATCGAGTTGAATCTGATATTCTTTCAATTCACCTCCCAATACGGCTACCTGTGCTACACCTCCGGTAGAGAGCAGGCGCGGACGGATGGTCCAGTCGGCAATGGTGCGCAGGTCGAGCATGGAAGTCGAGTCGGCTGTTAATCCGATAATCAGGACTTCACCCAGAATGGACGACTGTGGTCCCAGTGTCGGTTTACCTACATTCGAAGGAAGTTCTTCGCCTACGATGGCCAGCTTTTCGCTTACAATCTGGCGGGCGAGGTATATGTCGGTTCCCCAGTCGAATTCTACCCATACGACAGAGAATCCGTTGGTCGAAGACGAACGTACACGGCGCACACCGGTGGCACCGTTTACGGCTGTTTCTACGGGAAAAGTCACGAGTTGTTCCACCTCTTCGGCTGCCATACCGTTGGCTTCGGTCATAATGACCACCGTCGGGGCATTGAGATCGGGGAACACGTCTACTTCGGTATGCATGGCGGTATAAGTTCCGCCAATCAGCAACAGTACCGAGGCTACAAGCACCAGGATACGGTTCTGAAGTGAGAAATGTATGATTTTATTTAACACAATATTCTTTGTTTATAGTTTGTAACCTATGATTTCCGGACTTATTTCAATCGTTCGATTGTAAATCTTCCAATCGTAAATCTTTTAATGTTCGTGACTGTGTGCAGGTATTGCGTTGCTTGCTGAAGCCAGTTTTACCTGATAAGCACCTTGGGTCACTACCCGGTCACCGGCTTTAACACCCGAAAGTATCTGTACGCTCTTGCCGTTATCGGCTCCGAGGGTGACTTCCTGCTTCTTATATCCTTCTTCATCCAGTTGCAGATAGACGAAGAATAGGCCCTGTTCTTCGGTTAGTGCGGTGCGTGGAAGCGATATCACGTTTTCCATGGGTGACGACAGCAGGTATACTTCAACGAACGAACCCGGAATGATGTCACCCTTATTGTCGAATTCGAAAGTGACCGGCACGTAAAATGAATTGTCGCCGGCCGATTTGCCGAATGACAAAAGGCGGCCGTTCAATCCTTTCAGTTCGTATACTTTATCATCATACGGTGTCTTGAAATTGGCCGAACCGATGGTGCGCAGAGACGGATAGTATTTCTCCGAAACTTCGGCTCGCAGGAAGAGACGGCGGTTTTGTGTAACGCTGACCAATGGCTGGCCGATGGTCACGTAATCTCCTTCTTTCACCAGGATATTCTTTACGAATCCGGCAATAGGGGAAACCACAGCTTGTCCGCCTGCCGAATGATTCTTGGCAAGTGCTTCATAACTGATACGGGCATTTTCATAATTTTGTTCTGCTTGTGCAAACTCTTTGTCGGATACGATTTTGTTTTTTACAAGTGCTTGCATACGCTCGTACTCCTTCTTGGATATTTCGTAGGCGATGCGGGCACGTTGTACCGGGTCGCCATCGGCAATGTTGCTGGATGAAATGGTCACCAATGCAGTGCCTTTGCCCACACTCATGCCCTCGGTCACTTTACCGCGAAAACTAACGACACCGGCCACAGTAGCTACCGCTACGGATTCATCTCCCTGTGCAGCCAGCACTTGCCCGCTCGTTTTTATCACTTGTTCAAAAGCTTCCGGTGCGATGACGCTTGTTTTCACTCCGGCTGCTTCAGCTTTTACTTTCGGCAGGATGATCTCGTCACTGTGTCCGGCTGCCGGTTCGGTACCTTGGCTGTGTTCTTCACCCTCGTGATCATGCCCTTCATGATCTTCGCCTTCGTGATTGTGGTCTTCACCTTCATGGTCGTGGTCATGTGCTTCTGTTCCATGGTCGTGGCCTTCGTGATTGCCACCCGATTTACTGTTGCAGGAACCCAGGATAAACAATCCGAGGATTCCCATAAAGATAAGTTTCTTCATGATAATATAAATTCTTTACTTTTGATGATTCTGGGAAGTATATCTGTGTAGGTTTTAAACCAAATGCCTTTGGTTTAAAAACAAGGCATCGTTGGTTTTAAAGGAATATCCCATTGATTTTAAACCAACGGTCAGTAGATTCCTAACCTTACGAAATAGGGCTTATAAGCCTATACAACAGGGTATGGAGGGGCACGAAGACCGAAGGCACAGTTGATAACCGTGCTGTGAAGAGATTCCCGGTAGGCGTAATAATTCTTAATACGCCGCTCTTGGGGCTTGAATAAATTCTCTATGATAAGGTCCGTAAATAAGATGGCAGTAAACAGATAGTGAGGGCTGTGGTCTGCCTGTACGGATGGGGTTGGCGAATTGAGACGTGTCATACATCCGTCATTGCAGCACGAATCGTTGCCCGGATGATGATGGTGTCTGGGACACTGGGGTTCCGGTGTCACGTCGTTTTTCATACAAATCACGCCGTTGGCATGGTGGTGATGGGGAATGACAGGTACCACCAGCATAATAATGCTGATGAAGAGCAGAAAAGAGAGTATGTACCGTTTATTCCTCATTCTTATTTTTATATTGAGCCACAAAGATAGTCTATCATCGGGTAAAAAACAAACAGTGTTACTTAAAAAACAAAAAGACAAGCAGATAACTACTTGTCTTTTCAGAAGAGAACGTCAGAAACGTTTATTTTTTCTTTCCTCCTTTGTCTTTGGTGCATTGGGCGTCTTTACATCCGGTTTTAGTTTTGCAATTGGCTTTTTCTTTGCATCCGTCAGATGTTTTCTTATCAGCTTCTTTTTTGCAACATGCTTTTTCTTCCTTTTTACAGCATGCTTTACCGTCTTTCTTGTCACATTGCTCTTTTTTGACTTCTTTCTTTTTCACGTCCTGAGCTTGGGCAGTAGTACCGGCCATGCACATTGCTGCAACAAAAGCAGCACAGAAAACTAATTTCTTCATACAGTTTCTTTTTTAGTTGATTAAAATGGGGTTTGTACCTCTCTGTTTTAATTAAACGGGTAAAAGTTACCATATGTTAGTTATCAAATATTAAATAAGATAAGGTGCGGCAATTTTATTTCTCCAGTTCCCGCAGCGAATCCATTTTTTTCTTTTCAAGGAATTCATAAATGCCACACAGGTGTTCTGTTACTTTTTTGTTGCCAAACTCATATACCTTGGTCACCAGCCCGTCCAGGAAGTCGCGGTCGTGTGATACTACAATCAGTGTACCATCGAAATCTTTCAGCGCCTGTTTCAGGATGTCTTTGGTTTTCAGGTCGAGGTGGTTGGTCGGCTCGTCAAGAATCAGCAGGTTTACAGGTTCGAGCAACAGCTTGATCATGGCCAGGCGTGTACGCTCACCTCCCGATAGCACCTTTACTTTTTTCATCGACTCTTCCGGTCCGCCAAACATGAATGCTCCCAGCAGGTCACGTATTTTATTACGTATCTCTCCTTTGGCCACGTCATCGATAGTCTGGAATACAGTCAGGTTCTCGTCCAGTAACGATGCCTGATTCTGCGCAAAGTATCCTATCTGCACATTGTGTCCCAACGTCAGGGTACCGTCATGTTCTATTTCGTTCATGATACATTTTACCAACGTTGATTTACCTTCGCCGTTTTTGCCGACAAATGCTACCTTATCTCCGCGTTCGACTGTAAGTGTGGCATTTCGGAAAACAACATGGTCACCATAGGTTTTACCTACTCCCTCCATAATGACAGGATAGTTTCCCGAACGTGGGGAAGGTGGAAACTTCAGGCGCAATGCTGATGTGTCTTCTTCGTCCACTTCCAATATTTCCAGTTTCTCAAGCATTTTTACACGGCTTTGTACCTGAAGTGTTTTCGAGTAGGTACCTTTGAAGCGTTCGATGAAGTCTTTTGTCTCAGCGATAAACTTCTGTTGTTCTTCATAGGCTTTCTGTTGCTGTTCGCGGCGTTCTTTACGCAATTCCAGGTATTTGGAATAGTTTACTTTGTAGTCGTAAATACGTCCCATGGTCACCTCGATGGTGCGGGTAGTAATGTTATCGACGAATTTTCGGTCGTGACTGATGACAATTACCGCCTTTCCGTTATTGATCAGGAAATCCTCCAGCCATTGAATGGATTCGATATCCAAATGGTTGGTAGGCTCGTCCAGTAAAAGTACATCCGGCTTTTGCAATAAAAGTTTTGCCAGTTCGATGCGCATCCGCCATCCGCCACTGAAGTCACTTGTTTGCCGGTGGAAGTCTTCACGCATGAATCCTAAACCGAGCAGTGCTTTCTCTACATCCTCTTCGTAGTTGGTGGCATCGATGGCGTAGAACTTTTCGCTGAGGGTCGACACATTTTCTATTAGCTCCATATAGCTGTCGCTTTCATAATCTGTGCGTGTTTCCAACTCTTTGTTCATACGTTCTATTTCGGCTTCCATCTCGTGAAGGTGGGCAAAAGCTTGCGCTGTCTCTTCGAAAACCGTCCGTCCGTCTTCTGTCATCAGGTGCTGGGGCAGATAAGCAATGACGCACTCTTTAGGGGCAGATATTCTGCCACGGGTAGGCTGGCGTACTCCTGCCAGAATTTTGAGCAAGGTACTTTTGCCGGCACCGTTTTTTCCCATGAGCGCGATGCGGTCTTTTTCGTTAATGACAAATGAAATATCGCTAAATAAAGTGGTTCCGCCGAATTCCACGGCCAATCCGTCTACTGAAATCATATCGCTTCTTTAAATTTTAGCCGCAAAGATAATCAAAACTATGATTTTTTTTTATACCTTGCGGGCTGAATCGAATAAGATTGAATGTAGAATTAAAAGTAAACCTATTATATAAAATGGAAAATGAAGAAATAAAAAGTCTTCGTCCTCTTATTCTTGTGGCCGAAGATGATGATAGTAACTTCAAATTGATTAAAGCTATTATCGGTAAAAAATGCGACATTCTATGGGCAAAGAACGGTGAAGAAATGCTGAACTTATACCGTGATCACGGAAAAGAAGCGTGGGCTATTTTAATGGATATTAAGATGCCGATTATGAATGGACTGGAAGCAACCCGGATCATTCGTCAACAAGGAGCTACCCTGCCTATCATCATGCAGACTGCTTATGCCTTCAGTTCGGACCGGGATAATGCCATCGAGGCCGGTGCAACCGAGGTGCTGGTAAAGCCCATTACGGTAAGTGCTCTCCGGAATTGCCTAAATAGTTATTTCCCCGAGATTAAATGGTAAGATTATATCCTCTTAAAATAAATAGGGCTGACTTCAATAATGAAATCAGCCCTATTTATTTTAAGAGGATATTTGTTTTCAGATTTCTGTTTCCATTTGGAATTTACGGCTTACCTTCATTAGATTGATCGTGTAAGTCACTACGTTTTGTGCTTCTTGAATCATGGTCAGATAAACCATGCTCACTTTAATACTGCCTGTTTGGCTCTGGATACGCTGTAACTCCTGGCGCTTCAGATGTGAGAGTTGTGAGTTCAGTTCGTTTGCACGGCGTAAATCTTCCTCAAAGTTATTGTAATTGTTGGTTTCTAACTTCTGGCGGCATTGCTGGATCAGATAGGTGATGTCCTCGGCTACATCTCCGAATTCACCTTTCTGGATGGCATCCAGCGGATTGAAGTTATTGTCGATATGTTCAAGGCAGGGCTCGCACAGACGGCTGATACTGTATACCAATTCACTGGCAAAGTCATTTCCCTGATAGTAATAAAGTCCTTTTTCAAGTACGGTGTTATTATCCAGTTTGCACATTGCTACAGTCCCGGTGCGTTTCATCTGTTTGATCAGTTGTTTTTCGAATTTGGTAGATCCCATTGCTCTGCGTAGTCCGCGGAGGTTTTCGTGTAAGAACGATGTGACGGTCAGTTCGAAGTTTTGTTCTGCATATTCCAATACTTTGCCCAGTTCTTCACGTGTGTGTTTGCGCATCAACGACAAGGCTTCGTGGCTACTTGTAGCTTGCATCAGTTGTTTCAGGGTTTCATTGCCTTTTTCCTTTTCTTTTTTCTTCTTGTATATCAACTGGCTGCGGATCAATGTGAATGCTGCCAGTCCGATCAGTGCGATGATGGCAATGCTGCCTCCGAAATGGATGATCATAGCAACGAAGAAACAGATGGTGAAAGCAGCTCCGGCTGTGATGAACCATCCGCCAATGACACTTAGCACACCTGTGATGCGGTAAACGGCTGAATCACGTCCCCAGGCACGGTCGGCAAGTGAAGTACCCATGGCCACCATGAAAGTAACATAAGTGGTAGAGAGGGGGAGTTTCAGTGAAGTACCCACGGCGATCAGAAGGCCGGCAAGTACCAGATTGACAGAGGCACGAACCAGGTCGAATGCTGCTCCGTCGGCTATGATGGCTTCGTCTTTCCGGAAGCGGGTATCCATCCAGCGTTTGGCGCTTTCGGGAGTAATACGTGAAATGCCGTTGGCAAGCGTGAGGCTGAAGCGTACCAAGGTACGTGCTATCGGTGTGCTTCCGAAGTTCTCTTCTCCTTCATCCTGGCGGGAGAGGTCTACTGAAGTCTTGATTACTGCATGTGCTTTTTTGGAGGTGCACAAGGCATATACCATGATGGCTCCGGCACCTATAAGGAAGTACCACGGTGTTTTGGCTGAACCCATCAGTGAGGTCATCAGGAAACCATCAGGACCTACAGCGGTTCCGTTAGCTGTATAATCCATAAAAGAAGAGTAACCAGCCAAAGGTACACCGATGAAGTTGACAAGGTCGTTACCCGCAAATGCCAATGCCAATGCAAAAGTTCCCAGCAGGACAACTACTTTGAATACATTTACTTTCAACCAGTGTAATATCTGCATCAGGATGGTAGAGATGACGAAGAAACAGCTTACCAGCATCATTGTATTTTCTTGTACCCACTGCTTGTTTTCAGAAGTCATGAACGAGCTGTCCTTCAATCCTTTTATTACCATGAAATAGATGATGGCAGTGGAAGCAATGCCACCGAACAGGGCAATGCTGTATTTCATCTTGTTTTTATAATTGAATGTAAACACCATACGTGCCAACCACTGTACAAGCATACCGAAGAAGAAGGCAATGGCAACTGAGACAAAGATTGCCATGATGACGGACAGGGCTTTGTCGGTGTTGATAAGATCTCCCAGTCCCAGCGTGTCGCTGTTGTGCACTTTAATCAGTGCCAGGGCAAAAGTACCTCCGAGAAGTTCGAATACCATCGAAACGGTGGTGGAGGTAGGCATTCCCATTGAGTTGAAAACGTCGAGCAGGACGACGTCCGTCAGCATTACGGCAAGCAGGATGCACATGATTTCGGCAAAGTAGAAATGTTCCGGTTGGTAGATGCCGTGTCTTGCAATGTCCATCATGCCGTTTGATAAGGAGGCCCCGATGAAGATGCCGGCACCGGCTATAAACAATATTGTTTTGAAAGATGCCGCCTTCGCTCCGACAGCCGAATTCAGGAAATTTACCGCATCGTTACTTACGCCGACCATCAAATCGAATACGGCAAGCACGAATAGGAAGATAATGATACATAGATAAATTGTCTCCATAAATGTGTATGTTATTTCTGGCTGCAAAGGACGGATTTTCGTATTGCAGAGAAATGTCATACATGTTACAGAAATGTTTCATTCTTCTCTTTAAGGTAATTATAAAAGGTATACTGTGCCCTGACCGGTGCAGCACTTGCTTTGAATTTGAATATGTTATTCAGCTTTTCATCAACGAAGCAGGCCTTTTGATTGTCTGATAGCTGGATATGCAGCATGTCGACGATTTCTTCCCGTAATTCACTGTCGAGGACAGGCACCACGGCTTCTATTCGCCGGTACAAGTTTCGGCGCATCCAGTCGGGTGAACCCAGATATACTTTGGGGTGTCCGGCGTTACCGAAATACCAGATGCGGGCATGCTCCAGGAAACTGTCTACAATACGGGTGACACGTATGTTACGGCTGTATTCCTGTCCGGGGATCAGGCAACAAATGCCCCGCACAATCAGGTCTATTTTTACATCCCTTTGTGACGCTTCATAGAGTCGGTCGATCATGATAGGGTCCTGCAAGGCATTCATCTTCAGAATGATCCTGCCGCCTCTTCCTTTCTCGGCCAGTTCGATCTCCTTATCGATCAATCGGTTTAGTTCGGGAATCAGATTGAAACGGGCCACGAGCAGCCGGGTGAATTTGGGATTTTCTTTGCCGCGCAAGGTACGGAAGAGGTTGGTAAGGTCATGTACGATGACCGGATTGCTGGTGAATAATCCGCAGTCCGCATATAGCGTTGCTGTCTTTTCGTTGAAATTGCCGGTACTGATGTAAGCATAGCTGTGAATCTTTTCTCCGTTGAAACTACGGCGACGTATAAGGGCCACTTTGGCGTGAACTTTCAGTCCCGGTATACTATATATGATATTGATGCCGGCGGCTTTCATCATTTCGGCAGTGGCAAGGTTATTTTCTTCATCAAAGCGGGCTTTGAGTTCTACAAATACCGTTACTTTCTTGCCATTCTGTGCCGCGGCAATCAAGGTATTGATGACAGCCGAATTTTCCGCTACCCGATATTGCGTCACCATGATCTCCCGGGTCTCGGGATTGTGCACGGCTTCGTAAAGGAAATGAATGAAATGGTCGAAAGAGTGGTAAGGGTAGTATAATAACAGATCTTTCTTTTCTACGTAACTGAAAATAGACTCCTTATCATTCAGCCGGTTCAGTTTCATCGGTACAGGTTTCTCCATCCGGGGAATAGAATGGCTGGGATTGGGCAGATGGCGCAGGTCTTCCAGATTCAGATGTTTGTCTCCCGGTACCAACTCTTCACGTTGGATTCGGAAGGCATCTACCAGAAAGTCCAGAAAATCGTCAGGCATGGCACGGTCATATACAAAACGGCATACGGCACCTATCTTGCGTTTTTTAATCTTTTTCTTTACTTGCTCCACCAAATCGACGCTGCTGATGGTATCGTCTATCATGATGTCGGCATCTCTCGATATCTTGATGCAATAACTACAGTCCACTTCGTAGCCCGGGAAGATGACACCGATATTGGCTTTGATAATATCTTCGATAAACATCAGGTAATAATATTTCCCATGTTTGGGCAGTTCGATGAAACGGGGCACTTTACTATATGGCAGTTTCATTACAAAGTATTGCAAATGGTTGGCATCTTCTTTCTTTGTGTCTTTCAGAAACAGGCGGACAGCCAGGTAGAGCCGGTTGTCGCGTAGAAAAGAGATCACTTTGTCTTTGGATACCGGTACCGGTTGCAAGTAGGGAAATATCTCTTCGCGGAAAAAGTCTTTTACGAACTGCTGGTGAAAAGGCTCAACGTTACGGCTTTGGTAAAAAATGACATGGTTTTTGCGTAATGCAGGTATAATTTTCTTTTCATAAATGTGGATACGGTCTTCCAGTTGCCGGTTCACTTCCCTGTTGATTTCTTCCAGCAAAACCTTGGCTGACTGCTGGGATTCTTCTGATCCTTCTGTTACGCCGGAGGCAACAGCTTTGTGGTCGGCTACTCTGATTTTATAAAATTCTTCCAGGTTGGAAGAATAAATAGAGATAAAATTGATACGTTCGTAGAGTGGCAATCGATCGTTATCAGCTTCCAGAAGTACCCGGTAGTTGAATGACAGCCAACTGATATCTCTCTTAAAGTATTGGTATTTGTTTCCCATTTGCATATAAGGTTTGCCCAAATATAGTTACCTTTGCAGAGATAAACAAAGAAAGTATGACAAAAGTTGGCTTATTGTCCGACACACACGGCTGGTGGGACGAAAAATACTTGCAATATTTTGAAACTTGCGATGAAATCTGGCATGCCGGAGATATTGGTTCAGTGGAGGTAGCGCAGAAATTGGCGGCTTTCCGCCCTTTCCGTGCTGTGTATGGTAATATTGACGGGCAGGAAATTCGCCGGATGTTTCCTCAGGTGAATCGTTTTACGGTGGACGGTGCCGAAGTGCTGATGAAGCACATCGGGGGATATCCTGGAAATTATGACCCGTCTGTCAAGGGAAGCTTATTGGTGCATCCACCTAAGTTGTTTATCAGCGGACACTCGCATATATTAAAGGTAAAATATGATAAGACACTGGACATGCTTCATATCAATCCCGGTGCTGCGGGAATGTCCGGATTTCATAAAGTACGTACAATGGTCCGTTTTGCCATAGATAATGGTGTGTTCAAGGATTTGGAAGTGATTGAACTGGCCGGTTAATAAATTTGTATTTTTATTTTGTCACGTCAGATTTCTTTCCGTTCTTTGTCACAGGTTTGAGAGATGTAAGCCATAAGCAATGTGCTACAAATTACAAGTAACTGTGCGAGATACTTATGTATTGTTTATTACAGTATGTAACCTGTAGCCCGTAACTCATAATGTTCAAAATATGAAAGGAATTATTCTTGCCGGTGGCAGTGCCACCCGACTCTATCCGTTGTCAAAAGCCATATCGAAGCAAATGATGCCGGTGTATGACAAGCCGATGATATACTATCCGCTTTCTACATTGATGTTGGCCGGAATACGGGAAGTGCTGGTTATCTCTACTCCCCGTGACCTGCCGTTGTTCCGTGAACTTCTGGGTACCGGTGAGGAGTTTGGAATGTCCTTTTCATATCGGGTGCAAGAACAGCCGAATGGACTTGCTCAGGCTTTTGTATTGGGAGCTGACTTTCTGGATGGCGAACCGGGTTGCCTGATATTGGGAGATAATTTGTTTTATGGGCAGGGTTTCTCAGCCATGCTTCGCCGGGCGGCTACTCTTGAGAAGGGAGCTTGTATCTTTGGATATTATGTGAAAGATCCTCGTGCTTACGGAGTAGTGGAGTTCGATGAAAGTGGAAAGGTGATTTCGTTAGAGGAAAAGCCGGCTGTACCTAAAAGTAACTATGCGGTACCCGGACTTTATTTTTATGATGCCACGGTGACGGAAAAGGCACTTGCTCTGGAACCTTCTGTCCGGGGGGAATATGAAATAACTGATTTGAATAAATTATATCTCGGTGAGGGAACGCTGAAAGTGGAACTTTTCGGGCGCGGTTTTGCCTGGTTGGATACGGGAAACTGCAACAGCCTGCTTGAGGCATCCAACTTTGTAGCCACTATTCAGAACCGCCAGGGGTTTTATGTGAGCTGTATTGAAGAAATAGCTTGGCGTAACGGATGGATTTCTTCATCCCAATTGAAAGCTCTGGGCGAGAAGTTGGGAAAAACCGAATATGGTAAATATCTGATAGACTTAGCAAATTAATAAATCAATCATAAAGAATATGAAAACTTATCTTGTAACCGGTGCTGCCGGATTTATCGGTGCCAATTATCTGAAGTATATTCTGGCTAAACACAGCGATATCAAAGTGGTAGTGCTCGATGCACTGACTTATGCCGGAAATCTCGGAACAATTGCAAACGACATTGATAACGAACGTTGCTTTTTTGTAAAAGGTGATATTTGTGATCGTGAACTGGCTGACCGTCTTTTTGGTGAGTATAAATTTGACTATGTAGTTAACTTTGCTGCCGAAAGTCATGTAGACCGTAGCATTGAGAATCCTCAACTGTTCTTGATGACCAATATTTTGGGAACACAAAACCTGTTGGATGCGGCACGTCGTGCATGGGTGACCGGTAAGGATGAATACGGGTATCCTACCTGGCGTAAAGGAGTACGCTATCATCAGGTATCCACCGACGAAGTTTACGGTTCGCTGGGGGCTGAGGGGTATTTCCATGAAACAACTCCACTCTGTCCGCATAGCCCTTACAGTGCATCGAAGACCAGTGCCGATATGGTGGTTATGGCTTATCATGATACGTATAAGATGCCGGTGACCATCACCCGCTGTTCAAATAATTACGGTCCTTATCATTTCCCGGAGAAATTGATTCCGCTTATTATCAAGAATATTCTTGAGGGCAAGAAACTTCCGGTGTACGGTGATGGCAGCAATGTGCGCGACTGGCTGTACGTAGAAGATCATTGCAAGGCTATCGATTTGGTAGTTCGTGAAGGACTGGAAGGTGAAGTGTACAATGTGGGTGGACATAACGAAAAAACAAATCTTGAGATAGTGAAGTTGACCATTGCGACGATTCACCGCCTGATGTCGGAACATCCCGAATATCGTGAAGTATTGAAGAAGAAAGAAAAGAATGCCGATGGTGAAATCTCGGTTGACTGGATCAATGAAGACTTGATTACGTTTGTAAAGGACCGTCTGGGTCATGACCAGCGCTATGCTATCGATCCGACGAAAATCACCAATGCCTTGGGATGGTATCCCGAAACAAAATTCGAGGTGGGCATTGTGAAAACAATTGAATGGTATCTGAATAATCAGGAATGGGTAGAAGAAGTTACCAGCGGTGATTATCAGAAATATTACGAACGGATGTATAGCAAACGTTAACCGTTTATAATCAGTCCTATTGATAATAGGATCCCCATAAACAGCATATTTCGCGAAGTTTCGCCCAATATGCTGTTTAGCTTTTTACCGCTGTGTATCTGTACCATCTTTCTCCAGGTCCGGATATGAAAAAACAGGTAAAACTGAGGTAGGAGAGTCGCATATAAATGTCCGCTGAATAAAAACCAGAAACAGAGCCAAGCGGCTATGATGCCGAGCAACAGATAGAAATATCTTCCGAAAGGTTCACCGAAACGAACTACAACCGTCTTTTTCCCGCTTTTCCGGTCGGCATCCCGGTCCCGGTAATTATTAACTACCAGTAATGTATCTACAATCAGTCCGCACACCAATGAAGCAACCGTAACGTCCGGTGTCCAGTTGAGGGCCTGTACATAATAAGTACCGCCTACCGGGACAAAACCAAAAAACACGATGACTAATACGTCTCCCCATCCTTTGTAGGATAACGGGTAAGGACCTGTGGTATACAGGAAAGCAAATAATACACATAGCGCACCTACAAGGATCAATTCCCAGCCGCCATATAATAGGAGGCTACAACCAATCAGGCAGGCGAGGGCTACTGTTATGAATATGCCCTTCTTCATGGCGTTCGCCGAAATCCAGCCTTGTGCACAAGCACGTTCCGGACCGAGGCGGTCTTCCCGGTCGGTACCTTTCAGAAAGTCAAATAAGTCGTTGATAAAATTGGCGGCAATCTGCATTAAGCCGGCAAACAAACAACAGATTAATGCCGGTATCCAACTGAATTTTCCGTCGGCATAAGCCAATGCACAACCAATCATTACCGGGGTAATGGCACCTGCCAATGTTTTGGGACGGGCAGCAAGTATCCATGCCTGTAACGAGTTCCGTCTTACTTCTTCCATTCTCTTTTTCTATATAATTCGTTTCAAGAGAACAAAGATAGGGCAAAAAAATGTATATTTTTGCTTTTTTGCCTATCTTTGCGCTCCTGATATTAGAGAATATGAAGAAAACAATATACTTATTGGCGGCACTTTTATTGCTGCTTTCGTCCTGTAAATCAAAGAAAAACCTGGTTTCTCCGATTGCCCGTCCGGTATTGAATACCGATTCCATTCGTCCGGACAGCTCCGATGTAGTGGCCCGGTTGTTTGCTCCTGATACTTCCGGACTCAAAAAACTTTCTGCCAGACGGAAAGCAGCAGAAAAGGGGCAGGTTGCCTCTTCCGGGATAATGCGTTCGATTCCGCCTGTTGTAGCCCGGGGAACAAATATCACCAGTTCTGCTGTCAGTGTATCTTCTGTTTATCCGGGGATCGACCGGGTGAAAAGATACGAGTTCACCCATCGTGATGTTCCCGAAGCCTTTGATGGTTTCCGTATCGCCTTTATTTCGGACTTGCATTATAAAAGCCTTTTCAAGGAGAAAGGGCTGGAGAGTCTGGTACGTTTGCTTAACGCACAGCATGCCGATGTATTGTTGATGGGAGGTGATTACCAGGAAGGGTGTCAGTTTGTACCCGAACTTTTTGCGGCATTGGCTAAAGTGAAAACACCGTTGGGTACTTATGGTGTGATGGGAAATAACGACTATGAACGTTGTCATGATGAGATTATCCGTGAAATGAAGCGTTATGGCATGCGCCCTCTTGAACATCAGCTTGACACGTTGAGGCGTAATGGTGAGCAGATTATTCTGGCCGGTGTACGTAACCCGTTTGATCTTGCCAATAACGGTGTTTCTCCTACTCTGTCCCTCTCTTCATCGGATTTTGTGATTCTGTTGGTACACACTCCTGATTATGCCGAAGATGTGTCTGTCGCTAATTCTGATTTGGTGCTGGCCGGACACACGCATGGAGGGCAGGTACGTATTTTTGGCTATGCTCCCATCATTCCTTCGCATTATGGCAGTCGGTTCCTGACAGGATTGAAATATAATTCAGCTAAAATTCCGATGATTGTAACCAATGGGATCGGTACTTCAAACAAGAATATCCGTATTGGGGCACCGGCCGAAATTGTGATGATTACATTGCATCGTTTGCGGAATGAATAGCTTTGATTTTCGTGTACACAGCCGGGTGAAGGAAATAGCGCACATCTTTTCCGGCAGCCAGAGCTTGACGGATAAAGGTGGAACTGATTTCGAATATCGGAGAATGCGCTAAGTGTACGTTCGGGGGTAGTTGTGAGGCATCTACCGGAAAACCGGGACGAGGATAAACGAGTATTTTATTTTCTGAGACAATACGTTCCGATTCGAACCATTGGTCAAATACTTTCCAGTTGTCAGAGCCTATAATCAGTTGGAATTCCCTTTCGGGATATACTTCTTTCAGGCGGTTGAGTGTGTGGACAGTATAGGAGGGACGAGGTAAATGAAATTCAAAATCGGATGCACGGAATCGTGGATATCCTTCAATAGCAAGCTGTACCAGTTGCAGGCGCAGCTCGTCAGACCATAAATCTGCTTGCTTTTTGAAGGGGTTGTGCGGAGTGACCATAAACCAAACTTCATCCAGCCCTTCAAACTCGCACAGATAGTTGGCAAGTGCCAAGTGTCCGATGTGTATCGGGTTGAAAGAGCCGCTGAAGATTCCGGTTTTAGTTTTTTCCATATGCTATAATCACAAATAAGAGAACACAGATCTTATTCCGCATCGATACCCAGAAACTCTTTAATCACTTTTAATGCCTGTGCCTTGGCTGTTGCCAGGTCATCATTGATGATTACTTTGTCAAATTTCGGAGCGAAACTTAGTTCATATTCGGCTTTGGCTATTCTACTCTCAATGACCTCGGGAGCATCTGTGCCACGCCCGATCAGGCGGCGACGTAACTCCTCGATACAAGGGGGCTGGATAAAAAGTGAAAGTGCACGGTCACCATAGAATTTTTTTATGTTACAACCGCCCACCACATCTACATCGAACACTACGTTCTGGCCGGCAGCAAGCTGTTTCTCTACCTGTTCTTTTAAAGTTCCGTAAAATCGATCGGTATAAACTTCCTCGTATTCCAGAAATTCATTGTTTGCAATGCGTTGGCGGAATTCGTCGGGAGTGAGGAAAAAATATTCTACTCCATGCTTTTCATTTCCTCGTGGCGGACGGCTGGTAGCTGAAATGGAGAATGCAAGATTCAGCTGCTGGCCCAACAAATAGTTTATAATTGTCGACTTGCCCGATCCGGAAGGAGCAGAAAAGATGATGACTTTGGCTTCACCCTTTTGAGGTGGGGTAGTTATTTTTTCTGTTAAATTCATAATCTGTCGTTGTTACATCACATTCAGCACTTGTTCTTTGATCTGTTCCAGCTCATCTTTCATCTGTACCACAATCTTTTGCATTTCAGCATGATTCGATTTGCTGCCGAGCGTATTGATTTCACGTCCCATTTCCTGAGCGATGAATCCCAGCTTTTTACCTTGTCCGCTACCGTTTTCAAGGGTACTGATGAAATATTTCAGGTGGTTGCTCAAGCGTTGTTTCTCTTCATTGATGTCGAGTTTCTCGATGTAGTAAATCAGTTCCTGTTCAAGACGGTTTTTATCATAATCTACGCTCAGTGTTTTTTCCAGCGCATCTGTGATTCGTTCTTTAACTTTATCCACCCGTTCTTTTTCATAAGGTGTTACCGATTCAAGTAAACGATGAATGTTTTCAATCTTTTCACGGAACTTCTTTTCAAGGGCGGCACCCTCCTGCTTACGGAAATCTACTAAATGTGAAACAGCTTCCTTGACGGTTGCATATACTATTCCCCATTCTTCCTCGCTTAGCTCCTGTGTTTCGGTACGTGTCATCACGTCCGGCATGCGGAGCAGAGTCTGAAACCAGTCAGTGGGTACTGCAATGTGGAGGTTTTCGGAGATAGCTTTGATTTGGTTATAATATCCTTCTACCAATACCTGGTTGATGGGAGTGGCGGCTTCTGCGCACTCTTTCTTTTCCACCCAGAGGCTGAAGTCAACTTTTCCACGTTCCAGCACACGTGCAATTTCATTGCGGAGTTCCATCTCTTTTTCACGGTATGCCGGTGCGATTCGTGCCGACAAATCCATCGCTTTACTATTGAGCGATTTTATCTCTACATTAATCTTCTTATCGGGAAGTTCGGCAGTTGCTTTGCCATATCCCGTCATGGATTGTATCATATTACCAAAAGTTTTGTGCAAAAATACGGGATAATTTTAAGATAACCGCTGTAAATGGATAAAAAAGACATTTTGTTTAATCGGGCGGCACGGCTCTTTCATTTACTCCGCCTTCCTCTCATACAAAAAACACGTTTCGATCTTCCATCTTCCACCTTTGAGAATGCATGTCGTTGATTGTGAGATGTGTATATTGGTGGAAGATGCGGTTTTTATGCCATTTATCTTCCACCCCCATCTTCCATCTTCCACCCGCTGTTTTAGGGGATATTTCAGCAGTAACGGTTTGGAAAACAAATGGATATGTCCAATTTCTTATCCGTTAATCTCTCTAAAAGCATTTCATTTCCCTTACTCTCTTTAGTGCAAATGGTCGGATCCTTATCTCAGCCCGGGCATGCGGGCTCATCGGCCTGGGTATGCGGGCTCATCAGCCCGGGTATGTGGGCTTATCAGCCCAGGTATGCGGGATGGGATAAAGAGTTGTATGACAATGGTTAATCTACTACACTTCTCCGGTAATAGCCGGTCGGATTCTTTCTTAAAAAAGAAACAACGAAGCGCTGCTTCCGCATCGTTGTGTGCGAATGGAGGGTTTTGTGGGGGGGACAAGGGAGGAAGGCGGTTGTTAAATGAAAGAGCCGTGGTCCGGCGGAGCATCTTTTGCTTCTGCTGAACTTTCGTGGTAAGCCTTTTCGAGCATTTCATCCAATAGCGAAGTCAATTGCTGGCAGCTCTTTTTTATCTGTTCCGAACATTCTGCCTTTTGGGTGGGCGAAAGTGAAGTGCCTACTATCAGTTGAGTCTGTTTGTTGATGTGATTGAGAGGAATGTGCACATCGTTATACATCGACCGGATGAAGTTCGATTGCATTCGTTCGCTTTCCTGAGCCTTTTGGGTCTGGCGTAGCAACTCTTTTTGTAGTTTGCGGGTACGTTTCAGGTTGATTGAAAGATAAACAGTAAAGCCGATGACAACGAAAGTCAGTAGGATGGTACTGTAAAAAGCAATGTTCCTGATTCGGGTAATAATGTCCGCTTTTTCCAGTTCCAGTTGTGCGACTTCATTTTTTACCTGTATTTCTCCAAGTTCGCCGAGTTGTTCTTTACGGGTCAGTGAATCGGCCAGAAACATAGCCCGGTCGTAAACCTGACAGGATTCTTCGGCACGTCCCATTTCCCGGAGTAATTTGGCTTTGGTCTTATAGTGCGTCACCGAGGCCGTATTGATAGCCTTACCGGTTTCTACCATCTGGATCAGTGAATCACAAAAGGCGAGTGCTTGTGGATATTCGCCCAGACTACTGAAATAACTTTGACTTAAATCGTAGAAAAAAAGTTTATTGCGTAACAGGGCATCTCCTTTTCCGTGACGGACGTAGTTACAATAACGCAGATAATATTCATGTGCTTTCTGCCGCCCTATCAATTGATGGTTTAGCATCAGTTGCTGGTAGCACAGCACATATAAACTGTTTTTGTAGAAGTAAGGGCGCCGGCGGATTACATCTTCCCGACTGAAATATTCATCCAGTCTTTGCAAGTACTGGTTAGATACTTCCATCAGGCGTTTGCTGTCTTTCAGACTGCGGTAACTCACGCTTAGCATGATATATAGATTGCCTGTAAAGTTTTTGCGGGCAGTAGGTGGAAAACCCTCTGCCAAATTCCATCCTTCTTCCCAATAGGGGAGGGCGTTTTTATAATCTATATTTTCGGTCATAGCCATTAACAGATAATGGATCACTCCGGTGAGGAATAGACGTTCGGCCTTTTCATAAGGCGTTTCCGACTCTTTCCGGTCGTTCAGTTCCTGCTGTATCCGGTTGCAGACTTTTATCCTTTCTTCCCGGGGAGCAAGTTGCAGGAGCCGGGCTTTATAAGTCATTTTGTAATAGGTGGCAAGTCCCTCTTCATCTGAGTTTTCCAGCAACTTTTCTGCTTCGTTCAGCAGAAGGGTAAGTGAATCTTTCTTTTCCGGATCCTGCATATAGTGAATGGTGAGTGTGCTGAGAGATGCGCCGATGGCCATTTTATCGTCCGCTTTCTTCCCTTCGGTATAAACTTTCCGGGCGATTTCCAATTCATCGGGTGAGGAATCGGACAGGTCTAATATATTGATTAGTAATTCGGCACGTTGAGTAGGCTCTTTCGTTTTTTGCAGTATGTTTTGTAAACTGTCCTTGATCGAAGGGGCGGCTTGGGATATTGTTACAATGAATAGCAATATAATCCAGATGTAGTATTTCTTTTTCATTTCTTAGCGTTCTCCATCGGTAGGGTAAATATAAAGCGGGATCCTTTCGTATACGTCTTGTCAATGTAGATATCTCCTTGCATGTGCCTGATGATCAGTTTACAAAGGTAAAGTCCCAATCCGCTTCCTTGCCTGAAAGTATCCAGTTTGGTGAAGCGCCGGAAAACATATTCGTGCTTGTCCGTCGGTATTCCACATCCCGTATCTGTAACACTGACCATCAGCATCTTCCGTCTGCTGTCTTTCCGGCAACTGAGATTGATGAACCCCTGAGTCGTAAACTTATTGGCGTTGTTCAGCAAAGCCCGGAGCAATAAGCTGAGATATTGTGGGTGGGCATAGACTTTATAATCGTTCTCCGGTAAATTGAGTTGATAATCTATTTCCGGTTTTCCTTCCGTTTTTTCCAGATATTGCATTTCGAGACGGCAATAGTGGTTTATTTCTATAGGTTTCAGTGTGAGACTTGCTGTCAGGCTATCCAGATTGGCCACTTCTACCAGGCTATGGAGCAGTGAGGTGAGCAGACGGGTGTTTTCCTGAATAATAAGCTGGTAATCCTTTTGTTCTTCGGGAGTAGAGAAATCATCGCTTAATATTTCGGAGAAGCCGTTGATAGAATTGAGCGGTGTACGTATTTCGTGACAGATGGATTTGATAAAAGATGCTTTCACCTCTTCGCTCTCCTGTGCTTTGATGCTCTGTTGCAATACCTCTTTTTGAAGTCTTTGAGTCTTGGCCAGTGTCTGGTAGTAATATAAGCTGATGCAGATAGCTATGAACAAGATGCATAGGGCAAAGATGAAAGCTACCTGACGCTTTTCTGACTGCAAATTTATTTTTTCAAGTAATAATGTATTTACATCATGTTTCTGGCGGAGGGAGTCGACCTGTGCACCATACTCTTTCTTAATTAGTGAGTCGGAAACGATCATTGATCGGTCGTAGGCTGCGCAAGCCTCTTTATATCGGTGAAGACAACGCAACAGATGCCCTCTGTTCTGGTAAATTTCGACGATGTTGATGTTTTCCGGAGCTTTTCCTGCTTCTATGCTGCGGATTAGTGAGTCATGCCGTGCGAGTGCTTTTTCTTTTTGTGCTTGAGTGAGTGACAGGTAACAACTGTCGGGAAGGAACTTCCCCTTTGCAGATGTACCGTAGTCACTGTACTTTTCTGCCGGGCTGTCATTTGACAAAACGGCAAAATGCTTCGTTTCGCTTGATTCTGTAGCTTGTACGGTCGTCGGGATACCTGCCAACTCTACAAATAATAACAGCATTATATAGTAGCATGCCTGTTTCATCTCTAATTTTAAAACTTGTTATATTTATCTTTTGCTTGTATAAAATAGTCTGCTAAAGTACGCAAAAACTTAATTTAATGCAATGATTTTGAATGGAAATGCGCTTTATTTATATCTCGGTGCGGTAATCTGAAAATAATCATGTAAATTTGCGTCAATTTAATAATCTGATTATTATGTCGTGTATCCTACATATTGAAACCTCTACCGCTGTTTGTTCGGTAGCTGTGAGTGAAGATGGGCAGAATATTTTTGTGAAAGAGGACCTTAAGGGGCCTTCACATGCCGTTTCGTTGGGAGTATTTGTAGATGAAGCATTGTCTTTCATCGATAGTCATGCTATTCCGTTGGATGCGGTTGCCGTCAGTTGCGGTCCCGGATCGTATACCGGATTACGTATCGGTGTTTCAATGGCAAAGGGCATTTGTTACGGGCGTAATGTCCCGTTAATCGGTATTCCTACACTGGAGGTACTGAGTGTACCGGTATTGCTTTATCACGAATTGCCCGAAGACGCACTGATTTGTCCGATGATCGATGCCCGGAGAATGGAGGTATATGCGGCTATATACGACCGTGCGCTGAATGTGAGGCGTGAGATTTCAGCCGACATTGTAGACGAAAATTCTTATCTTGAGTTTTTAGAGAAGCACCCGGTTTATTTCTTTGGGAACGGGGCAGCAAAGTGCCGTGAAAAGATTACGCATCCCAACGCGCATTTTATTGACGACATCCATCCATTGGCAAAGATGATGTTTCCACTTGCCGAAAAAGCGATTGCTATTAATGATTATAAAGATGTGGCTTATTTTGAGCCCTTCTATCTGAAAGAGTTTGTGGCTTCCCAACCCAAGAAGTTACTTTGATACTTTTCAACCCTTTGGATTTTCTATTTTCAAATTAAAATTTAACTACATGCAGTATAATACTCAACAGAAAAGAATGCCGCTGCCCGAATATGGGCGCAGTATCCAGAATATGGTCGATTTTGCATTGACTATACAAGACCGTTCCGAACGCCAGCGTTGTGCCAATACCGTTATCAATATCATGGGTAACATGTTTCCTCATTTGAGAGATGTACCCGATTTCAAACATAAGCTGTGGGATCATCTGGCCATTATGTCAGACTTTAAGCTGGATATAGACTATCCTTACGAGATTATCCGCAAGGACAATCTGGTGACGAAACCCGATTCGATTCCTTATCCGAGCACTAAGATCCGTTATCGCCACTATGGCCGTACACTGGAAGTGTTGATTAAAAAGGCATGTGAGTTTCCGGAAGGGGACGAAAAGAAGAATCTGGTAGCCCTTATCTGCAATCACATGAAGAAAGATTATATGGCTTGGAACAAAGATACGGTGGACGACCGGAAGATCGCTGAAGATCTGGCTGAATTCTCAGGAGGTAAATTGCAGATGGATGACGAGATTTTGCGTTTGATGTCTGAACGTATTGCCCAGAATTATCGTCCGCGTACGAATAACAACAATAACCAGAGAAATAATAATCAGAGAAGAAAATTCTAAGCAAGGAGATTATTATCATTAATCATTAACCACTAATCACCTAAAACATGGCTTCATTTGTAATCGAAGGAGGACACAGGCTCAGTGGGGACATTCATCCGCAAGGTGCCAAAAACGAAGTGTTGCAGATTATCTGCGCTACGTTGCTTACCGCCGAAGAAGTGACAGTAAATAACATCCCGGATATTCTGGACGTCAATAACCTGATTCAATTGATGCGGGATATGGGAGTAACGGTGGCGAAGACAGGTGTCGATTCATATAGCTTTAAAGCTGAAAATGTAGATCTCGCTTATCTGGAGAGCGATGAATTCCTGAAGAAATGTTCCAGCCTGCGGGGATCGGTGATGTTGATCGGACCGATGGTTGCCCGTTTTGGCAAAGCAATGATATCCAAACCGGGCGGAGATAAAATCGGTCGTCGGCGATTGGATACGCACTTTGTGGGGATCCAGAACCTGGGAGCTGACTTTGCTTATAATGAAGAACGTGGGGTATACGAGATTTCGGCACAAGAGCTGAAAGGTACTTATATGCTGCTCGATGAAGCCTCTGTTACCGGAACAGCCAATATAGTGATGGCTGCCGTGCTTGCCAAAGGGATGACTACGATTTATAATGCCGCTTGTGAACCTTATTTGCAGCAGCTTTGTAAAATGTTGAACCGGATGGGAGCAAAAATTAGCGGCATAGCTTCAAACCTGCTGACGATTGAAGGGGTGGACGAACTCCATGGAACGGATCATACTGTATTGCCGGATATGATTGAAGTAGGCAGTTTCATCGGTATGGCTGCAATGACCCGTAGCGAAATAACCATTAAGAATGTCTCTTACGAGAATTTAGGCATTATTCCTGAAAGTTTCCGTCGGTTGGGCATTAAGCTCGAACAAAGAGGAGATGATATTTATGTACCGGCTCAGGACTGTTATCAAATCGAATCTTTTATCGACGGATCTATTATGACCATTGCCGATGCTCCCTGGCCGGGGCTGACTCCGGACTTGTTGAGTGTCATGCTGGTAGTGGCTACCCAGGCGAAAGGGAGTGTGCTGATTCATCAGAAGATGTTCGAAAGCCGCCTCTTCTTTGTGGATAAGTTAATTGATATGGGGGCCCAGATCATTCTTTGCGATCCGCACCGTGCAGTCGTTATCGGTCATAATCATGGATTTACTTTGCGGGGTGGCAATATGACATCTCCCGATATACGTGCCGGTATCGCCTTGCTTATCGCTGCGATGAGTGCCGAAGGCATTAGCCGGATCCATAATATTGAGCAGATCGACCGGGGATATCAAAACATTGAAGGGCGTCTGAATGCCATCGGAGCCAGAATCACACGCATATGATAAGAAGAGAAGACGTATATAAGATCGGATTATTCAATAAACCGCATGGTATCCACGGAGAATTGTCGTTTACCTTTACGGATGATATTTTTGACCGGGTGGACTGCGATTACCTGATTTGCCGGCTGGATGATATCTTTGTTCCCTTTTTTATAGAAGAGTACCGTTTTCGGTCCGACTCTACCGCTTTGGTAAAACTTGAAGGGGTGGATACGGCCGAACGTGCCCGGATGTTTACCAATGTGGAAGTCTATTTCCCGGTGGAGCATGTAGAAGAGGCCGAACCGGGAGAACTGTCATGGAGCTTTTTTGTGGGTTTTCGGGTGGAAGATGTTCACCACGGTGCTTTAGGTGAGGTGACAGACGTAGATACATCTACCGTTAACACTTTGTTTGTGGTGGACCGGGATGGAGATGAACTGCTGATTCCGGCACAGGAAGAATTTATAGCCGGTATTGACCAGAAACACAAAATCATTACAGTCGATTTGCCCGAGGGCCTGCTGTCTTTGGACGAGTGCGATGATGAAGAAAGTTAAATAGCATAAAGAAACAGGCGGCAAGTAAAGCGAAATGCTTACATTTGTACGCTATATCCTATAATAATGCCGAAAAAGAAACGCAGTAAAGCTTTTTGGAACAATATTAAGTTCAAGTACAAACTCACTATCATCAACGAGAATACGCTCGAAGAGGTGGTGGGACTTCATGTATCCAAGTTGAACGGGCTTTCCGTGTTACTTTCGGTTCTGACCCTGCTTTTCCTGTTTGCTGCTGCCATTATCACTTTCACCCCTTTACGCAACTATTTGCCGGGATATATGAACAGTGATATTCGTGCGCAGGTTGTAGAGAATGCCTTGCGGGTGGATTCTTTGCAACAGTTGGTGGACCGTCAGAATATGTATATCATGAATATACAAGATATTTTCAGCGGAACAGTGCGGGTGGATACCGTACAGTCAATGGATTCACTGACCACTATGCGTGAAGATTCGTTGATAGCCCGTTCCGAACGCGAAGAAGCTTTCCGTCGCCAATATGAAGAGACCGAAAAATATAATCTGACCTCTATTACCTCTCAGCCCGATGTGAACGGATTGATTTTCTATCGTCCGACCCGTGGTATGATATCCGATCATTTTAATGCTGAGAAGAAACATTTTGGAACCGATATTGCCGCTAATCCCAATGAAAGTGTTCTGGCTACCCTTGACGGTACAGTCATATTGAGTACTTATACGGCCGAAACCGGTTACCTGATCGAGGTACAGCATAACCAGGATTTTGTATCAGTCTATAAACATTGCGGTTCGTTGCTGAAGCGTGAGGGAGATACTGTGAAAGGCGGTGAAGCAATTGCTCTGGTCGGGAATAGCGGAACGCTCACTACCGGTCCGCATCTCCATTTTGAACTTTGGCACAGAGGACGGCCGGTTAATCCTGAAAAATACATTGTATTCTAATAATGAACGAGATAAAGAAAAAACAAATAGCTATCTTAGGTTCTACGGGCTCTATCGGTACACAGGCCTTACAGGTTATCGAGGAGCATTCCGAACTGTATGAAGTTTATGCACTGACTGCCTATAATAAGGTAGATCTCCTGATAGCTCAGGCACGTAAGTTCCTGCCTGAGGCTGTGGTTATAGCTAACGAAGAGAAATATGTACAACTGAAAGAGGCCCTCAGCGATCTGCCTGTTAAAGTTTACGCCGGTACTGCCGCTTTATGCCAGATTGTAGAGTCCGGTCCTATCGACGTCGTACTGACAGCTATGGTAGGCTATGCAGGGCTGAAGCCGACCATGAATGCCATTCGTGCCGGAAAAGCGATTGCGCTTGCCAACAAGGAGACGCTGGTTGTTGCCGGAGAGCTGATTAATCAGTTGGCGCAGCAATACCGTACACCGATTCTTCCTGTCGATTCTGAACATTCAGCCGTGTTTCAGTGTTTGGCCGGAGAGGTGGGCAATCCGATCGAGAAAGTAATTCTGACTGCTTCCGGTGGTCCTTTCCGTACATGTACCATGGATCAGCTGAAAACCGTGACGAAGGTGCAGGCATTGAAGCATCCGAATTGGGAAATGGGAGCCAAGATCACCATTGATTCTGCTTCGATGATGAACAAAGGCTTTGAAGTGATTGAAGCTAAATGGCTGTTTGGAGTACATCCCAGTCAGATAGAGGTGGTAGTACATCCGCAGTCTGTTATCCATTCGATGGTACAATTCGAGGATGGAGCCGTAAAGGCCCAGTTGGGTATGCCGGATATGCGTCTGCCTATCCAGTACGCTTTCTCTTATCCGGATCGTGTCAACTCGTCTTTTGACCGGCTTGACTTTTCGAAATGTACGAATCTTACTTTTGAGCAACCCGATACCAAGCGGTTCCGTAATCTGGCCTTGGCTTACGAATCGATGTATAGGGGAGGGAATATGCCCTGCATTGTCAATGCGGCTAATGAAGTGGTAGTGGCTGCTTTCCTTCGTGATGAAATCAGCTTTCTCGGCATGAGTGATGTGATAGAACAGACCATGGGACAGGTATCTTTCGTACAGACTCCTACCTATGATGACTATGTGGCAACCGATGCGGAAGCACGCCGGATTGCCCGTGAATTAATTTGTAAATAAATAAATTGTAAATAATCTGATGGAAACATTTTTAATCCGTGCCCTGCAATTGATTATGAGCTTATCTTTGCTCGTCATCATTCATGAAGGGGGGCACTTTCTCTTTGCCCGCCTGTTTAAAGTACGGGTAGAAAAATTTTGCTTATTCTTTGACCCTTGGTTCACACTATTCAAATTTAAACCTAAAAAAAGTGAGACAGAATATGCTGTCGGTTGGCTGCCTTTGGGAGGTTATGTCAAGATTGCCGGTATGATTGACGAGTCAATGGATACGGAGCAGATGAAACAACCCGAACAACCATGGGAGTTCCGCTCCAAACCTGCATGGCAACGCCTGTTGATTATGGTAGGCGGCGTGTTGTTCAACTTCCTCCTGGCCTTGTTCATCTACTCGATGATTCTGTTTAAATGGGGAGATCAGTACGTTCCCGTGCAGCAGGCACCGTTGGGTATGGAGTTTAATGAAACAGCTAAGGCTGTCGGCTTTCAGGATGGAGATGTTCTGTTGTCAGCCGATGGAGTTGACTTTGTACGTTATGACCCGGATATGCTTAGCCAGATTGCCGATGCTCGTGAGGTGACCGTGTTGCGTGAGGGTAAAAAGGCTTCTGTGTATATTCCCGAAGATATGATGCAACGCCTGTTGGCTGACAGTGTTCGTTTTGCTGAATTCCGCATTCCTTATGTGGTTGACAGTGTAATGGCTCATTCGCCTGCGGCAATAGCCGGTATCCAGCAGGGAGACAGTATCATTGCCCTCGATGGAAAGTCGATTTCTTATTCGGACTTCCTGATGGCTATGGCTGACCGAAGAAAGAATGTAGCAGCATTACAGAAAGATAGCCTCGATCCGCACCAGATCACGTTGACTTATGTACGCGACGGAAAGACAGATATGCTGACTGTGGTCACTGACTCCGCTTTCAAGATGGGGGTAGTGGCTATTCTGTATACAGATCAGCTTCTTCCTGTTATAAAGAAGGAGTATGGCTTTTTCGAATCATTCCCTGCCGGTGCGGCGTTGGGGGTGAAGACGTTGAAAGGTTATGTGGGTAATATGAAATATCTCTTCTCCAAGGAGGGTGCCAAACAGTTGGGTGGTTTCGGAACCATCGGCAGTATTTTCCCTGCAACCTGGAACTGGCACCAGTTCTGGTACATGACCGCTTTCCTGTCTATCATCCTTGCGTTTATGAACATCCTGCCTATCCCTGCACTGGATGGTGGACACGTACTGTTCTTGTTCTATGAAATCATTGCCCGCCGCAAGCCGAGTGATAAATTTATGGAATATGCACAGATGACGGGTATGATCCTGTTGTTCGGTCTCTTGATTTGGGCAAATTTCAATGATATACTGAGGTTCTTCTTTTAGACGGAAGTAACATCTTATAAATAAACTACGAGCTGCAAGTGATTGCGTGATTATTCCGCGGATACTTGCAGCTCGTGGTTTATTATCGTTAATTGTAGTTTTTTATATTTTCAGCATCTTCTTTTCTCTCTCCAGATCCGATTCATCCAACTTGGGTGACGGTACTGTACAGGTTTTTATGTAGTCGCCTTCCTGGCATGTATAGTTATAATAGATCTCTTCTTCCGGTGTCAGTTCCGCTTTGGGAATCAGTCTGCCTTCCATTTTCAGAAATGCGTCTATATCCGTGCTGTCCGATTGCTTCACCAGGACGATTCTCCGCGCTATCGGGTTGTGGTTGTAGTCCAGGCATAGATACAATCCCTTTAGCATGTTGGGATATTCATAATGTGGCAGTTGCAGATAAATGGTGACCATGGCAAACTGTGGCAGTTCCCGTTCGTTGAACATCAGATAGGAGTTTTGATGATTGCTGATGATGCCGCTTCCCCAATGTACCGATTTATAAGCATTGATCATGCCTACTTTGACGTAATCATTATTCTCTGATGCGCAGATCAGATAGGGTTCTGCCTTGAGACTGTCAGTCGATGAAGAGAGACTGTAACTCAGATATGTACCGCTATAATTATACACTTCTTCTACAGACCCCTGCATTTCTTTTTCCAGGAGTTTCAGGAACGTATTTCCCATGTTGTTTGTTTCCTGATCGGGTTCCAGGTCGAACAAGCGCTCCTTCATTCCGCTCAGATTGCCAAGCAGGCGTTTTTTCGACACATTGTTCACCAAAGCCAGTGCTTCGTCCAGTGCCTCTTCCTGTGTTTTGGTTTTTTGCAGATTCAGGTAAGCAGGAAGTACACTCGAATAGAGTGCGGACAACACACTGGGGGCCATATTGATCCAGTCGGCTATTTCCTTCATTTTCACTCCGTTGTTACGGAGGTATTCTATTCTTTTGTATATCTCTTCAAGTTCGTTCATGGTATATCGACACGTTGTTTGCATTGCAAATATATGACTTTTGGATTATATAATCATGATATGAATGTTACATTAATATTTCAGCAGAACCCTGCAGAATATAAATGAAATGAATCCTGCAAATTCATTTTTGCTCTGTCCGCTATGCCCTACATTTGCACCGGATTCAAAAACAAGGAAAAATAGATATAAAATGAAAAAGATTGAATGTATCATTATGGACTGGGCCGGAACTGCGGTCGACTACGGATGTTTCGCTCCGGTGGCCGCCTTCATCAAGGCCTTTGACGAAAAAGGGCTGACGATTGACGTCGTGCAAACCCGCAAACCGATGGGGTTGCCCAAGATTCAGCACATTCGTGAACTGCTGACTATGCCCGAAGTGAACGAGCAATTCACTGCCCGCTATCAGCGTGACTGGACGGAGGAAGACGTGGTGGAACTGAACCGGCTGTTTGAGAAATATCTTTTTGCTTCTCTGAAAGAGTACACAGATCCTATTCCGGGTGTAATCCCTACCTTGGAAAAACTCCGTGCCGAAGGACTGAAGATAGGCTCTACTACCGGTTATACGCGTGAAATGATGGACGTGGTGCAACCTGCGGCTGAGGCTAAAGGTTATCGTGTAGACTATTGTGCTACTCCGAATCTGCTGCCTGCCGGACGTCCGGCTCCGTACATGGTTTTCGAGAATCTCACAAAACTGGGCGTGCCGTGTCTCGATACCGTGGTTAAAGTAGGTGATACCATTGCTGACATCAAAGAAGGTGTCAACGCTAAAGTATGGAGTGTGGGAATCGTGTTGGGCAGTAATGAAATGGCACTTACTGAGAAGGAGGCCGGCAGTCTGTCCGAAACTGAACTCGAAGCCCGCGTCTCCGAAGTCAAAGAACGTATGCTGGCTGCGGGAGCCTCTTACGTCATTCGTAGCATCGAAGAACTTCCCGCACTGATTCAAACTATTAATTCAAAACTCAATTCTTAAAACGATATGAAACCTTATTTGTTATTAACTCCCGGACCTCTTACCACATCAGAAACCGTAAAAGAAACCATGATGACCGACTGGTGTACATGGGACGAGGATTATAACCTGCACATTGTGGAGGAAATGCGTAAACAACTGGTAGGCATTGCCACTCGCAATACGGAGGAGTACACTTCCGTACTTTTGCAAGGTAGCGGCACTTATTGTGTGGAAGCAGTTATCGGTGCTGCCATCGGAAAGAACGATAAACTTCTGATTTGCAGTAATGGTGCTTATGGTGACCGTATGGGAAATATTGCCGAATATTATCATATCGACTATGATCTCCTTGCTTTTGAAGAAACGGAACAGGTATCGGTAGACTATGTAGACGATTACCTGAGCAATAACTCAGACATTACTCACGTGGCTTTCGTTCACTGCGAAACGACTACCGGTATCCTGAATCCGTTGAAAGAGTTGGCGCATGTCGTGAAAATGCATGGTAAGAAGCTTATTGTGGATGCTATGAGCAGCTTCGGAGGTATCCCGATGGATGTCAGTGAACTGGGAATCGATTTCCTGATCAGCAGTGCCAATAAGTGCATCCAGGGTGTGCCGGGTTTTGGATTCATCATTGCCCGTCGTTCCGAGTTGATGCGTTGCAAAGGAGTTGCCCGCTCACTTTCACTCGATATTTATGACCAGTGGGAGACAATGGAGAAAGGACATGGCAAATGGCGCTTCACTTCGCCCACCCACGTGGTGCGTGCATTCAAGCAAGCTCTTACCGAACTGATTGAAGAGGGAGGAGTAGAGGCGCGCTACCGGCGTTATTGCGAGAATCACCGGGTATTGGTGGAGGGTATGCGTTCGTTGGGATTCAAGACTTTGCTCGATGATGCCATCCAGTCGCCTATCATCACTTCCTTCCTTTACCCGAAAGCAGGATTCGATTTTAAAGATTTCTATACTGCTCTGAAAGCTAAGGGATTTGTTATCTATCCCGGAAAAATCTCAAAAGCGGATACTTTCCGTATCGGTAACATCGGAGATGTACATCCGGAGGACTTTGCCCGCTTGGTAGAAGTTGTGAGAGAGACTGAATACTAATGAATGATTATTGAGTTTTTGTCTTTAACGTAGAAGGTTGTGAAAGCCGCATACTACTCACTACTGCTGCGACAAAAGCAAATCCGCTGCCTGCTATCAGACAGACCGCTGTACTTTTTTCGTGTACTACGAAACTGAAGAGTAAAGCAACCAGCGTTGTACCGAATGTCTGTCCTAAAAGCCGTGCCATACCCAACATTCCGCTGGCTCCCCCCGAACGTTGTGTAGGGGCGGAAGAGATGATTGTACTGTTGTTGGGCGTCTGGAAAATACCGAAACCTGCACCGCAAAGCATCAATCGCAGAATGATACTGATGACCGATGAATCTGCTGTTAATGTAGATAAAGAATAGAGCCCGATGCAGAATAATGCCATACCGATACTACCCAGTATGCCGGGATGGATGCGCTCCACAAGGTATCCGGCTGCCGGTGCTGTCACCAATGTGGCGATGGGCCACGGAGTCAGCAGCAATCCCGTCATTACTTCGCTGTATCCCAGTGAGTTTTGCAGGAAAAAAGGAAGAGAAACCATAGCCAGCATCTGTGCCGTGAACGAACAGATGGAAGTCAGGATCGATAACCTGAAGATAGGTATTCCCAGTAGGTCGAGCGGTAAAAGAGGGGATGGCTGGTTCAGTTGCCTGTGGACATAATACGTGCCGACAATGGCCAATACAGCCAGTTGGATGGCTATATAATCGTTTTTCTCGTGATGGGCAAATCCGTCCAGTGTATAGATAAGCAGTCCGAAGGTGATAGCGTTGGCTATGGCACTGAGCTTATCGAATTTCCGGTTGGAACGTTCTTCTTTTCTCGGCAGGTACTTGCATCCCAATATCAGGGCTGCAAGTCCCAGAGGGACATTGATGGCAAACAACCAATGCCACGAGGCGATGGAAAGAATGCCGCTTGCCACCGAAGGTCCGGCTGCAGCCGATATGGCCACTACCATGGCATTGATCCCCATGCCTCTTCCTATCTGATTTCGGGGATAGATGGTACGTAACTGGGCAGTGTTGACACTCGTGATGGCTGAGGCGCTGAAGCCCTGGAAAATGCGGGCAAGGGTCAGAGTCCAGAACGAATGGGACAGCGCACATATCAGGGAAGTGACTATGAACATGGCAATGCCTGAAAGAAAGATCTTCCGGTATCCGTATATTTCGCCTAACGACGAAAACGAAAGCAGCGATATCACAATGGCGAGCTGATACCCGTTGATGATCCAGGTTGTGACCGCAGGTGAAGTTCCGAAGTCGTGCGAGAGGGTCGGGAGTACTACATTGATGATATTGATGTCGAGCACCGACATACATAAGGCGAAAGAGATGCCGACAACTGCCCAGATGCGGCGATGGAGGGGGAGACCGTCAGTTTCGTCAATTTCCGAAGTTTGTGTAAGCTGAGCCATAAAGAACCTTTTAAAAGAACTGCCACAAAGGTAAACAAAGTCAAGCTTCTTCGGTTTGAGAGGACAATGATATATAAGTTTTTTTAATTCATGAATTTCAGCGAGGCATGTAGCGGAAGTCTTTTTCAATACGGATGACACAGATTTACACTGGATCTTATTGTTGATAATCAGCAAAATGAATCAGCAATCCATGTAAATCTGTGTCATCTGTAGTTCTGCTTCCGATACGCCTTCATGTGTATGTCAGCCTGATAATCCTCTGATTGCTGCTACCTCTGAATTCCAGATGTGGAGAGTAAAGTTCTTGTCTGAAGCGTCCGTCCACCAATACATCTATATAAGGTAGTACGGCAGCCAGTGCCGGATCTGCCTGAATCTCTTCGTACGTATATCCTGTATAGCACCAGATATTCTGTCCTGTCTCTTCTTTTATCCTCCGGATAAGCGGAAGAAACGCTTCCGGGTTGTAAAGGGGATCTCCGCCGGAGAAAGTCACGCCATCCAGTAACGGATTCGAATTGATTTCACGGATGATGCAGTCCAGACGCTTTTCTGTCAATTCATCTCCGGCCTGCGGATTCCAACTTTCCGGATTATGACAACCCGGACAGCCGTGCCGGCAACCTGCCAGATAGATGGAATACCGGATACCTTCTCCATCGACAATCGTTTCCGGATATGTATAAAGTATATTCATGACTTTATTACAGATGCTTCACGCGATCTCTCTCTTCTGCCCGTTTGGCGGAGTTCCACGAACTCAGGTCGCCCGTCAGATAACCTGTGATACGGCGCATGCGCAGGATATTCTCACTTTGGCATACGGGACATTTATCGTAAATCACTCCTTTGTATCCGCAGTTGTGGCAGGTGTCTACCGGGTGGTTGATAGAACCGTAGCCGATGCCTTCGTCAAACATTACTTTTACGATCTTGGCAATGGCGCGTACGTTTTTCTGGGCTTCTCCGTCCAGTTCCACATAAGTGATGTGCCCTCCGCGGGTGATAGCGTGGAACGGAGCCTCTCTTTTTATTTTTTCTACAATGCTGATCGGTTCTTTTACATCCACATGGAAAGAATTGACATAATAATCGTTGTCTGTCACTCCTTTGATTTTTCCGTATTTACGGCGGTCCATACGGGTGAAACGTCCCGAAAGTCCTTCGGCGGGTGTAGCCAGCACCGAATAGTTCAGATTGTATTTGGCTTTGTATTCATCAGCCACCTTGTTGATTTCCAGCACGGCTTCATAAAGGGTGTCCCATGCCTTCTGGTTGTGTCCGTGTCCCTCTCCATAGAGAGCCACCATGGCATTGTGTCCACCCAGGAAGCCGATACCCAGCGTACCACTGCGCAGCACGTCGCCTACTTGTTCGTTCGGGTTCAGGGCAGCTCCTCCTTTCCATACATCATTTCCCATCATGAAGGGGAATTGGCGTGCCAAGGCTGTACGCTGATATTGATAGCGCTCGTAGAGTTGTTCGGCTATCAAGGTAGCCGTTTCATGTATCGATTCGATGAAAATTTCTTTAGCCTTTCTCTCGACGGCATCTTTATTGTGTCCGTCCTCCGTCATATTTTCTGCTTTGATACGGGCTTCGATGGCAAGGCGCGGCATATTGAGTGTAGTGAACGAAAGGTTTCCGCGTCCCAAAGACGATTTCTCGCCGGCTACGTTCTCAAACACACGTGTGCGGCATCCCATGGTGGCCAGTTCGTAACGGTAACGTTGCGGGTCGTTGGCGTCCCATTTTTCGTTTTGGTTGAACGGGGCATCCAGAAACATAAAGTTAGGGAAGAGTGCTTTTGCCGTAGTGTGGCAAGCTTTTAGGAACAGGTCGAAGTTGGGTGCTTCAAATTTTAATTTACCTTCCATGGCAGCATCGAAATTAGCCATAGCCTTTTCATAATCGGCTTCTGTGTACGATACTCCGTTTTTTATCTTGAATATCTGAATGGGGAATACCGGCACTTCTCCCCTTGTGCCCAGTCCCTCTACGGTTGCTTTCAGTAATTCTTCAATCACCATGCGTCCTTCGGCCGAAGTGTCTGTTCCATAATTGATCGAACTGAACACTACCTGGTTTCCACCGCGTGAGTGCATTGTGTTCAGGTTATGGATAAAGCCTTCCATGGCCTGGTGCGTATCTTTCTGAGTCTGCACAAATGCTTTCTCTATAATTTGGTTCAGATGTTCTTTGTCGATATTGATCTGCAGGGCAGTCAGGCCCATGCGCAATGTTTCGCGTTCCAGTTCCGATGCTTTGATAGACGACAGATGTTCGGCAATCACTGTACGGATAGCCTTTTCTTCTATTTCTTCACCCTTGTTCATCTGTACATAGAAGCTGATGAATGATGCCAGGTGTTTACGGAATGATTTGCTCACGCCTTTTGCCATAAAGAAGTCGAATGCCGGTATGGCCTGACCCCCGTGCTGTTCGTTCTGGTTAGTCTGGAAAATAATGGTAGCCAGGGTAGCATAACTTTGAATGCTTTGCGGGGTACGTATACTGCCGTTCTTGGTTCGGAATCCACGTTCGAAGAGGTCATCCATGTCATACTGGATGCAAGTCGTGGTTTTGGTCGGGTAGTAATCCAGGTCATGGATGTGGATGTCTCCCAATTGGTGCGCCTCGGCAAAACGTTTCGGCAACAGATATTTATATGTATAGTCTTTGGTTACTTCCGAGGCAAATGTCATCATCTGTCCGGCGGGGGTATGACTGCTCATATTGGCGTTGCTCAGGTTGACATCGTTTTTATCGATAGCTACGATACCGTCCATCACATGCTTCATCTGAGTCTTTTTGTCTCGTTCGGTGTTTCGCCATTCCCGATAGATGATGTACTTTTTGGCTACTTCCGGACGAACCTTCATCAGCTCTTTTTCTACCAGGTCCTGAATTTCTTCTACCGTAATGGTAGGAGATGCAAATTGTCCGATTACGTTCATCGTGATGTCAGCAATCAATTGCTGTTCATCATTGATTCCTGTGGCACTAAACGCTTTTGATACAGCGTTCTTGATTTTACTGATGGAGAAGTCCTCCCTTTTACCATCTCGTTTGATGATACAAATTTCCGCGTAGTTCATAACTTTAACTCCCGAAAGCTTTAGATTTTTTTTAATATGTTTACTTTTTCAGCAGGTCTTCTGACTTATCTCTCCCTCGCAACGCCTTCCCACGCTGGGCGCAGTGGCATAGTGTGCGGATTCTCAGAGAATTACAGCAGCGGGTACTGTCGCCGATTTGCACAGCGTTCCCTTATGACTAAACCTCTTTTTAGTACTGAAATCTGCTACAAAGGTAACAGTTAAAGCAATAAGTTGTTCTTGTTTTAACAAGAATTTTTGGAGAACTTTTCTTTCTTCCTGATACAGAAAGTTTTCCAAAACGGGAAACTTTCGGGCATGAAATTTAAATGAAGTTTGCTAAAGAATCAGCCAGATAGCTATGATATGCCCTATGCTTCCGCCCAGACAAAACAGGTGGAAAACAGCATGTGTATAAGGTTTTCGCAACGAATAAAATACGGCTCCCATGATGTAGGAAGCCCCTCCTCCGATAAGCCACCAGAAGGCGGGAGAAGCTCCGATGGCGGAGAGGCAGTCCATCAAAGGTTTCAGGGCTACCAGGATGGCAGAACCCATTCCGACGAAGCAGACTGTTTCAAGATTACTGTGTTCTTTCAGCTTTTTGAAGGCCAGTATGAAGCCTACGATGGCCGACAGCCATACGAAAGCGAATATTCCCCAGCCCCAGCCACCGGCATGGCGCAATACCAATAAGGTAAACGGGGTATAAGTGCCTGCTATGTGCAGGTAGATGGCGCCGTGGTCGAATTTGCGGAGAAGTTCTTTACGGCTGCCGGGTCTTGAACCGTGATACCAGGTAGAACTGATATAGGATGCCAGCATTCCCGCCAGGTAGACCAGCACACAACCTGCCGCCCAATGGGGATGTGGGTTGGCAAGTGCTTTTTCCAACAGAAAATATCCTGCGGTGATACCTAACAGAATGCCTGCACCATGACTCAGGGTGTTGGATAATTCTTCGCCGTGTGAATATCGCTTGTTCTCCATTCGTGTGTATATAGGTGATGTGGTAGCAATTTAATAAGATGACCGCAGATTTGAGAGTTTCGACACACCCTCTTAAAATCTGCGGTCATCCTTTCCTTTTTAGAAGTATCTTGTATCAGGCAGCAGATTTATACCAGATGTCCGATCCATTCTTCGCGGTCGCCCGGCAACAAGTCGATTACCGGTACTTCCACCATGGTGTAGCATCCCGGTTGCTGCTTCATCGAAGCGCGTGCCACGCATACCAGTACCTGTGCGGTCAGTGCGGGATTGTTGATGCGCATGTTGAATTCGAACAACTGATTCTGGGTTTTTCCCGATACACCTTTGCGGGTCAGGTTTACACCGTGTCCCATGTCCAAGAGTGCATCCACGCTCGGCACTTGCTTTACGTGGGTTTCGTCGTTCACGAAATAAGCGTCCGATTTGATTGCGGCTGCCACGTCTTCAAATTTATATCCGTCTTTCAGTTCGATGTATACCATGCGGCGGTGGATTCCCGTTCCTGTGGGGATGGTCATTGACAAAGCCGCTTTCACTCCGTCGATTGCTTTCACGGCTACCGTGTGGCCCATGCTCATACCCGGACCGAAGTTGGTGTAAGTGATGCCTTTCGGAGCAATAGCCTCGAGCATGGTGCGTACGATGGAGTCGCTTCCCGGATCCCATCCGGCCGAGATGATCGATACCGCCCCGTGTTCTTTGGCGCAAGCACCCAGTTCACGGCGGAGATCTACGATTCCGGTGTGGATATCGAAACTGTCCACTGTATTGATTCCCATTGCGAGGATTTCTTTTGCGTATTTCTCAACGCTGCGGGTCGGAGTACAAAGAATAGCCACGTCTACTCCCTGAAGTTCCTTTATATCTTTAACTACTGCGTAATCATTCAGTTCAGCCGGCTTGTTCTCGGCACCTGCACGACGAACCACACCTGCTATCTCAAAATCGGGAGCCGCTTGGAGGGCTTCCAGCACATAACGACCAATATTGCCATAACCTACGATGGCTGCTCTTACTTTTTTCATCTTTTTATTGGTTTTGTTTAACACATTTCTTTATTTCGGTTGCAAAATTAGTCATTTTCTTTGTTTTTGAGTCTCTTAGGGGTGTTAAAGTTAGTTTTTGTTATTCAAGGTTCGTGAAGCACAATATTTATTATCTTTGCGTTCTGATTATAACCATTATGATAGAATACATCAAAGGCGAGATTGCCGAACTGAGTCCGGCAACCGCAGTTATCGATTGTAACGGATTAGGATATGCCGTTAATATATCACTCAACACTTATTCTGCCATTCAGGGTAAGAGCAGTTGTAAACTCTATATCTACGAAGCCATCCGCGAAGATGCTTACGTTTTATATGGCTTTGTCGACAAGCAGGAACGGGAACTTTTCCTGCTGCTGATTTCCGTTTCGGGCATTGGAGGAAACACGGCCCGCATGATTCTTTCCGCTCTTTCACCAGCCGAACTGGTGAATGTGATCAGTACCGAAAATGCCAATATGCTGAAGACGGTGAAGGGTATCGGACTGAAAACAGCGCAAAGGGTCATTGTCGATTTGAAAGATAAAATTAAAACCGGTGCCATGGCTGCAACTGCCGTGGGAGGTGCTGCCGGTGCTTTGTTGCCGGCAATGAATGCTGAAGTGCAGGAAGAAGCCGTTGCCGCCTTGACGATGCTGGGCTTTGCCGCAGCGCCTTCTCAGAAAGTGGTGCTTGCCATTCTGAAGGAAGAGCCCGATGCTCCGGTGGAGAAAGTCATTAAGCTGGCTTTAAAGAGACTCTGAGAACAGTTCGGCAGTATAAGGAGGCTTATAAGATTTTCTGATACATCCTCAAATCCAGTTTTTTGCCGAACTTTTCCGCTACCTGCCGGATGTTTGCGCAACACTCGAAGCCACATCTCTCAAACAGGCGTATGCTGGCTTCGTTTTCTCCCGAAACCAGTGCCATTATATTGCTGAAGCCTTCTTGCCGGATGATATCTTCCAGTCGGAGTATGGTTTGTTTTCCATACCCCTGACCTGTGAACTCCGGCTTCAGGTAGAGGGTCAGTTCTACCGAAATGCGGAAGGCTTCTCGGGGCTTGAAACGTGCGAAGTAGCAGAATCCGCAGGGAGTTCCTTCGGGAGTTTCAATGATGAACGACCGGTAGACGGGATCGCCTACGGGGATGTAGTTTTTCAGTTCGTCGATGGAGGCGCAGTGTACAAAGTACACCACTGTCGTGTGGAGGGTGTAATAATCGTAGATGTCTTTTACAAAAGGCAAGTCGTTTTCCGTGAGCGTTCTGAGCGTAATATCCATTGCCGTAAAGTTCATTAATTGCCGCAAATGTAGCTAATCTTATCAGAAAAGAAGTACATTTGTTTCCGTAAATCAACACTCCAATTCATGAAATTGCAAAAAATATATCGTCAACAGTGGATGGAAGCCCATCCACGCATGCAATCGGCAGATACCGATCAGTGGTACGTGGATTTTGCCAACAGGCTGTTGCCCGTACTTGAGAAGTCGGAGCTTACCGGACAGATGATTCATAAGAACCGGGCTGTTCTCTATTTCACCTGGTATCTGGAAGATTGTGTGAATAATTCCGGTAGCTGGAATACATTCATCCGGTTGCATAAACAGTTGTATGGACGTTTCCTGCCTTTTTACACACTGACAGAGTCGTATGCCGATGATGAAATAAATCCCGAGGATGTATCTTTTCTGCTGTGGACGCTTCTTTCTCCCGTCACGGATAGTTCTCCGTCTCCTTGGAATCCGTTTGACAGTTCTCTGCTTCAGCTCGCATCCGATGTATATGCGGTGCTCGATGCCCATTTTGAACAGGCTCCCCTTACCGGTGATGAATCCACGGAGTGGTTTCCGGATGTCCGTGCCTTGTTACCCCCTCCGGGTCCTGTTTTGGATGTCTTGCCGGAAATGAATCTCCCCCGTGATGTAGCGAACTTCCTGAGTGCTTCCGGAGGAAAACAGGTTGTATATTTAAAAGACTATGTTGATTTGCGTCGCTTCTGTGTCGATGCGTTGAAGTGGGCCGATGAAGAAGATTTGTTAATGCCCGAGTTGGCCGATGAAGAAGATTTTGTGTTTTTTGCCAATCCGAAAGGTGTCTTGCTGGCTCCCAATATTGCCGCTTGTTTCCGCGACGAACGAAATCCGGAATATAATCCGGAGATTGCCGAACAAGAAGGGGCCGAATTGTTTTATATTCCGGGGCTTTGTCCCATCGACTTGTTGCACTATGCCATGCAGCACGGCTTATTGCCGGAGGTCGCTTTTCCTTTCGGGGATGGCAGGAGGCTGTTGCACGAGAACTGGGATTTCATAGCCCGCAGGTATTTAGGTAAATATTATAATGAAGATTTTTATGAAGAAGAGCGGAAATAGCAGTGACCGTCCGGGTAGCGGACGTCCCAAAGCTTCGGGAGGCAAGAAACCTACCGGTAAGCGGATCGGAAAGTCGAAACCTTCAAAAGCCAATAACCAGCTGAACCGTAGGGTGAAATAAGTTGTTATCTGTTATAAACAGGTTTTATTATGAAATGGGAAAGTAGTTTGATGGAACATCTCCAATGGCCGGACACGATAACCAACCGGAAGAGTAAAGAGAGGTTGGCCCGTATGATTGCCATGCGCGTACAAGAAGGCGAGGTCATTGGGGCTGGCTCCGGATCGACCGTATATCTGGCATTGCTCGCTATTGCCGAAAGGATACGTACGGAGAATCTGCACGTCACCGTAATCCCTGCTTCGATGGAGATATCGATGGAATGTGTCCGCTTGGGCATTCCGCAGACTACTTTATGGATGTGCCGTCCCGACTGGACCTTCGATGGAGCAGATGAAGTAGATCCCGACCGCAATCTGATCAAGGGAAGAGGCGGAGCGCTGTTCAAGGAGAAGCTGCTGATAAGCAGCAGCAATCGTACTTTCATTTTGGTGGACGAAAGCAAACAGGTTTCTTTTCTGGGAAGCCGTTTTCCTGTCCCCGTCGAAGTCTTTCCGATGGCTTTGCCCTACGTAGAGAGGGAAATCCGGGCAATGGGTGCTTCACGTACCCAACTGAGGCCGGCTAAAGGTAAAGATGGTCCTGTGATCACCGAAAGTGGAAACCTGATTCTCGATGCCTGGTTCAGCAATATTCATTCGTCTCTTGAAAAAGAAATCAAGTCGGTGACGGGTGTTATAGAAAACGGACTGTTTATGGGATATGATGTCGAGGTGATGGTAGCAAAATAAGATCGGAAACGGTTGATAGTACGAAAACTGAAGAGGATGTATCAAAACCCACCACAGAGTGACACAGAGGTGATTTTAAGTTGTTGATTATTAATGAAAAGACTCTGTGATACTCTGTGCTACTCCGTGGTGAAAAGAGTTATGACACATCCCTTTTAGCTTTCGTTGCCTACAAGTTCATCGCATTTCCTCCAAGGACTCCCAGTATGGCAGATGCCACTGCGATCATAACTTTTAAAATTGTGTTCCAGTTTGATTTCTTCATTTTTCTACACCTCCTTTCATGTGATTCTGATTTATGCCGTCGGGTCATCCACAATGTCTCCGTCACCGTCTTTTCCCGTTTCCTTTCCTTCCAGTGCCGCTTTGATGTCGATAAACTCGATTCTGTCACCGGCCCGGGTCGATGTCAGGTTCGGACGTACGCTCGACGACGGACGAAAGTTTATTTTCACCGCCATTATGTTTTTGGCCGTACAGTCTTTTTCCGTATCCACCCCTTTGGTGCGTGCCGAAAGGCTGAATACTCCGAAATCCCGGATATTGACCGACTGCCCGTTGTAGAGTGAGGTACGCATCGCCTCTACAAAATTGGTGAGTACACTTTTGATATCTCCCAATGATAACGAACTTTTCTCCTTCATTTCGTACGCAATGCTTTCCAGGCTTGCGCTTTGACCTAAAGTGACCAGTTGCGGATAAAATTTCTCTATAGCATCCGCTTTTCGCGGATCCTTTCTCGCGATTTTTTTGTATGGAACTGCCATTGTCTGATAGTTTTTTATGGTTAATAATTAAGAATGCATCCGGAAGGTCGGACGAGCTCTTTCCCTTTCTTCCGGTATGTCAAAGATACCGCTTTGTAACCCCTGTTTTGTGCTTGTTGACGTGGGTTGAGGCGGTATGGATAAAAGATGGAAAATCAATGAATGTTTTGTGAAATAGTATGACTTTTGTTGTAATATATCGTTTGTTTTTGCTATCTTTATGCTATTGTAAAGTTCCGATTATTTATTAATTTAAAATTGAAAAACATGAAAGATTTAGAAGATGACGAGAGAGAGTTTCCTATCCGTGTATATACAAAAGTCGAGTTGGCTCTGCTTTATGCACCCCATTTGTCTGCGAATGCCGCCCTCAATAATCTCAGCCGTTGGATGCGGCACAACAAACTCCTGATGGCTGCGCTCGAGGAGGTGGGATACTATAAATACCGCCATTCATTTACGCCCAAGGAAGTTCGTCTGATCTTTCGATATATGGGAGAGCCGGGAGCATAAAATTGGAGAGAAACCAATACCGGTATTGGTTCGGAGGATTTGATAAGAAGTTGAACTTGTGCAATTTATGCACAAGTTCAAAAATAAGATGATACAAATACCTTTATCATCTGTATGTATTCAGCAATCAAACAGATAAAAGTAGCCGGAATAAATTTTGTTCGTACTTTTCTCTTTTGTGGTAACGAAGCTTTTTTATTTTAATCTTGATAAACAGCTAGTTGTGTAGGTAAAGCGACACTCCAGACATTGAATATCAAACTTCTTCTCATATCAGAATTATTCGGCTTTACTTTCACATCAATGTATTTACAATTTGCTCCAGAATTAAACATAAACTCAATCCAATCATTGCTTATATGAACAATATTATCAATGGTATCCATTTTCATTGTTTCCTCCTTACCTGAATGGGTGGTACAGTTGGTATAATCCCATTGCGGACCGCGACTCCCTTTGACCTTGATGGTATATTCTCCCCCTTCTTTTGAAAATCGGATAGGATTCGGCTTGAAATTAACCACAGCGGCTACTCCACCGTCTCTACAAGAATAGGCAATAATAATTATACTGAATAATAGTACAAAGATTTTATATCCTTTTTTTAATATTTCCATTTGGTTCTGTCTTTTTAATTCTTTCATTACTTTATTTCGGAGTTATAATAGTATAAGCAAGATTGTGGTTGAAATTATTATTAAACCCTTCATTACCTTCATATTTTAATCCACCATCGGTTCTCTCATTAAAATAATAATAATAACCATTATGTTTATTGCCCCAGCCATAGTTTACATGACAAATTGTCACTGAATAAGGTTCATGATAGATAATGCGATTAGGATTAGTCTCTATTACTAACAATCCTTGTTCTTTCATTATATTGGTTTGTGCTGGTGTAAAGCTCTCAACAATTTCCTTCGGCGTAACAATTACCCCTCTATGTTTCATTAGAATTTCACACATTCTGTCGACAACGTAACTGTGGTAGTCGGAAGGCATTGTCTTTTGGGATCCGGTGAATATTGCAAAACATTCTTTATTTGTTGTATAAAACTTTTCTGCGATTTTTTTTCCTTCATTATTTCCTGTAAAGCCATTTAAATCACCAGCCCATATAACGCAATTATCATATTGAATATCTAAATGATCTCCTAGAATTTTTTTAATAAAATTTTTTGCATCTACATTGTGGACCATTACTCCGGGTTTAGTTAATGAAGTTCCTAAAAAAGTAATATCAACAACTTTTGGAGAACAGTTCATTGTGATCCAGCCTAGAAAACGTTCAACCTCTGGATTCATACCTTTTTCCATTCTGTCCCATAAGACTGGTTGTCCATTAGAATAGCATAAATCTTTGACACCTTTATGACTTCTTAGACCATACAAAACTTGACCAAAAGCAACTGGAGTACAACCAAATAATCTTGTACTTTGAATACTACCATCACCTGTATTTATTGTAGCGCTTCTCGTGGTATTACCATATACATCATAATAGGTTGCTCCACTTTTTTGCAAATAAATATTGGGTCTCGTAACATTTTGAGTCCATCTCGTTTTTAGAAGATAATTAGAAGATCTTCCAAACCCACGGAATAGTCCTTTCTTTAATTCTTTGATTTGAAAAAAGGTTTTATCATCTAAGCTACTACGCGTTAAGGGAAATAATGATTTGTTTAAATATAGAGAATCTGATCTTTCAATATCTATCTTATTTCTTCTTATAAATCCTTGATAGATAGATGTTGAAACAGAATCAATGCTATTAAAGTTAAACCGTCCATGATCTAAAATAGCATAAAATGGGAATGCACGTTCGTCTTTAGAAATTATAGCATATCCCTTGTCATTTTTCATATTTACAATATAAAATCTCTTATTGAACTCTTGTAACCATTCCGGAAGGAGATTTGCCCTTGTTTTAGGAAAGGTAACAATGCCTTCAACTTCTCTAGTATCTAAAGAAGCTACTCGAGTGGCTGGGCTGTTTTCCATACTATTTATAAAATACGAAACAAGATCTAGAGCATCTGCTTCGTTCATAATAAAGGTGTAATTGGAATCAAGATCTTTTTGGGTTATATCATGATCAAAATTAAGAGATTCATCGTAACACGAACAAAAAATAAATAAAAAAATAAGTGAATAAAACAGCAGATAATACTTCATAGTTTTTTCTTTATTAATGATGAATAAATAGTTTGCTAAGGTTTAATGAAGTCAATAATAATATGAATGTATAAATATTAATGAATCCTAAATAGCTTCTGAATACAAAAATACGAACTTTCATCTGGGTCGCAAATACCTAAATTTAGGTATTTGCGACCCAGATGAAAGTTGTTTTTGAAAAATACAATTATTGGATTATTCTACATTGTTCTTAAATATGTTGTTTTTAATAGAATAATACTATCTGAATATATTTAACTGAATCATTAGAATCCATTACAAGGTTTGAATTGGGAGTTGTTGTGTTGTTCATATGTCAAGCCTATAAGGATAAAATTGTTGATATGTATGTCGTTTGTAGTAGGTGTGGAGTCTAATTAAAATAGCTAATATCTTTTTGTCAATAAAACGCCAATATATGTCCTGCCCTGTAACAATATATGTTATTTCGATTACATATATTCTTACGGGGTATTTCTCTTCTATCTCCTTCTTTCCGATACTTTTAAAACGGTAACTCTTCCGTCTCCTTTCCCTTCTCCCTTTTCCTGAAGTTTTCGCTCACCTCCTGCTGGCTGAGTTCCACTACGGCATACTCCGTAATGCCATGGACGTTTACACGCTTGCCGAAGGCATCCCTTTCCAGAATCTGTACCAACACTTGTTGCGTTTGCGCGTTGGCTTGTGTCCGTCCGTATACAGATAGAGTAGCCAGTATTGCGGCGGCGGGTTTCCATTTCACCTCAAAGTCCTTTTCTCCTGCCGGACGGAAGTAAACATACAGGTTCTCTTCCAGTGGGTCTTTCATGCGGTGGCGTTCGTTTCGGGTGTTGATGTCGTCTATCTCGTTTCCTTCAAACCAATAGCGGAAACCGTCTTCTATCAGTTGCACCGCCTGTGCGTATACCCCTTTGTGGTCTACCGGAGTGCGGTAGTCGATGGTTTTTACGGGAATGACCAGGAAGCGCCGGTTTCCTCCGTAATCTCTGAGGAACTGCATGTTGTTGGTGCTGCCGATGAACGATGCCCTCCGGGGATAAAGCTGCGCCTGAGTGTCGTATACCTTCCGGATGGTGACGTTCTCCTGTCCGATGATCCGTTTGAGTTCGGCGATGTCTCCTGTCTTTACACCCTCAAACTCCTCCATGTTGATCAGCAGCCGGGTGGATAGCAGCAAGAGGTCGTCCTTGTTTGCCGGGTCTATCATTCCGTTGCGGTAATATTCTCCGAGTTCCGGGGATAGCAGGTGTCGTATCCAGGTACTTTTTCCTTTTCCCTGCGCCCCGTGCAGCACCAGGGCTTGCTGGTTGGCTTTACCCGGTTGGAGTGCCGAGGCCACCATGGCTACGATCCAGCGCCGGAATCCTTCCCTCCAGAATTCCTGATCCTCCGCTTGTATGGTGTCCGCCAGTTTCCCGATGTGGTCGGTTGTCCTGTCCCACCGCACGTTTCCTCCGAAGTAGTCGGTAAAGGGATTGAACTCCGGTGTATAGTCCGAGTCGATGACCGACTTCAGGCTGTTGAGCGGATAGACGATGCCCTGTCTGCTGATGTTCAGGAAGATGGAGTTGAGATCCTTGTTCCGCATGGCGTAGAATGATTTTCCCTCCTTCGTTTTGGACAAGTCGCACATCTCCAGTCGGTCGAGTACCGTATTTCGCCTGAAAGCGTAATTCCTGTCCAGATAGTCTATCACCTGTTCCACGGGCGGTATCTTTTTTTTCTCCTCTGCCCGTTCCGTTCTGTCCGTATATGTGTAGGCGTTCGCGATGGGGGTGTCTGTATCCATCTGTCCGTCCTCCCCTAATTTCACTGCTGCCAGACGCTTGACTTCCGCCTCTTCAAGTCCCTTTCGGAAACATTTGTTTCCCAGGGTAAAGAGGAACGAATTGCGGTTTCCCTCTGTGTATTTCATCAGCCTGCGGGTAGAGCTGAGGCATTTGTTGAATTCCATGCACGTGTAGGCGCTGACTTCCCCTGTTGGGTCCGTTGCGGGCTCTTCCTTCTGCCTTCCCCTCCGTGCAGGTTCGGGGGCTTCGATGGTGAATGTCCGTTCCGGGATGTGTGCCACCCGCCGGGGAGAGTAAAACGCCCTCGGGTCATACGAAGCGAAGACACCTCTCGACAAGTCCTTTCCGCTGGTGTCCACTTCCGTCTCCAGAAGTTTCTCGTAGTGTTTACGGGCCAGTTCGTACATTCCCGCGTGATACTGTTCCAACCGGCTGTAAGTGATTGCCGGTGTCCGGAAGAACGCGTTTCGCCACCCTTCCGCTTCGAGGCTTACCGGATAGGCGAGCACCTTGAATCCGTGTTGCTTGGCGGTGAGGAAGCAGGCGAGTGTCGCTTCGTCTGTTTCTATCAGGGCCCGTATCCGGTCCAGCTCCTTTTCGGGCAGATGGTCCAGGTCGATGGTGATGATGTCATTGTATGCGGCGATACTATGCGCCAGCCTGCATTCGTGGTAGTTTGCCGTGACGGTGAAGTAGTCCAGCTGCCGTTTTACGTTCTCCGCTTCCTTGGTTTTCCCTTCACTGATAAGCCTTCCTATTTTCTCAATCAGGGCGGCATAGCGACTGCTGCGTACCTTTTCGATTAATTCATTCAGGGAGCATCTCCCTTTTACTTTGCTGAAGCCCCTGTAAGTAGTAATACTAATGTTTTCCATTTTTCTGTTTTCTTTAAGCTCGACGTAAGTGTCTGCGGCTGTAAAATTAGGGATGATTTTATAAACCTTGTTAGACGTTTTCTTTGAAGAATGTCTTTATTTCGTCTAAGATGTTTGTTTCCAGATCTTTATCCGTTCCCTTTTTCTCCTCTTTCAGAAATTTTAGTGTGTTAAATATTTCTGTTTCAATGGATTGTACTGACATCTCCTTTGTGGGGGTTTGTTTCTGTCCGAAGTATAGCATACGGTACATGATATGTGCCAATTCACGGATTCCTTTGCGCTTTTTCGTTCCTTTTTGCAGGTAATTCAACCATAAGAAAAAGAGGATAACCAGCTCTCTGTGAGTAGTTATGTCGAGTTTTTCCGGTTTCTTTTCCAGTGTTTCTAAAATTCTCTTACTCTCGTCAGTTTTTCCGTTTGTAATTACTACATAAGGAATGTCTTCTATGTTGAGAATCATTCCTTCATTCGGTTTTTTTTGCTCATTTTGTCTAATGTGATTTATTGTTACGAAGGCAAAATTAACTGTTCTTAGTATATAATCCGTTATATACGCGTATATTGTTTACTTTTAATTGATGTTTTACCCTGTCATGAAAACAGGTTAAGTATACCTGACCTGTTTTCATGACAGGGTAAAATCAATTTAAAAAGAGAGTATTATGCGTGTACGCGTGTGTGCGATTATATAAAGGGCGTCGGTGAATAGGGGGATTTTAGTGTAAATAGAAAAGAGTATGTTTCAAAAAACGTTCGTTCAATGGAACAAAGGTAAACAGCATTTTTATTATAGCAAAATATTTTTATAAATAAATTTGTTTTCTCTTTTAATGGTACTTTTATCTATCTGTGAATCAATCAATTATTAAAACTCTTAAATTAGCTTTTCTTTTTTTGAATTTTTCTTTTTGGAGATTTTAAAATTCTGTCAAAAATGGTGTTTAAACAAACGAACGTTTTTTGAAACATCAATGACTTCTAATTCATTCGTTCATAGAACTTTATCTCTGAAATTCTTCTGTTTCTTGGAAATGGTCGATTTCAGGGTACTTACATAACATTTCATCGTTCTCCTGCTGTGATAGGGGAGAGTCTTGAGATCACATGAATGCAAGTAATACTGATATTCGCATTACATCATCTGACCGGGAGGTACTTTCGTACTCCGGTGTCCCCAAAGAATACCCTTTAGTGAAGGAATCCGACAACATCCATTGGTATGCTGTGCGAGTCACCTACAGCCGCGAACTTTCTTTGAAAACGTACCTTGACAGCGAATCCATCGAGAATTTCATCCCGATGCGCTATGAGTATATCGTGAAGAACGAACGCCGAGTGCGTAAACTGGTTCCCGCTGTTCATAATCTGGTATTCGTCCGTTCGTGCCGTGAACGTATCGACCGTATCAAAGAAGAGATGGGTGTATCCCTTCCGATCCGTTATATCATGGATCGGGAAAGCCGCCAGCCGATTGTTGTTCCGGACTCCCAGATGCGCAGCTTCATGGCGGTTGCCGGCAGTTACGAGCAGCAACTGGTTTACCTGGAGCCTTCCGCTGTAGCCTTCCGTAAAGGACAGCGTGTGCGTGTGACGGGTGGTCTTTTTGCCGGTGTCGAAGGTGAGTTCATCCGTGTGAAAAACGACCGTCGCGTGATGGTTTCCATTCAGGGAGTGATGGCCGTTGCCACCACCTACATCCATCCTTCTCTAATCGAGCCGCTCGATCTTTAAACAGTAAAATAGCAGACAGTAAATCGTAAATAGTAAATATTCCCATGAACTCTTTAGATTCTCAAATTACCGCTTTGTACACCTTGGCGCACGAACTTCTGTATCTGGGTTCCGATGGCAGCCCCATCTACAGCGACCACTTCAGCCGGTTGAACGGTGATGTACTCAGCCGTGCCAACACTTTATATCCCCATCATGGCTCCACCGACGAGGAAGAAGCCCGTTTGTGCCTTTCGCTTCTGATGGGTTATAACGCGACGATCTACAATAACGGTGACAAGGAAGTCCGCATCCAGCAGATCCTGAACCGTTGTTGGGAAGTGCTCGACCGCCTGCCCGCTTCTTTGCTGAAGGTGCAGCTTCTGACTTATTGCTATGGTGAAGTATTTGACGACGATCTCTCCCGTGAGGCACACAGCATCATCGACAGTTGGGGAGGACGTGCCCTTTCCGGCGATGAATGTGAGATTGCCGAACAACTCCGCAGCCTTGAAGAGAATCCTTATCCCAGCTGGGAAGTAGAGGAGTGAACTCTTTTCTTTTTCGACACAACACTGTATATAACCTAAATCCCCTTTGTCTTGAATATCCTTTTCATCATATTGGCTTTTGTCATCTCTGCTTCGATTGCCCGGCTTATCATTCCCCGCATCCTGCTTATTTCTTTGCGGAAGAAGCTTTTCGATATGCCGAGTGAGCGCAAGGTTCATAAACGTGCTATTCCCCGTTTGGGCGGTGTCTCTTTCTTTCCCACCATCCTGTTATCCTCTTGCGGTGTGTTCGCACTTCGCATTCTGATGGGTTATGATGTTCCTGTCCTCCGTGCGGTGTACTTGCTGCCCGAGTGCATGTTTCTGGTCTGTGGGATGACTTTGCTTTATCTGACGGGTATTGCCGATGACCTTGTCGGAGTGCGCTACCGTCAGAAATTTGTGATCCAGATCATCTGTGCCTCGTTTTTTCCCCTGGCCGGCCTTTGGATCAATAACTTCTACGGGCTTTTCGGTCTGTATGCCCTTCCTGCCTGGATAGGTATGCCTTTTACGGTTCTTCTGGTTGTCTTTATCACCAATGCCATCAATCTGATTGACGGTATCGACGGTCTTGCTTCCGGTCTGAGCAGCGTTGCCTTGCTTGTCTTCGGCTTCCTGTTCATGCAGAAAGAACTTTGGACGTACAGCATGCTCGCCTTTGCCACGTTCGGTGTGCTGGTCCCTTTCTTTTACTATAACGTGTTCGGCAGTGCGGAACGTGCCCGTAAGATTTTTATGGGTGATACGGGCAGCCTGACTTTGGGCTATGTGCTCTCTTTCCTTGCCATCAAATACAGCCAGTACAATCCGGATGTCACCCCGTATACCGAAGGTGCTTTCGTGATTGCTTTCAGTACGCTGATTGTCCCGGCATTCGACGTGATCCGTGTGGTGATGGTTCGTGTTCGTAGTGGCAAGAGCCCTTTCGAACCGGACAAGAACCATATTCATCATAAGTTCCTGGCAATGGGTTTCACACCAAGAAAGGCGATGATAACGATCTTGCTGATTTCTTGTGCATTTAGTGCGGTGAATATTCTGTTGGTTCCGGTGGTTGACAACACGGTGATGCTTTTGGCGGATATTGCTGTGTGGGTGGGACTGAATTTATGGTTTGACAGGGTAAGAGATAAAAATAGATAAATATTGAAGTGTTATAAAATTGAATATATTTTATGGAAAGAAAAAGAGTATATGTTGGGATGAGTGCTGATATTATTCATCCCGGTCATTTGAATATTATTCATGAAGCTCAAAAATTGGGGTGTGTAACTGTTGGAGTTCTAACAGATGCAGCTATTGCTAGCTATAAACGTTTACCTTATTTGAATTATGAACAGCGTTCTTTAGTTGTTCGAAATTTAAAGGGAGTTGATGAAGTGATTCCACAAACTACTTTGGACTATGTTCCTAATCTTGAACTTTTAAAACCCGATTTTGTGGTTCATGGAGATGATTGGAAAGAGGGTGTTCAGAAAGAAACGAGGCGAAGGGTTATCGAAGTTATTTCCCAATGGGGTGGTAAGGTAATAGATGTCCCTTATACTAAAGGAATTTCTTCTACTGATCTAAATCTAAAATTAAAAGAAATAGGGACAACTCCGGAAATTCGTTTAAAGAGGTTAAGACGTTTAATTGAGGCTAAACCGATAGTACGTATTTGTGAATCTCATAGTGGGTTAACAGGATTAATTATAGAAAATACTTCCGTTGAAATTAATGGTACAAAACGTGAGTTTGATGGCATGTGGTCCAGTAGTTTAACGGATTCTACTTCTAAAGGGAAGCCTGATATTGAGGCTGTTGACTTAACAACACGCTTACATGACTTAAATGATGCCTTAGAGTGTACTACAAAACCAGTTATATTCGATGGTGACACAGGAGGTAAAATAGAACATTTTGTTTTCACAGTTCGCACATTAGAACGTTTAGGTATTTCAGCTGTGATTATTGAAGATAAAATTGGACTGAAAAAGAATTCACTTTTTGGAACTGATGCTATTCAAACGCAAGATACGATTGAGGGATTTTGTGATAAGATAAAAGCTGGTAAACGTGCTCAGGTTACTAATGATTTTATGATTATTGCTCGTATTGAAAGTTATATAGCGGGCAAAGGTCTAGATGATGCTATGGAAAGGGCTTTAGCATATATTAATGCTGGTGCTGATGGCATTATGATTCATAGTAAAGATAAGTCAGGTGAAGATATTAAGCTCTTTTGTCAGTCTATTCGGGCCGTAAATAAGTCTATACCTATTGTCGTCGTTCCCACAACTTATAATCACATAACGGATGAAGAGTTAGCTTCTTGGGGGATAAATATTGTTATTTATGCCAATCATATGTTGCGTAGTGCATATCCGGCCATGCTTAATACTGCAAAATCGATTCTTTTACATGGACGTTCTTATGAAGCAAATGACTTATGTATGCCTGTGAAAGAAATTTTGGAATTAATACCTGGGACAAAATAAATTCTATTATGATTACTCCTAAATATTTTATTGATTCTCTTAAAGCAAATCAAATCGATTTCTTTACTGGAGTTCCTGATTCTTTGTTAAAAAGTATCTGTGCATATATAACTGATCATTCAGATTTGAATAATCATATAATTGCTGCGAATGAAGGTGCTGCAGTGGGACTTGCTGCTGGTTATTATTTAGCAACAGGTAGAATTCCACTTGTGTATATGCAGAATTCCGGTATAGGTAATGCAGTGAATCCTTTGGTGTCTTTGACTGATAAAGAAGTCTATAATATTCCTTTGCTACTATTAATTGGCTGGCGTGGAGAGCCTGGGCTGAAAGATGAACCTCAGCACATAAAACAAGGTAAGATAACTATTCCTTTATTAAATTCTATGGGAATTAGTAATCAGGTCTTGTCTAAAAATGAATCGGAATTAACATGCCAGTTGAAAGAAGCTTTAGCTTGTATTGAGACAAATCGTGAACCGTTTGCTTTTGTAATTCAGAAGGATACATTTGAAGATTATAGACCTCAGACATTAGAAAATAATGGATTCACATTATCTAGAGAGGAAGCAATAAAAATAGTCTCTTCTTCTATGCCGGAAAATGCTATTATTGTTTCTACTACAGGGATGATATCACGTGAATTGTTTGAATATAGAGAGTTCATGAATCAGAATCATGGGAAGGACTTTCTTACAGTTGGCTCAATGGGACATGCTTCTCAAATATCTTTAGGAATAGCTCTCCATAAATCCGGTAGAATGGTATATTGTTTTGATGGAGATGGAGCTATTTTAATGCATATGGGATCTTTGGCGATTGTAGGTTCTACAAAACCATGTAATTACGTTCATGTTGTATTTAATAATGGTGCACATGATTCGGTAGGTGGCCAACCTACCGTTGGTTTAAAAATAAATATTTCTGAAATAGCTGTAGCTTGTGGGTATAATTTGGCTTTATCTGTTTCTGATTTAGTTTCTTTAGAAAAAGCTCTTAATACGATAAGTAATTCTATAGGACCTGTTCTTTTAGAGATAAAGGTAAAAAAAGGAGCTCGTAAAGATTTGGGACGTCCGACGAGAACTCCTATTCAAAATAAAGATGCTTTCATGAATTTCTTAAATCAATAGTATGTGTCAACGAGCATATTTGGGAAAATCATCTATACTTGAATTGCCTTCCGTTTTGGAGCAATTTGTTCCTAAAAGAATATTATTGGTAAGAGGAAAAAAATCGTATGAATTATGTGGAGCCCAAGTGGCTTTATCTTCGATTTTTGTTAATTTGGAATGTCAAGTTTTAGATTTTCAGGATTTTAAGGAGAATCCTCAAAGTGAAGATTTGGATAAAGGAATCTTGCTGTTAGAAAAATATCAACCTGATTTGATTATAGCAATAGGAGGAGGTAGTGTAATAGATATGGCTAAACTGATGCGTTTTTTTTATTCTTATTCTGGTGATAAGAAAAAGAATATTTATCAAAGAAAAAAGCCTTTAATTCCTCTAATTGCTATACCAACAACAGCAGGAACGGGAAGTGAAGCTACACATTTTGCGGTTTTGTATATGGAGAAAGTGAAATATTCAGTGGCTCATAAGGATGTGTTGCCTGATATTGCTATTGTTGATCCTCAATTTACTTTTAATGTTCCTAAATACTTAAGTGCTTGTACAGGTTTTGATGCGTTGGCGCAGGCTATTGAAGCTTACTGGAATGTGAACGCTACAGGTGAATCTGATGAATATGCGATAAAAGCTGTAAAGCTGCTTTGGCCTAATTTGGAATTGGTAGTGAATGCTCCGACAGAAGATGTGCGGGAGAAGATCTCTGAAGGCGCTTATTGGGCGGGGCGTGCAATTAATATAACAAAAACTACCGCTCCTCATGCTTTTTCATATCCTTTTACTACTTATTATGGTTTGCCACATGGACATGCAGTTGCATTAACCTTTCCATTTTTTTTTCAGTTGAATCTATCTGGGATTGACTTGAAAAAAGAAGTCGATAGTATGAAATATAATTCAAAAATGGAAATTCTGATTGAAATATTGGATAATAAAAATATTGATTGGAAAAATTACTTAGCTAACATAGGTTTATTTTCCTGTAAAAGGATGAAAGATTGTAAAGTGTCTTTTCTTTTGGATAAAGTTAATATTGATCGATTAACTAACAATCCTGTAGAGTGCACAGATGAAATTAGAACTGAATTACTTAAATCATTAATAAATTGAAATATGAGAAAATTGTTGAATATACTACGAAGTAGATTAAGAAGATATCAACAGAAAAAATACGAAAAATCCTTGACGGAATCCTTGTCTGTAAATGGAATTAATATTTTTGAAAAGTTTCATTTAGCTATGGAATCAGTTCAATGCGATTATTGGTTGGCTTTTGGAACCTTATTAGGTGCTATACGCGACAATAATTTTATATCTTATGATACTGATATTGATGTAGGGGTTTCTATTGATACTGATTTTGATAAAGTAGAGAGTGCATTGCGTCAATTTGGATTTAAAAAAATGCGAAAAATAGAACTCTATACTACTGGTAATTGCCAGGAAAGAGGTTTTGAATTGACTTTTATTCAAGATAATATTTTGATAGATATTTTTGTTTTTGATAAAATTCCAGGAACTAATCGAATTTATACTCATACTTGTTTATGGGATAATGATCATTTTCAATACCTTTCAACTGTATTGAGAGTGATTACTCCTTTTACTGGAATATCTAAATATAATTTTTTAGGGATAGACGTGAATGTACCATCCAATTATGACGAGTATTTGAAGGCATATTATGGTGAGGAATATAATAAACCAGATTCTAATTGGACACCACGTATGTCACCTGCTGTTGAAGTTGTAAAAGATGCCATAGGAATTTTGATTCCATATTAGGAATGGAAGTAAAACATAATCGGCAATTTTGGGGAGTAATTTGGAGCCTTTTTGATAGACTGGGGGCACAATTTGTAACTTTTATTATTGGCATTGTTTTAGCACGTCTATTGACTCCGGCCGACTATGGGCTTGTTGGGATTATTGCAATATTTATTGCTGTTTCTAATGTCTTAATTGAAGGTGGTTTTTCTAACGCATTAATACGTAAATTAGACAGAACAGAATCTGATCTTTCAACAGCCTTCTATTTCAATGTAGTAGTTGGGATTTTTTTATATGTGCTACTTTTTTTCTTAGCTCCTTTTATAGCTACATATTTTGAGGATCCTTTGCTAATACCTTTATTAAGAATAATTGGTTTAAATGTTTTCTTTAATTCTTTATGTATTGTTCAGAATGCTATATTAACAGCGGAACTGAATATAAAGTTGCAGACTTTAATAAGTCTTTGCTCTCAAATACCTATGGGCATAATAGCTATTTACTTAGCTTACAAGGGATTTGGAGTATACGCATTAGCTATTCAATCAGTAGGATATACATTTATTAAAACAATTCTTTTTTGGTGTTTTGCTAGATGGAGGCCTATAACAGGTTTTAGTAAAGATTCATTTAATTATCTTTTGAGTTTTGGTTCTAAATTGGTAGGCGCTAATTTAATAGGAACTGTTTTTAATGAAATTTACTCTATTGTGATTGGGAAATGCATTGGTAAACAGGAGTTGGGATATTATACAAAGGCAAGAAGTTTAGCCAGTCAGCCGGATATGATTTGTGCTGGTGTCATTCAGAAGGTGACTATTCCTGTATTGGCCAATGTTCAAGACGATAAATATACTCTTTTATTAGTTTACAGAAAATATATAAAAATGATAATGTGTTTAATGGCTCCTCTTGCATCATTTTTAATTTTGGCTGCAAAACCAATTGTAATCTTTTTATGGACAGATAAATGGAGTGAATCTATCTTTTTATTTCAAATGTTGGTCTTTGCTGGGTTATGGTCTCCTGTATCTTACTTGAATTTATGTTTGCTGCAGGTCTTAAATCGTACTGGCTATATCTTAAAGTTGGAATTCATAAAGAAACCTATTAGTTTAATCATTATTTTAATTTCAGTTCAAGGTGGAATTATAGGAATTGTCGTAGGACAAATTTTAATTGCTGTTATTGCTGATACAATCAATATGAGTATTTCTAAGCAGCTTTTAGCTTATACTTATCGATTGCAGTTTTCTGATATTTTGAGATATATGTTCTTTGCGTTTGTAGCTGGATTGATAGGCTATTTTATTACTATTCTATTTTCAAATTTAGCTTTAATAATTTTATTTTCCTTTGTTGCTGTAAGTGTTGTATATACTTTGTTATTATATCTTTTTCGTGATCCAGTTGTGCAAGAAATTCGTACTGTATTAAAGAATATGTAAATAATTAATTGATTATTTTAATGAAACGAATATTAAAAAAACTTTATAACTTTTTTGTAACATGCTTTTATAATTTAGTCTTTCCATTTGTTCTTCAGTTGGTAAATAGCAACGTTTTTAGAACTAAAAAGTATACTATTTCTTTATGCGCTATTTTTAAAGATGAAGCTCCATTTTTAAAGGAATGGATTGAATTTCATAAAATAGTAGGAGTTGAACATTTTTATTTATATAATAATGATTCAAGTGATGATTTTAGAGAAGTTATTCAGCCATATATAGAGTTGGGAATCGTAACCATAATTGAATGGCCTTATCCACAAGCTCAAATGAAAGCTTACAAACATTTCTATGAGAACTTTAGAGATGAGACATCTTGGGTTTCCTTTTTGGATATAGATGAATTTTTTTGTCCTAAATATGCAGATACATTGGAAGAATGGTTAGAATCATATAAAAAATATCCTGTCGTTTTGATTTATTGGATGATGTTTGGTACGTCTGGAAAACTACAGCATGATTATGATTCGTTGGTTATTGAACAATATAATATTAGTTGGGATTATTTGTATCATGTTGGGAAATGTCTTATTAATACTAATTATGATATTGTGTCATTCGATAATGCCGCAGTCCATCATTCTCCATGGGTTAAAGTAACACTCGGTCCTATAAACTTTAAAATACCTCCAGTTAATCAATTTGGATATTTCGTTCCCAAGGATTTATTCTGGGGCCCTACGAAGGAATTGGAAAAATCTACGATACAAATTAATCATTATTGGAGTAAAGCTTGGAATATATATGATAATAAACGTAAGAAAAGTGATGTTTTCTTTAAAGAAAATCCTAAAAAAAAGCTGGATTATTTTTACTTTCATGAAAGGGAGAATCGGACGTCTAATAGAATGATATATAGATTTCTGATGAAATTAAAATTGTCTTTAAATGAAATAGATTAGATATGGGATGTGAAAGTGCTCGCATAATTCAATTACCTAAAATAGCTGATCCAAGAGGTAATTTATCTATTATAGAAGAGTTTAAACAGATACCTTTTAAGATACGGAGAGCATATTGGATATATGATGTTCCTGGCGGGGTTGAACGTGGAGGACATGCTTATAAAGAGAATGAAGAATTTATAGTAGCTTTATCAGGAAGCTTTGATGTGTGCTTGGACGATGGGATACATTCTTGTGTTTTTCACTTAAACCGTTCTTATTTAGGAGTTTTAGTACCCAAAGGTCTTTGGAGGGCTATGAGTAATTTTTCTACAAATTCTTTAGCACTTATACTTTCTTCGACTGATTATAATATTGATGATTATATAATGGATTATACTGATTTTAAACGATGGAGCATAGAAAGCAGATGATTACAGTTTTTGATTGCTCTCTTTATCATCTTCAAAAGAACATTGAGAAGGAGGGGAATCTTACATATGTCTATAATAATATTCATGTGCCATTTGATGTGAAACGGATTTTTTATTCTTATGATATTCCAGGTGGAGAGGCTCGTGGTGCTCATGCGCATATTAACTGTCATCAATTATTGGTCGCTGCAAGTGGAAGTTTTGAAGTGGTGTTGGATGATGGTATAAATAAGAGAACAGTGTTACTGAATCGTCCTTTTTATGGTTTACATATTCCTCCTGGTATTTGGGCAGAGGAACAGGGATTTTCCTCTGGCTCTATTTGTTTAGTGTTGGCTTCTCATGGATTTGAAGAGGCTGATTACATTAGAAGTTATGATGAGTTTTTAAATAATAAAAATATACTATGATTAAATTTTTGGATTTAAAAAAAATTACAGAAAAGAACTCGGACGAAATAATATCTGCAGTGAATGATGTAATTTATTCAGGTTGGTATTTACAAGGTAATATAGTTAGACGTTTTGAAGAGCATTATGCTTTATATATTGGCACAAATTATACGGTTGGCTGTGCTAATGGACTGGATGCACTTATTTTAATTTATCGCGCTTATATTGAATTGGGAATAATGAAAGAAGGAGATGAAGTAATCGTACCTGCTAATACATATATTGCCTCTATTTTAGCGATAACAGAAAATAAGTTAGTCCCTGTTTTGGTAGAACCAGATATTAACACATTGGAAATTGATGACTCTAAGATAGAAGAGTCTATTACGGACAAAACTAAATCTGTTCTATTAGTACATCTTTATGGACGTTGTGCTTATACTGATAAAATAGGAGAATTGTGTACTAAATATAATCTAAAGTTAGTAGAGGATAATGCTCAAGCACACGGTTGTAAATTTGGAGAAAGAAGAACTGGATCTTTGGGAGATGCGGCTGGACATAGTTTTTATCCGGGAAAAAACTTGGGAGCTTTAGGGGATGGAGGAGCTATTACAACATCAGATAAAGACTTGGCTGATGCTGTTAGAACTTTAGCGAATTATGGTTCTGTTAAGAAATATGTGTTTAAATATCGGGGACGTAACTCTAGGTTGGATGAAATCCAAGCGGCAGTTCTGGATGTGAAATTAAAATATCTGGACCTGGATAATGACTATCGTAAAAATATTGCTTGTTATTATATTGAGCATATAAAAAATGAACGAATACATTTTCCGTTTATTTTACCAACAGAATCTAATGTTTATCATTTATTTCCTATATTGTGTGAGGAACGCGATAAATTGCAAATGTATTTGAATAACAAAGGGGTACAGACCTTGATACATTATCCCATACCACCACATAAACAAGAATGCTATAATCAATGGAATAAATTAAATTTTCCTATAACTGATCAAATTCATAATGAAGAATTATCTCTGCCTATTAGTCCAGTTATGTCTTTGGATGAAGTAAAGCATGTGGTTGAATTATTGAATTATTTTAAATAATGATGAATGGGTTGTTGTTGTCAATATGCATCCCTACTAATGGTGCTTCGCAATGGGTACTACCTTGTTTGGATGCTATTTATTCTCAAGGCATAGATAAGTCTCTTTTTGAGGTCGTTATAACAGATAATGATATTGATAGTACATTGCTCAGTGATTTACGTCCTTATGAGTGTGATAATTTGAGATATGTGCAAACAAGAGATGAAGGCTTTCTTAATTTAGTTACTGCTTTAAAGTTAGGCAGAGGAGTATTCCGGAAAATGCTTAATCATCGTAGTATGATATTGCCAGGAACAATAGCAAGATGGCTTGCTATTATAAAAGAATATATGAATTCTAAACCAATTATTTATTTCTCAGATAATCAATTGGATGTGGGAACTATTTTGAAATGTTCTAATTTAGACTCTTTTATAAATAGATTGTCTTATTGGTCGAGTTGGAGTGCGGGAATCTCTATATGGGATATTGATGTAGGAGAAATAGATCGGTTAGAATTGAATGAGATGTTTCCTAATGTATCTTTATTATTTAATCTTAGGTCGGAAAGCCAATATATAATATGTGATGAAAAATATCAAAACATGCAAGATGAAAGAGGAAAGGGCGGGTATAACTTGTTTCAAATATTTGCTGTTGATTATTTAGATATATTAAATTCACTAAGAAGAGAGAAAAAAATTAAAAATAAAACATTTATAAAGGTAAAAATGGAATTACTGACCTTTTTATCTGCATGGTATTTTGAATTGATTGTTAAAAAGACATCAAAGTATAACTTTGAAGTTGTTGATAGAAGACAAAGTTTTAGTATATACTATTCTGTTGTCGATTATTATTTAATGTGTATTTATGCTTGGTTGTTGGTTCCATTTAGGAGATTGATTAAATATTTTTACAGAAAGTTTTAATATAGTGTGTTAGTGTGTGTACTTATGAAAGATAAAATTTATCCTTGTTTATTATTTATGGCCAAAATATCATTTGTTATTTTTCCATATCGATTTTCTCAGTTCTGTTGCTATTTACGAAATTTACTAGAGAGCTTAAGATTTGTTGTTTTAACAGGTTGTAAAGGGAAAGCTTTTATCGAAACCCCTTTCTCTATAAAGGGGCATAAATACATTAAGTTTAAAAGTTTTTTTTCTCGTCCGGGATTAAGAATTGAATGTTGGGATAATTATTTGGAACATAGTTTTAAACCCCAAATTATAATAGGTGAAAAGGTCTGTTTTAATTTCAGATGTCATATTGGTGCTATAAATGAGATAATTATTGGTGACAATGTACTTGTAGGGAGTAATGTTTTGATAACAGATCATGCTCATGGAAATACAACTATTGATGATTTATTAAAGGAGCCACAGCAAAGAAATTTATTTTCTAAAGGTCGCGTCGTTATTGAAAACGATGTTTGGATAGGAGAGAATGTTTGTATATTACCCAATGTTGTTATTGGGAGGGGAGCTGTAATAGCTGCAGGAAGTGTAGTTACTCATTCTATACCATCTTATAGTGTGGCTGCTGGTATTCCAGCTCGAGTTATAAAAATGTAAACTAATATATTGTGATTGAATTTATGAAAGCACGTGTAATAGCATTTTATTTACCTCAATTTCATCCAACTCCTAATAATGATGTTTGGTGGGGAAGAGGATTTACAGAATGGACAAATGTAGGTAAGGCAAAACCTTTATTTAAAGGACATTATCAGCCTAAAGTTCCTGCGGATTTAGGATATTATGATTTAAGATTGCCAGAGGTACGTGAGGCACAAGCTGAATTGGCAAAGAAAGCAGGTATCGAAGGGTTTTGTTATTATCATTATTGGTTTGGGGATGGAAGACAAGAGTTGGAGCTTCCTTTTAATGAGGTGCTTAAGTTAGGAAAACCAGATTTTCCGTTTTGCTTATGTTGGGCTAACGAATCATGGCATTCTAAATTTTGGAGTAAAAGTGGTAATTCTTTTTCTAAACAAATTTTAGTTGAACAAAAATATTTAGGAAAGGAAGATAATGAGAAACATTTTTATAAATTATTGCCGGCATTTAAGGATAAACGCTACTTAAAGATTGATGGAAAGCCTATTTTTATGATATATAGGCCTTTTGATTTTATCGGAATAAGAGAGTTTATTCAAGAGTGGCAAAGATTAGCGATAGAAAATGGATTAACAGGTATTTATTTTATAGGACAACTTGGACAAATTAAGAAGAATCCATCTCAAATTGATATTGATAGTGCTTTGTCATTCGGTTTAGATGGAATTAATATAGTTAGATTATGGAGTGCTAGTTATAGAAGGAATTTTTGTGTAAAAGTATATGAAAAAATTATATCTCTTGTAACTGGAGTTCCTAGAGGTGTTTTATATAAAAATGTTTATCATAGTTTTGTGGGAGAAGAAGAATATCAAACTAATATTTATCCAACGTTAATTCCTAATTGGGATCATACACCCCGTAGTGGAAATGCGGGCTACGTATTATTTAATTCATCTCCTAAATTGTTTCAAAAGCATGTTGAAGAAGTACTTGAGCGAGTAGAATGTAAGCCAATAGAAGACAGAATTGTGTTTTTGAAATCATGGAATGAGTGGGGAGAAGGTAATTATATGGAACCAGATTTGAGGTATGGTTTGGAATATATTCATGCATTAAGAAATGCTATTCTTTGATATATTGTAATACTACTGTATAAAGATATCATACGAAATGCTTTTTTTTATCTTTTTATTTATTATTTTTTTGGCTTTTCTTTCGATAAAACGATATAAGACTTTTTTTAATCCTTTTACTTTATCTCTTCAGTACCCATTACTTTTTTTGACTATACCACAGATTATTTTAGTTATATTGGGAGATGGAGAAGATTCATTACTTTCAGATGTTGTTATATTACTTTATATTCTGTTTTTATATTTAGGTACTTTCTTTAAAATTCCATATTTAAAGATTTATTCTTTTAAAAATACTAAGATTATAGTTTTTTGTTCTTTTGTTTTGGCTGTGGTAATATTTATTCCTTTATTACCTATGCTTTTAAAATATGGTATATCATTTAGGGGGTTAAGGGAATTTTATGAGGAAGTAGTTTTTTCTGCTTATGCATCTTTTTATGAAGTATTTAAAACATTATTATTAATCTTGATAATTATTCTTTTTGTGTGGAAACGTAAAATAACTATAGTGCTTATTTGTTTGATTTTTATTTTATTCTTTTCGGGGAGTAAAATGGCTATACTTAGCACTATGATTATTTTGGTGACAATGTACGAAGAATATAAGAGAGTAAACTATAAGGTATTGTTTATTTCTTTTATTTTGGTATTTGTTCTTTTGCTATTTTATCATTTCTCTCAAACATTACAAAATCAAAATAAAAATATTTTTGACACCGCTCTTTCTTATTTTGATGTTTATAGACAACAGACTATGGCTTTAGAACTATTTGTTTCTGGGAAAATGGATTATTATTATGGAGAAATAGCATTAAGTTCGTGGTATAAAGTTATTCCTAGATTCATATGGGAGTCAAAACCGAAAGATTTTGGTTTTGCACTATTAAATTATGCTATTTATCCAGAGTTTTCAAGTGATGGGTATATGCCTTCATTTGGGTTAGCATATTCATTTGCTGATTTTGGTTTTGCGTCTATAATCTTTTCTGGTTTTTTTGCTGGAATGTTAAAAAATTACTTTTATAGAATGTTCTATAATTCAAAAAAAGATGTTGTGCCTTTTTTATTATATATTTTAGATTTTAATATAGTTCTCTGCACTCTTTTTGTATTTTATTATATAATTTCTTTTATTAAACATGATACCTAAGATTATTCATTATTGTTGGTTGAGTGGTGATCCATTTCCTGATTTAATAAATAAGTGTATTAATTCTTGGCATAACATTTTGTCCGATTATGANAATTCTTGGCATAACATTTTGTCCGATTATGAATTTATATTATGGGATACAAGGCAGATTGATGTTAATTCTAATTTGTGGTTAAAGCAAGCTTATGAAAATAAGAAGTATGCTTTTGCCGCAGATTATATCCGCTTTTTTGCTTTGTATCATTATGGAGGGATATATTTAGATGCTGATGTTGAGGTGCTTAAAGATTTTAAATCGCTTTTGATTGAAAAGCAATTTTTGGGAGAAGAAGCTAGTGGAGACATTGAAGCTGCTGTTATTGGAGCTGAAAAAGGTGCAGATTGGGTGAAAGCTTGTTTAGATTACTATGCAAATCGTCCTTTTGTGAAAGAAGATGGTTCGTTTGATACTAAGCCTGTGCCTTTATTACTAAATAGAATTATTCAAGAAAAGGCATTTGATATTAAACCATATTATTATTTTTCACCTAAAGATTATAATATTGGCAAGATAGATATAAGTGATAGTACCTTTTGTATTCATCATTTTGATGGAAAGTGGATAAAACGGGGGCTGAAGTATTCTCTTAAAAGAAATATGCACAAAATTTTATACTATGCTTTTGGGCGAAAGGGACATAACTGTTTGGTACGTGCTATAAGAAAATTGAAATGATGAAGTTCTCTGTATTACTTTCTGTATATTATAAAGAAAATCCTGTTTTTTTGAAGCAGAGTTTGGATAGTATTTTGAACCAAAGTAGATTACCTGATGAGTTAGTCTTAGTAAAGGACGGTCAATTATCTATTGATTTAGATAGAATGATTGATTCTTATGTGAGAAAATATACTGGTTTGTTTAAAATTTTAGCTTTGTCTGAGAATCAGGGTTTAGGTAAGGCTTTAGATGTCGGATTGAAGTATTGTACTTTTGATGTTGTTGCTCGCATGGATACTGATGACATTGCAACTCCAAACAGATTTGAAAGGCAAATTACTGTATTTGAAAAGTATCCGGAATTGGATGTAGTTGGTGCTTGGATTAGCGAATTTGAAAATGTTTCTTCAAATGTTGTTTCTATAAGAAAACTTCCGGAATATCATAATGAAATATATCTTTATGCAAAGAAACGATGTCCTATTAATCATCCAGTTGTGATGTTTAAAAAGGATGCAGTATTTGCTGCGGGCGGATATAGGCATTTTCCATTATTTGAAGATTATTATCTTTGGGTTAGGATGTTGATGAATGGCGCGAAGTTTTATAATGTTCAAGAGAGTCTTCTAGCATTTAGGTTTTCAAGTGAGATGTTTAAGCGACGTGGAGGTTTAAAATATGCAATTAGCGAATTGAATTTACAAAGAGAGTTTGCAAGAATGGGGTTTATTAATTGTTACGAATTATTTCGAAATGTAACAATAAGGTTTGTATCTCGTTTGATTCCAAATAAGGTTCGGGAATTTGTCTATTTGAAATTACTTAGATAATATTGTGGAAATGATAGTAACTTTATGAAAGGCATTGTTTTAGCCGGTGGTTCCGGTACTCGTCTGTACCCCATCACCAAAGGAGTTAGTAAACAGCTTCTTCCTATTTTTGATAAACCGATGATTTATTATCCGGTTTCGGTGTTGATGCTTGCCGGTATCCGTGAAATCTTGATTATATCTACTCCGGATGATCTTCCTGCTTTCCGACGTTTACTGGGAGATGGTTCTGATTACGGAATACGTTTAGAGTATGCGGAACAACCTTCTCCGGATGGTTTGGCTCAGGCATTCATTATTGGTGAGGAATTCATTGGGAGTGATTCGGTCTGTTTGGTGCTTGGAGATAATATCTTCTATGGGCAGAGTTTTACCCGTATGCTGAATGAAGCTGTACGCATGGCAGAAGTGGAACAGAAGGCAACGGTGTTCGGTTATTGGGTAAGTGATCCGGAACGTTATGGAGTGGCTGAATTTGACAAAGAAGGAAATGTCTTGAGTCTGGAAGAGAAGCCTGAAGAACCGAAGTCTAATTATGCAGTGGTAGGGCTTTATTTCTATCCGAATAAGGTGGTGGAAGTAGCAAAAAAAATAGAGCCCTCTGCACGCGGAGAATTGGAGATAACGACAGTGAATCAGGAATTTCTCAAAGATCAGGAACTGAAAGTTCAGTTGTTAGGTCGTGGTTTTGCCTGGTTGGATACCGGTACGCATGATTCTTTAAGTGAAGCATCTACTTTTATTGAAGTGATAGAAAAGCGTCAGGGATTGAAAGTAGCTTGTTTGGAAGGAATTGCTTTGAGGCAAGGTTGGATCAGTGCCGATAAGATGCGTGAATTGGCAAAGCCGATGCTGAAGAACCAGTACGGACAGTATTTGTTGAAAGTGATACAGGAACTTGGTTTGAAATGAATGTAATAAAGACTGCTATCGATGGGGTTGTTATCCTTGAGCCCCGTATTTTTAAAGATGACCGGGGATATTTCTTTGAATCTTTTAATCAGAGGGAGTTTGAGGAAAAAGTATGCAAGACTACGTTTGTCCAGGATAATGAAAGTAAATCGAGTTATGGTGTACTTCGTGGTTTACATTTTCAACAGGCCCCTTTTGCTCAGAGTAAATTGGTGCGTGTAGTGAAAGGAGCGGTATTGGATGTAGCTGTTGATATCCGTAAAGGATCTCCTACATTTGGACAACATGTGGCAGTAGAGTTGACGGAGGATAATCATCGTCAATTTTTCATTCCCCGTGGGTTGGCACATGGATTCAGTGTATTGAGTGAGGCAGTTGTTTTTCAGTATAAGTGTGATAATTTTTATGCTCCGCATAGTGAGGGTGCCATTGCTTGGGATGATCCGGATTTAGGTATTGACTGGCGTATTCCGGCAGATCGTGTGATTCTCTCGGAGAAGGACAGCAGGCATCCTCGGTTGAAAGATTTAAATTTATGATTCTCTCTTCTTTGGTACATACCGATTTTCAGCCTTATTTACTACTTAATACGGATGCATGGGCTTTACCTGGGGATAAGGCGTTGGAATTGTTGGTTTATCTTGAACAGCAAGGTGTCAGGCAGATCTACTGTGTACCTCCGGTAAAGGTGGAAAATGAAGGGAATGCCTCTTCTTTTCTGAAAGATGCCTTTCAATATTTACAGCAGCAATACTCCGGTAATATCTCTCTGCGTTTGTCGGCAAGATATCGTTTGGATGAAGGATTTCCGGCTTTGTTGGAGAAAGGAGATTTGTTGGCGATAGGAGGGGGGAAGGAGTTGCTGGTAGATGTGTCTCCTTTACAACAGCCGGAAGGACTCAGTGAGATGATTCATGCCATCTGCCGGTCGGGTTATATCCCTGTTCTGATGCAACCGGAACGTTCACTTTATTGGGGAACGGAAGACTATCTGCACTTGCGGGAATCGGGATGCAGGCTGATGCTGAATCTATATTCCTTGTTCGGTTACAATGGTGACGGAGCGTTGAATTACAGCCGTATGTTGTTGAAAAAGGAGTGGTATACATATCTCTGTTCGGGCAGGGAGGATACAAAGGTGATGCGATACAGTGAATCGTTTTCGATGGAGGAGGATGACGATTTGGCGATGAAATTGCAGGAGATAGAAAGAAGCAGCAGACTGTTGTGGTCTGTTACGGGAAACGGGTAACGGCGGTTATTCGTGTTTTAGGCGGCAGCCGGGATTACCGTAACAGGTGATTCCGGCTGTTTTTATATAATATCTTTGAGCCTCTTGAGAAATCAGTAAATAAAAAAACAGATTGGATTTATATATATTTAAATAACATATGGTGTATATTAAAATATTATATATATCTTTGCGTGTGATTTCAATTAACACAAAATGTAACTTAAATATAAAACAAAAAGCGTGGAAATAGCGTTCTTGGATAAAGACCTCAGAAAACAAGCAGAAGACTATCGTAAATGCCGGAAAGAACAGGGAGAAATAAGAGCGAAACTCTTCTTTAAAAGGATTGGGGATTTATCCGCTGCTGAAACTCTTGAGGATGTTCGAAATCTGCCCGGGCATTATCACGAATTGACTGGTGACCGGAAAGGGCAATGGGCATGTGATTTGGACCAACCTTATCGTCTTGTCTTTGAACCTCTTGAGAAACCAATACCCACTGATAAAGATGGAAAATATATTTGGGTACAAATTAAAGGAATAGAAATTGTACAAATAAGTAATTATCACGGAAAATAATAATGGATATGGCAACAACAATCAATAATTACACCCCTTCAGTTGTATTTCATCCAGGTGAAACATTGGCTGATAAATTAGAAGAGATGGGCATGGGCGTCAAAGAGTTTGCTGTTCGCACGTCTAAACCGGAGAAGACTATTATCGCTGTCATTAAGGGCGATAGTGCCATTACCTCTGATATGTCTGTGGCATTCGAAACTGTTACGAAAATTCCGGCACATTTTTGGATGAATAAGCAACGTGCTTATGACGAATATATTGCCCGGCAGAAAAGAGAACTATTAATTCAAAATTCCGCAGAGTGGGCAATGTTGTTCCCTATTGCGGATATGGTTAAAAAAGGCTGGCTGGCTCCTTGTAAAACAGTCCGTGAAAAGGTTTTTCAATTATTTTCTTTTTTTGGAGTTAGTACTTCTCGGGCTTGGGAAGATTATTACTTTAATCAGCAATTAAAAGTTGCTTTTCGAATTTCTTTAGCCAAAACAAAAGAACCTTACGCAATTTCGGCCTGGCTTAGACAAGGTGAACTGCAAGCTGCCAATTTGGAACAAGACGTTGTATATTCAGAGAAATCTCTTAAAGAACTTATACCTCAAATGAAGACTCTTATAGCTACTCATCCACAAGATTTTGCTATTCGTTTGCAGACACTTTGCTTACAAGCAGGTATAAAGCTTATATATACTCCCTGTTTGCCTAAAGCTCCTATCAATGGGGCTACTCGTTGGTTGAATGATACTCCTTGTATTCAACTTTCCGGGCGTCATAAACGTAATGATATATTTTGGTTTTCATTTTTCCATGAAGTGGGTCATATTTTGCTGCATGGTAAGAAAGATATTTTCTTAGAAAATATAGACTATACGGATAAACAATTAGAAAAAGAACATGAGGCTGATACTTTTGCATCGAAAATACTCCTTTCTCCCTCTGAAGAAGCAGAGATTATAAAATCCGGAGATTACACTCTTCAATCTATCCGTTACTTCGCTGAGAAGTTCTGTACTCACCCTGCCATAATAGTAGGAAGGCTGCAACATCTAAAGGTAATACCTTATTGGCAGGATCAGGAACTGATAGAGAAGGTCGATTTGGATAGTGCCGTTAAGTGATTGCGCTATCTGGCAATTCCGGTCCCATCACGATTGGGACCGGAGAATTAGGAATAACCGAATAAAATGTGTATATTTGCAGTTACTAACATTGGGTTTATACTGAAATCTTCTTTGTGCGTGATTGTTTTCCGCTTCATTCTGCGGCTTATGGCATTCCCCAATCGACATCATTATTTGCTGCTTTGTTCAGGATAAAAGCATCGCGCCTATGTGCTGCTGGCATTCGGCGTAGCGTATGATCTGGATATAATGATGAAATCGTTTGTTTATTGGTGTGTGTGACATAAAACTGTCTATCCGGCAATCAACATGTAAAAGAACAGGCGGTATTGATTCAGACATAAAATTATTGAATGGTAAAAAAAATAACAACAAGTAAACGTGACCGGGAGAAGCTAAAGGAGCAGAAACGTAAGGAGAAGCAACAACGTAAAGAGGAACGCCAAAGCAGCGGTCCAAGTTCTTTTGAGGATATGATTGCTTATGTGGACCAGTTCGGTGTTTTGCATTCAGTGCCGCAGGAACGGATTGAGGAAGAAGTCGATGCATCTCATATCGAGGTTTCTGTACCCAAACAAGAGAATGTGGAAGTGGCTCCTCACATGGGGCGTATCGAGTATTTTAATGCTGCGAAAGGCTATGGTTTTGTGAAAGATACGGATAATGGCGAAAAGTATTTCTTCCATATCTCTTCTGCCCCTGCAACAATTGCTGAAGGTGATAGAGTGACATTTGAAATAGAGCGCGGTATGCGTGGAATGAACGCTGTACGAATATCAGTAGTGACTGAATAGCAGGAACTTTCCGTAGCTTTATTCCCAGGCCCTAATCGTACCTTGATATTGAATTTTGCTTGAAATGAACGCTTTATAAGAATTTTGTTTGAACTTAGGTTATACAAAAAATGAAATACCAAAGCGATGATCCTCTTCTCCGGTATCGATATAGTGATTTTAAAAAACGATATTGATGCCGAAGAAGAGGCAGATATTTTATCCGGGGGGACGAAGGCTTCGGTAGTTAGTAACTGTTTACCATGTCTTCGGGTACGCAGATGTAAAAGTCTGCCAAGCCTTTATGATCGTCATCCAGTTTCCGGATGGATTCTTGACGTACCGAGGTTACCGTCACTATACTTGTATTGGGGCGGTAACGGAGCAGATAAGGGATGATGCCTCCCTGTCGGTTGGAATGATAACTGCCGTTGATATGCAGGAATTTATTTTTGATATTACGGGCTATGAACCATCCCATTGTAGCATCTTTTATGGCTTGTGCCTGTGCCAACTTCCGATTGTCGCCGGCACGGCGTCCTCCCATCATGTTCATCATACTGAAAGCTGCTGCGCTTTGGGCTTCATCATATTCGAAATCGATCGGTAAAGGAGCTATATATCGTTTGGCTTCCTCGGATAACGAGTCGAGTGCTTCGAACCCTTTATTTTTTACAATGTTGGCGTAGCGTCTCGGGATATTGGTTGCAATGAACGGAATGTGATGTTCTTTGGCAAAGAAAACAACCGGATAATAGTCAGTCCGGTAATTATCCCATAGACGGGCTTCGGCCTCAAAGCGGTCGTAAGAGATCTTTTGCTGCATGTATTCGTCAAAAATCAGTTGATTGTCACTTTCGAACATTTCGGCTCCCAGCATCAGTTGATCTTTATGAATGTTATAGATGGAACGGGTTATTTCGAATTCCAGCCAATGGGTGATGGGGCAGTTGTGCAGCTCCCCGAGGAAGATAACATCATAGCCGGAGAGTCGTTTGATTAATTCTCCGTAGCTGATTTGTTTTCCTGTGTTGTCGAACAGGGTATAAGCCGGTTTGTCCTTATCATCCTGAGAGAAGGCTGACTGCTGAAGGAAACAGCACAGACAGAGCAGGCATAAAATCTGTTTAATGGTTTGAAGTATCATTTTTCAGTTTGTTTTTGCTTAAATATAAAAGGATATAGTTCTCGGTATCCAGATAGCGACGGAATGCTTCGCGGAGCATGGCGGGAGTGATGCTGTCGAGACATTGTTCGTAGTGATCGAAGTCGCTGATGGTTTCACCGTTTTTTAGTAAACCGACCAGGGCGGTTCGCCAGGCAGAAGGTGATTCTTCGTTTAACGCTTCGCGTTTGGCTATCAGAAATGAACGTTTAAGGGTATTCAGTTCTTCATTATCCACTTCTTGCTGTTTTAATTGGTGGAGAATCTCTTTCAGCAGCTGTTCTATTTGAGGCATGTTATCGTTATCGGCGGATGCATTGATGTCAAAGTAGAAAGTTCCTTGTGGGATGCCTTCGTACATTAATGAAATGTAAGGAGAGTAGACAAGGGATTTTTGTTCTCTGAGGACGGAGATCAGACGGTTGCGAATAAGGTCACGCATCAATTTTAAAGTGAGTGTGTTTTTTAATCCCGGTTGATAGTGGCCGAGGAGAAGATAGTCGAACAGTGTCTGAGTGTCATTGTCATTGGGAAAGCCTTCTATATGCTTTCTGACGGGAAGATTGAAATGCGGATAAGAAAATCGGGACAAATGTGACGAAACGGGAATACGTCCGAAAACGGAGACAAATTGTTGCATGAGAGTGTCCGCATTGAAATTGCCGCAAATGACATAAGTGGTTCCTTGGGGATTCGTATAGAGTTTTTTATAAAAAGCTGCGATGGAATCCAGATTCAGACTTTTGATCTGTTCGGACGAAAGCTTCTGGGAAGAACGGGCGAAACCGGTTCCGGTCAACTCGTCCATACGGGCGGATAATAACCGGTCGGGACTTCGTCGCAGCATTTTCTCCAATATCGTTTCTTTGTCTTGATTTTCTAAAAGATCCTGGCGTATTTCCTCAAATTCGTCATATTTTAATTCGGGATCGAATATCTTTTCATAAATCAGATTGAATAGCTCGGGAGCATTTGCAGTGGGAGACATGCCTATGAAGCCATGCCAGTGATTCTCGACTGCCATGGAAAGTGAGATTTCTTTCCGGAAGAGGTAATCGGACAAAACTTGTCCATCTACTTTTGCGATATTTCCCATATCTATGTATCCGGCAAATCCCTCTAATAAAGGATACTCTTCGTCGGATAGGGAAGAAGTGCCGAAAGGTGCAAAAGAGGTGATCAGTAGGCTGGAATCTGCCTCGAGGGTAGGTTTGAGGACTAACCGTATGCCGTTCTTCAGTTCTACTTCACGAATCCTGTTTTGCGGATATTCTGTTTGTCGTAATATAGATGCGGAATCAAAAGGAAAACGGGCTGCCAGACATGGAGGAGTTTCAATGTCGATCTCTTCTTGTTTTTCAGGACGGAAATAAAGAAAGGGAGTGCATTCGACTTGCTCGCCTTGGGCCCATGCCGACGCTATTTCGGTTTCCGATAACGGGGCTCCCAGTCCCGGATGGGTTGAACAGGCTACTAATAGAGTTTCTTCGCGGTAAGACATCCACTCCTTGAGCAGTGCTTGCAAAGATTGGCCGGAGACACGGGACATGGCTTCTTTGAGTTGCTGCTGTTGGGATGGATCGGTCAGATAGCGGTCTCCCGATATGACGTAATCGGCGAAATCGTCACACCACATGGAGGAAGGACGCGACGGGGAACCGGTGGGCGATTTCATCCGGTGGCAAAAATTGTTTTTAATATCTTGTAATTCGTCCTCTTGCCATCCGTTGCGTATCAGATCATTCAACAGAGATACGGTTGCGGAAATAGATGTAAGTATTTCTTTTCTGTTTTCTCCTTCCACTGTCAGAACAAAGTGGTTCTTGTCACTTAAATACCATTGGTCTGTAACATCGGTTTTTAGTTTCCGGGCACGGAATCGTGAAGAAATGGCGCTGACGAGCAGGCGTCCTTTCTCCTTTGTTATAGCGTCTTCCATGGTGCGCTCTACTGTGCAAGGGTGTGGAATCATTAATTCGACTTTTGTACGGGTTTGCAGCGAGTCTCGTATGGAGGCCAGATGGATTCCCTGGGTGTACTCTAACGGGTAGGTCCGGAAGTCATTGCCCGGACGTCCGGGCAGGGATTTGAAACGTTCTTTGATTTTAGATTCGATCTCCAGGGGAGATATGTCGCCTACAATGACCAATGTTGCCAAAGAGGGTACATACCATTTGCGATAATAATTTTTGAGCACTTGCGGGGTGACCTTGCGGATATCGTCTGTTGTGCCCAAAGGCATACGGTGACTGAATATGCCTTGTCCGATTTTGAGCGGATAGAAATCGTCTTCCGGATCGAATCCGCGTAGTTCTTCAAGAATGATTCCTTTTTCATTCTCTACTTTTTCCGGATCTATAGTGACACCGTCCAACCAATCGCATAGGATTAGTAATGAACGATCGAGAACTTCGTCTTTGGCATGATCGGTGGGAACTGCGAACATATAGATTGTACGGTCGAAACCGGTGAAAGCGTTGATATCTTGTCCGTACTTCATTCCTAAGGACTCGAGGTACTCTACTAAAGAGCGTTTAGGAAAATGGCGGGTACCGCCGAAAGTTACGTGTTCGAGGAAATGGGCACAGCCTTTCTCTTGCTCCGTTTCTTGTACGGAACCTACCCGCATGATTAGCCTGAACTCTACTCTGGATGCCGGAGAAGCATTGTGCAGGATAAGATAGTGCAGTCCGTTGGGAAGGCGTCCCTCTACCGTTCCGGGCGGAAGAAGGATTGGACTGGACTGTGGGCAGGCTATACATGGGAGCATAGCAGCTATGAATATAGCTGCTATGTATAAATATCTGTTTTTATTATTTCTTTTCATAAACTACGGTTATGCGTGTGTATCCTCCGGCGTTGACATGGCTCAGGAGAAATTGATAAGTCATTTTATCTGTGGCAAAGTCTATGTTTCCGGTGGATTTGATAAAGTTTTCGGGGGTGTCATAGTTGTCGGAATTGACAAGATCGTAGCAGTTGAGGTAGTAAGCCGGATCTGCGGAAGCTCCCTGGTCATTGATCTCTTTAATTTCTGCGTTTCCACTTTCCAGGAGCTTGTTTTGACGGTCTAAAGCACTGAATTGGTAGGTAAATGGAACGATGGTAATAGGAGCTCCATAATAGTTTTTTCCCGGACCCAGATATTCCAGCCGGGTTGAAGTGGAAGTGATGTCTTTGAGTCTGATTGCATCCAATGATACGGCAAATGTCTCTTTACTTTCTTTATTCCAGTTGAGTAGTTTCATCAGTTTTTGCGGTTCCGGCTGCTGAGTCCAGAATTCCGGATCTGCTACGGTCTCGGAACGAAGTACAAAGTATAAATATTCGGTCAGTCCGAATGGATTGTCTGTCATCTTTAATACCGGCATGTCTTCTGTGGCCTGCTCACTGAGAGTGATGACGGTCTTGCCATCATATTCTTTCGTAAATGCTGCTGCAAAGGGTTGGAGATACCCATCTGCAGGGCTTTGTACAGTGGTATGGCAAGAGAGGACTCCGAGCCATTTATTCAGGTCAATGCCGTATTTGGTCTTATAACCTTTGATTAACGCTTTTTGCTGAGGGGACAATTCCGGAATTTTAGGGTTGGGCTTGACACGTACCTGCAATGTTTCGTTTAACATTAAATTATCGGTAGGGAATTGAGAAATTCCGACCTGAAAGTATGTATCCTCGGTTAATAAATTCTTTTGGTTGGAAACTACTTCGAATGTTGCAGAACGTTTTCCGGCTTTAATCGTGACGGGATTGTTCTCTAATTTTAGAACTCCGTTTTTATCATCGGGCAATTCAAAGTTGAGTACGAGGTCCTGTTCACAGGTCAATGTTAAATCTACATTTACTGTTAATGGAATGTTTTCGGACTCGGTAATAACCGGGGTTTCGGCAGACAGGTAGATTTTGTTGATTCCTGTATATTTATTTTCTTCTCTATCGTCTTTGCATGACGTGAAGGCAGGCAGTAGGCAGATGCCTACTGCGTAGATAAACAGCTTTTTCATTATAGTTTTCATTTAGTTTAGTATTTTATTTATTTTTCGACTTTAGTCCATCCTGCATTTTGCGATATATTTTCATTATATAGATATTCGCCTTTCGGAATGGGGAAAAGCCAACGGTAGTCGTCTGATTTGATTGATTTACTTTTCATTGCGGCAGAGAGATTCCAATCGGAAAGCAAACTTTTCCGATAGCGCTTTAAATCAAAGTAACGTTCACCTTCACCGGCAAATTCTTTCCACTTTTCCTGAAGGATAGCTTTCAATAGGGGAGCGCCGGAAAGTGATGTGTCAAGCAATGGAGCTTCACGTTGGGCCAGGTAGTTGTTTATCACTTCCAGAGCCAATGCATCGTGACCTTTCTGGTCTTGACAATAGGCTTCGGCAAGAATAAAGCAGATGCCGGATACACGAAGTTTGTTGATATATTGTATAGGTTTATAATTCCAGTTCTGTTTGTTGTATTTTCCCAGATATAGTACCGGTAAGGTCTCGCCGATGCTTTCACCAGGCATTTCTTGGGGATAGACCGTTGCTTCGTAACGGATGTCATTGGCAGCATATAATTGGGTGAGTGTGGAGTTGATCGTGAAGTAGTCGCCTTTCTTCCTTTCGTAATTCATATCGGTATAATATGAATTGGTGGTATGCAGAGAAAAAATACATTCATCGCATGGTTCTTGTTCCCATAGTTTTTTATAATGTACGGGGGCCAGGACATCGTATGCATTGGTTGAAGACAGGATTTTTAAAGCATATTCTTCGGCTTTATCGTAATTTTCGGCATAGAGTTCTAAAGCTGCCAATAGATAATAAGCACTTTGCCGGGAAAACCAGTAGACCTGTGAAGGTCGGTTGTCTACAGTAACTGCTTCGGTCAGTAATTGGCGGATAGCATTCACACATTCACTGATGCTCGAGCGTTTTAGAAAGGCAAGTTCGAACCGCTCCTTTAAGATGATTCCGTCTTTTTCGGGACCTTCCGGATAGGTGGGGGCAAAAAGTCTGAGCAGATTGAAGTAACAATATGCTTTTAACGTTTTCGCTTCGCTAACGATGCATTGCAACTCTTGCTTGTCACTGTCTGATATAGGGGATACATAATGGACGCGCTCCAGTACCGTATTGGCTATGGCTATGGCTGAGTAGTATTTTTCCCACAGAGAGTTCGATAAGTCCTCCATCGGTTTAGGATGCCATTTATATAGGTTATTCAGGTCGGCATTCAAGTTTATTAAAAAAGTAGGCTGGAAGTCGTCGCTCAATACGGATAAACTGAATTCCGGCTTGGGAATTGCATCATAGGCCGATGCCAATAGTTCGCGTGCGGCAGTTACTGTGGTAATGGCATCCGGATCTGAATACTGATTCTCGTAGGGGATATTGAGCGAACAGGCTGTACAACTGAGTATCAATATGCAACAGATTTGTACTTTGCGTATTGAGCGTTGGAAATTATTTATTATTGGGGTCAGGTTCATATATTACTTGTATTTAGAAAGTCAAACTAAGATTGATGGTTAATACGGGTTGCATAGCTCCGGCCAATGAACCTGTTTCGGGATCGGACTCTTTATAAGGAGTAATCATAAAAAGGTTGGATGCCTGAAAGGCGATATTGGCATATTTTATGAAATGACAGTTTTTCTCCAGAAAGGTGTGTGGAACCCGGTAGCGTAGCGACAACATGGCCAATTTCAGATAATCGCTTTTCCCGACGGTTTCTGTATTGGGCTGTTGGAGTGAAGCATTGGCAGGAGATATGTAAAATGGAGAATGGTATATTTTTCCTTCATCTCCTCGGTGGAACCACATGTTTTCTAATTGCTTTTGAATGGCATTCTTATTGGCACTGTCGGCTGAACGGACATAAGAATAATTGTAGGGTTTAATGCCGCCGAACACATAGTAAAAGTCCATATCCAAATCGAAATTCCGATAGGAGAAATTCAGGTTGAATGTACCGCTGTAGGGAGGAGTGCTATGCCCCAAAACGATGAAGTTTTCTCTGGCCGGATTTTGTGTCGGGGAAATCTCACTTCCATCGGCTCCTTGAAATACCGGAAGACCGGTGATAGGGTTTATGCCTAATGACTTCAGTCCATAAAGCATGTTATAGGCTTTTCCGACTTCATAGTCGGGAGTCAGGGCGGTTTCGCTGGTGTATAAACGGTCGGTATAGTACAGGCTGATTACCTTATTACGGTTGTAGGCCAGTGAACCGCGTAAAGATACACGCCAGTCCGGTGTATCGAGCACTTTTATTGCGGCGTTCAGTTCATAGCCTTCATTGCGTAATACACCGATGTTACGTTTCATGGTATTGAAACCGTTGGAAAGGGGGATGGGGACGTCCAGCAGTGCATCACTCGTTTCGCGGCGGTAGAGATTGAGACCTAATGTCAGCCGTTTGAAGAATTCGATGGATAGACTGAAGTCTGTTGTGGAAGTCTGTTCCGGTTTCAGATCGGTATTATAAAATCCGAGTAACTGTAGCAGACGGGCATTTCCGTAATAATTGGTGGAGTAGCTGAAGGTGCCGATTGTGGCGGAGGCAGATACTCCGGATAGGTTTGCCATACGTCCATGGGAACCTTTCAGGTTCAGGAGAGTGATGACCTTATTATTTTTCAGGAAAGGGTATCGGCTGAGGGTCCACCCCAAGCCTACGGCCCATGCTGCATTCCAGCGCTTGTCTGGAGGGAGAACGGAAGAAGCGTCGGCTTTGTAAGTAGCAAAAAGGTCATAGGTGGAATCGAAACTGTAGCCCATGACTACCCCGAATCCTAACTGAGCCGTTTTGTCCAGAAGCGAACTGGCTGTTGGCTTCCGGGCTCCGGTGATGGAGTGGTTGATTGCGTTTAGTGACATTTGTGTCCCCACTCCGTATCCGGTGGCAGATATGTTATCTGTCTGGGTCAGGTAGTAGTCCATGTTCCCACCGATTGTCAGGTCGTGTCTTCCGGCGAATGTCTTGTTGTAAGTGATACGTATATTGGAGGAAATATTGGTCGTTGTATTTTTTTCTTTTGTTAATTTTCCACGTTCGGCTATCGCGATTCCCATTTCCCGCTCTGCTATAGACGTGGAAGGAACAAGCGTAAGGGCTTCGTTCAGAAGGAAATCGATACCGGTCACTGCATCTATCTCCAAACCTTTGAATGGTCTTAAGTTGAAACTTCCGCTTACTCCGCCACGTTTATCGGTAGATTTACTATGGTATTGGCTCATCAAATCATTTAATGTGTATTCGGATGATTTTTCGGAGTAGGAGATTAATTTACCGGTTTTGGTTTCATAAGGGTTAAGTTGATAAACCAGATCTGTAGGGGAATGGGTACTGCCGTTGGGAGTATCGGTTGCCGAATAACCTGCATCGGTGCTTAAGGAAAAATATCCCCAGTTTCCCAGTTTCTGATCGAGGCTCATACGGGCGGTGAAACGTTGAGTGTCATTACCCGGTACTCGTCCTCCCTGCTTGGCATAATTGGTGGATATATAATAAGATGTCTTATCTGTTCCTCCTTTTATGCTAAGGTTATGGCGCTGGTAGATGCTGCGATGTATCAGTTCATCAAACCAGTCGGTATGGATATTCTTTAATGAATCGAGTACTTGTCGTCCTTCTGCAATCAACTCGTCGAGGTTGGGGGCGGTAGCATAATATTTCCGATAGTAATCTTCACTGTATCTATATCCCGGAGTCGATATATTCTGTAAACGTCTTTCCAATTCTAATTTTTCTTCGCTATCCATCATTTTGACTCCTCTGCGTCCACGGGTGGTGATACCTATATTGAAACTGTAACTGGTGGTTAACCTTCCGTCGGGATTGCCACGCTGGGACGTGATTTCTATTACACCATTGGCTGCTTTTATGCCGTATAAAGCACAGGCTACGGCGTCTTTCAGAACCTTTATTTCTTGAATGTCGGCCGGGTTAAGAGTCATGAAGGCATCGGATGATATTACTTTGCCGTCCATAACGTAAAGAGGTTCGTTGGCCATATCTCCTTTACGGAAAGATGAATTTCCGCGAATACGAATTTCCGGTTTGGAGCCCAGGTCGCCGGTATTGGTAATAATCAGGCCGGGTACGGCTCCTTGTAGGGCGAGGGACATATCGATCATGGGCTTACTGTTGAGACGTTCTACGTCGACTCGTTGTACAACGCCGGATTTGGCACGAATATCCAATTCGTTGATATTCTGCCGGGCAACGATGACCACTTCATCCAGTGCTTTGGGATCTTCTTGCATGGCTGCATCTTGTACCTTCTGACCGGTGTATTTCACACGTATCTCTTTCATTCCTATGAAAGAGAAAAGAATTAGATCGTTTTCTTTCCATTTGCCACGTAACAGATAATGCCCGTCGGTATCTGTTACTGTGCCGAATTGGGTACCTTTAATGCGGATAGTGGCACCGGGAAGCGGTTCGTTTTGATGATCCGTAACTGTTCCTGTCAGTACAATATCTCTTTGCTGAGCATAAGTAGTAAAGGTGGAAAGGATGATAAAAATAGAAATGATTACTGCTTTCATATTAGCGTTCTATCATATGTACTCAAATGTTTCGGGGGACAAAGATAGATACAATGAATAGTCTGTGTAATCGCTACACATAATGAACTTGTTCCTGAAAATACCTAAAAATTGCTATCTTTATTTTAATTTGAACTCCGTATTATTGGGGAAATTCATGGGATGAAGAGTGGGGGCATGGAGAGGTATCCGATAATGGATACCGACAGGATAGCGGAGAATAATCGGGAAGACGTTTTCGGAGGGAATGAAAATAGAGAGATCAGGAAGAGTTCACCACAGATTGACAGATAGAACAAATAAATACGATAGCCTGTGAACCGTATTTCTGTGTGATCCGTTAATCTGTGGTGAAACAGACTTTTGAGGCACTTTGTTATCTTTATTTTTCCGCTGCTTCTTCTTTTGCCTTTTGTTCCATCTTTCTTTTCACAAATTCTATTTTCAGGTTGGCTTCTTCTTTCTCCTGTTGAATTTGACGAATGGCTGAAAGGAGTTTGGACAGTTCGTAAGTGCCGACGAGTGCTTCTCGGTCGGACGGAGTCATGGTCGTTGTGAATTTACGTTCACCGATATATTCTATACGGATATTCTTTTTATCGCGGTTCATGTAGAGGAAACTGAGGACGTTGCCGTCTTCTCCCATTTTGTAGTCGGCTTTTTCGATTTTTTCTCCCAGATCGGTAGTCTCGTAGCTGTCGTTGGACGCAGGGGTTTCAGCGAAACTTCCGTCTGGTGCTATCACTTTGACTGCTACGTGGTGGATATTGCTTGGGCCGCAATAGATGGATGTCAGTGTCATTACTCCCTGTTCGTTCACCTGGAAGCGGAGGAAGGAACGATGCAGGTTTTTCTCTACGGTTTGGGTAGGCCAAAAGTAGTTACCGATTTTTTGATATTCTTCGTTTTTCTCAAAAGTATATTTATTCTTGATAGCTTCGAACTCTTGCTGTTTGACTTGTAGCATGCTATCCAGATATATAAGGCTTTCTTGCTGTTCTTTCAGTTCTACCTGTTGCATCAGTTTGATACCTTCTTTACGGGTATCGAATGCCTTTGGATACAGAATTTTAATACTGTCGATCTGCAACTTGGCTTCGTTGTAGTCGTTGCGTTCAAAAGCTGCGCGGGCAGCTGCAAGCTTTTCACCCGCTTTCTTCTCGATGTTGTCACCACAAGCAGTCAGCAGTGACAATGTACATGCCAGGACAATCAGTTTTTTCATTTTGTTGTTCTTTACCTTAGAAAGGGCAAAAATACAAATTTAGACTGAAGAGTGGAAAGTGAAGAGCGAAAAGTTGTACCTTTGCGGCCTAATTAACTGTAAGGTGGTAGTCTGTTACTAACACCTTCAATCACTGTAAAAAAGAAAAATGAAGATGATAGAGTTGACTCAGGAGGAATTGAAGCAGCATTTCAGTGAACCCATTTTCGGACAGATCTCGGAGACAGCCGATATGTTGGGATTGGAATGTTATGTGGTGGGCGGATATGTCCGCGACATTTTTCTGCAGCGTCCCTCTAAAGATATAGATGTTGTTGTGGTGGGGAGTGGCATTGCTATGGCCGAGGCGTTGGGTAAACGTCTGGGACGGGGTGCGCATGTTTCTGTTTTTAAGAATTTCGGCACGGCACAAGTGAAATATCACGGAACGGAGGTGGAATTTGTAGGAGCACGGAAGGAATCGTATCAGCGGGATTCACGCAAGCCGATTGTGGAGGATGGAACGTTGGAAGACGATCAGAACCGCCGGGATTTTACGATCAATGCTCTGGCTATCTGCCTGAATAAGGAGCGGTTTGGGGAACTGGTCGATCCGTTTGGAGGCATGAATGATTTGAAGGAAAAGGTCATTCGTACTCCTCTCGATCCGGACATAACGTTCAGTGACGACCCCTTGCGCATGATGCGCTGTATCCGTTTTGCTACCCAACTGAATTTTTACATAGATGACGATACATTTGAGTCTCTTTGCCGTAACCGGGAACGGATTGAGATTATTTCACGTGAGCGCATTGCGGACGAGCTGAATAAAATAATGCTTTCACCTATCCCTTCCAAAGGTTTTATCGATTTGGACAGGAGTGGGTTGTTGGCGTTGATTTTTCCGGAATTAGTGGCTTTACAAGGGGTGGAGACCCGGAACGGGCGTGCCCATAAGGATAATTTTTATCATACGCTGGAAGTGCTCGACAATATCAGCAAGGTGACAGATAATCTTTGGTTACGTTGGGCTGCCTTGTTACATGATATCGCCAAACCGGTGACTAAACGCTGGGAACCGAAGGCGGGGTGGACTTTTCATAATCATAATTTCATAGGCGAAAAGATGATTCCGAATATCTTTAGGAGGATGAAGTTGCCGATGAACGAGAAAATGAAGTATGTGCAAAAGATGGTAAGCCTGCATATGCGCCCCATCGTGATAGCGGATGATGTGGTGACGGATTCGGCCGTGCGTCGTCTGCTTTTTGAAGCCGGAGATGACATAGACGACCTGATGACACTTTGTGAGGCGGATATTACTTCAAAGAATACGGAACGTAAACAGCGCTTTCTAAATAATTTCCAGCTGGTTCGCCGGAAGTTGAAAGATTTGGAAGAGAAAGACCGTGTCCGTAACTTTCAGCCGCCTGTGAGTGGGGAAGAGATTATGGAGGTGTTTAATCTGGGACCCTGCAAGGAAGTGGGGTCGTTAAAAAGTGCTATAAAAGATGCTATTTTGGACGGAGTGATTCCCAATGAATACGAGGCTGCTTATTCATTTATGCTTCAAAAAGCTAAGAAAATGGGATTGAATCCCGTACGAAACGTGGATAAATAAATGCAATAAGTTTTTGTCTTTTTCGATTTCCGACTAATCACGTAAGGAAAGGGAATATATGCTATAGAGCAGGTTTGTAACGGAAAACCGTTACAAACCTGCTCTTTTTCTACAGTCTTTCTGTCTATTCTTTTTTCATTTCTATGTATTAACAACTAAACTTTACGGGAAATGAAAAAAAAGGAGTTTCTGTTTGTGATAGATTGCAGAATTAATGCTTATTTTGCAAAACACTATTAAACATAAACTAAATCATTTTAAGGTATGAATAGGATGAAATGTGGATTTTACACTTACAGAGGGATTGCTTTTTGTTTTGTCACCGCGATGTTCTGCGGACAAGCAATGGCACAAGTTGTAGAAAAAAGGGGGTTTGATTCTCAGAAAAAGATTAATGCGTTTGATAACACGACTTTTTGTACTGCTTATTTGTCTGACGGATCGTTGTATACCATGCGCGATATCGCGATTAATGATTTACGCAAAATTGAGCGTATCGTATTTAATCCGACGGGAAGTTCTATCGCCGTGTTGAGAGCGAAGAATCCGGTAAGCATTTACTCTTTTCGCGACAGGAATAAGAAGCTTTTCGAATTGAAAGAGAAACGTAAAAAATTGAAAGCCAAACCGCTGCCGGTATCCATGTGTTATGCTACCGATGCCCGTAGTTTCGTTGTAGGTAACTCGTTAGGGGAAATCGTTATTTATGATACGAAAGAATATATGCCATTGGCTTATATCCAGGGAGATGCTCCGGCTACTGCACTGGCTATGAGTTCGAACAATTATTTTATTGCAGCAGGGACAGGACAGACGATTAATATCTGGAACTTCCAGACAAAGGAGTTGAGAAAAGCGATTCCTATGTCGGCAGTTGTCAAAGAACTGACTTTCTCTCCGGATGCTTCGTTGCTGGCAGTAACCACGGAGGATAATCACCTGACCATTATCGATACGAAAAACTGGGATAAGGTGGACATCTTCGATAAGTTGGGGGAAACGCTTAGTTCTCCGTCATTCCATCCCGAAGGAAAATACATCAGTGTGGTAAAAGATGGGAAGAATATCGAGATCATCAACTTGAAGAATGGTGTCATAGAGCAGGAGATTGTAGATCCTATAGGCGGTGTTACCGGTGGACGTTTCTTTAAGAACAATCAGAATAGCGAGGTATTCATGCTAACCAATCGTACGAAGCAAATGGTCTTCTGGGATGCGAACGGGCTGAACCCATTCTATGGAAAGATTATGGGTAAGGAAGTAGACGCCAAGATGAATGAATGGGTGAAGATGATGCAGGGAGAATCGATGGAGGATTATGCTATCCGTGTGAACGATGAAACCCGTGTTAAACAGCAGCAGTTGTTTGCTCAGGAAGTTGCTACGGCATTGGCGGGTGACCGTATCTCAATGGATAATCCTTTTGTGGATGGATATGATGCTGCTAATAATATGTTGAATATCGGTTTTAAGGGGTTGCCGTCTATCGGACTGGAAGTTCCGGCTAACGAGGCAGGGGACTTTGAGGAAGGTAAAATGAAATTCTCGAATGCCGTATATGTGCTGAATGATAAAGATGAATTTGAGCTGGCCTATGTGGAGGTTACCAACGAAACGACCAACAAGGTTTATATCTATGACAATATCGGACGGACGAAGTTGACTGCTTTGGAAGCGGATGAAAACTTTGTCCCTCTGGAAATCATGCAGCAGGCTACCCGTGAGGAAGCACAATTGGCCGAAATAAAGGAACAGGTGATCGAAGAGAAAAAGCAGGATAAACTGATTACCGATAACACACAGATCAATGTGAAGACAGAGGTTATTCCGGGTGTGGATGCTAACGGCAAAAAAATTCTCAATTATAGAGTGGGTTATCAGTATGAGGTGATCAATAAAGAGTTTTCTGCTAAGGAAGACTTCCCGTCCGGTGGTTATAACATTGAACGCTCAAATGCCGCCATGTCTTTGATGAAGATTATCAAGAATGCTTTTGAAGGCGATTTCTCCAAATATTTATCAGAGGGTAAGCAGGTGAAAGTGATTATTACCGGTTCGGCCGATGCGGCTCCGATTCGTGGACGCCTGGCTTATGACGGACGGTACGGAGAGTTCGTGGACGAGCCATATTACAAAGATGGCAATCTCGACAATATCACGGTGACCAAGGCTGCCGGAATCACACAGAACGAACAACTGGCACTGATGCGTGCTGCCGGTGTGAAGAGTTATATCGAAAAGAATGTGACAACATTAGGTAATACGAAGAACGACTACGAATATCATGTGGAAGTAGCTAAAGAACGTGGTGGAGAATTCCGCAAGATCAATGTAGAGTTTGTAATTATGGATGCATTTCAACAATAAACGATGAAAAGATTTTTTTTACTGACAATCATTCTCACTGTTGTTATGGCCGGTAAAGTGGGGGCGCAGGATGCGTCCTCCGCTTCTAAGCGTGCCAACCAACAGTATGTGCTTTTTGAAAGCGAGCGCGATAAAGGAACGAATGTAACGGCTATGTATGACTATCTGCTGGACAGTTACGCGAATTTCATGAAGGTTGTGGAGGCACCGAATAACGGTCAGTATATAGGGGGAGCAAAGAATAGGCTAAAGGCATTGTATCCTTATCTGCTGAATGGGGCGGTATATTATTCGGAACAGAAACAGCCGGCTAAAGCATTGGATTTTGCCGCTGCATATATCGATATGCCGCAGATGCAGTTGTTCCGCAGTGAATTGTTGCCGAAAGATAACCGTTATGCTTCGGTGGTTTACTATGCAGCGGTATCGGCCTTTAATCTGGAGAAGAACGAACAGGCGCTGAGGTATTTTCAGGAGTATCTTAATACCGGTACGGAAGCTCAGCAGAAGGACTGTTATGTTTATATGAACATGATTTATCAGAAGCAGAAGAAATATGCGGATCAGGAACGCGTGCTGGAACAGGCTATTGCCAAATATCCGGTGTCACTCGATTTCTTGTATAATCTGGTGAATGTACATATCGCCACCAATAATATGGAAAAGTTGATTGGTGCGATTGACCGCATTCTGGCTGTGGATCCGAATAATGATAAGGTATTGCCTATCAAGGCCCGCATTCTGGAACGGCAGGGAAAGAATGTGGAGGCACTGGATATCTACAAACGCTTGTATGCACTTCATCCCGAGAGTTTTGAATTGATGACCGGTGTGGCACGTGCCAACTTCAATTGTGCTACGGAGATCGTAAACAATGGGGCTACCATTGCCAATGATACTGAATATGCATTGGTACGTCAGCGCGCATCGGGCTATCTGATGGACGCTAAAGATCTTTTCCTGAAGATATTGCAGAAAGATCCTTCTTCCAAATTGTATATGCAGGGACTGGCAGGCGTATATCAGTATATGGATATGAAACCGGAATATGAAGTGCTTTCTAAGATAGTTCAGGACGGAGCTTCTTATACCGCTTTTCCGTCCCGGCTGGCTGCTTACAAAGAGACGTTGAAGAAGACTGAAAATATAGCTCAGGAGCAGGAGTCTGTTCCGGTACCTGTGGAACCGGCCATGTTGGTAATCAAGATGGATCAGTTTACGGATGCCAATAATAATAAGGTAATTGATGCCGGAGAGAGTTTCGCTTTGCAGTTTACCATTGAGAACCAAGGTAAAGGAGATGCGTATAATATACGTATCCGTTTGGCTGAGCAGCAGGGATATGATCAGTATTTCGACGGTCCGCGTGAGTTGGACGGAGGCAATATTCCGGCCGGGAAGTCCAAACAGTATACATTCCGTTATCTTGCAAAGAAAGAGTTGCCCACGAGCCTGGCTAAGATCAACATTTATGCATTCGAAGCGAATGGATTTGATGCCGATCCTTCGGAGCTGATTGTGAATACTCAGGAATATGCAATGCCTCGTTTGCGCATTGCCGACCATCAGTTCTTTGCGTCTGAGGGTACATCTATTACTTTGGGTAAAAACGGAAAGCTGACGGTTGCCTTGCAAAACTTTGGAACACAGACTGCGCGTAAGGTGAAGGTGAATTTCACATTGCCGAAGAACATATTTACTACCGATTCTCCGGAAATGACAATTGATAGTATTGCTCCGGGGGATGTGGCTGTGCTCGATTACGGCTTCCTGGTGAACAAGCGTTTTGATGAAGATTCCGTGGCCGTAATGTTGGCGGTAACGGAGTCTACCCGTTCAACTTTCCTGAACGAGGCTTATAAAGTGAAAGTGGGAGATTACCTGTCTTCTGCCGCTTCTATCAATCTGAGTGGAAATGTGGCTGCACGGAAGGTGAATGTGAAAGACTTTTCGCTGAGTTTCAAGAGTGAGTTGATGGAGGATGTCCCTGTGGGAGCTGTGAACCGCCACCGTTATGCTTTGATTATCGGTAATGAGGATTATAGTATGACCGGTGCCAATGCTGAAATTAATGTGCCTTATGCCGTAAACGATGCTGTGCTGTTCCGTGAATATTGCGTACGTACCTTTGGGGTACCCGACGGGCAGATCAAGGTGGTGCCGAATGCTACTGCCGGTATGATGCACGAACAACTTGACTGGTTGGTGAACATGGCAAGCACCGATCCGCAAGCCGAACTGATATTCTATTATTCCGGTCATGGAAATAATGACGAGGCTACTAAGGAGCCTTATTTACTTCCGGTGGATATTACAGGTAAGAATATCCGTCTGGGTATTTCATTGTCCGGACTGTATAAAAAATTGGCTACTTATCCGGTGAAGGGGGCTTATGTATTCCTCGATGCTTGCTTTAGCGGTGGTTATAAGAGTGCTGCTCCGCTATTGGCACAGAAGGGCGTGCGTGTTGTTCCGAAAGTGGGATTGCCGCAAGGAAACACATTGAGTTTTTCGTCCAGCAGTGGCGATCAGACTTCAAGTGTTTACCATGAAAAGAAGCAGGGATATTATACGTATTTCCTGATAAAGACGATCCGTGACGCTAAAGGTAACCTTTCCATGAAAGAGCTGTTCGAAAGAACCAGTGTTGCAGTGAAACGTGCTACTGCCTTGATCGATAAAATTCAGGAGCCGCAATGTATGGTTTCTCCTACATGGGTGGGATGGGAAAACATTAAGTTGGAGACTCCGGTAACAGAAATTCCTTAGTAAAGTTAATAGTGATATGAAAAAGACGGCTGTGGTGTGGAAAGCACAACAGTCGTCTTTTTGGTATCTATTGGGATTTGTTTTTATTGCAACTCAATAATCTCTTCGTTACAGATAGTAAGTTTCTCTACACCCTCTTGTGTTACTGTCCACGAGTTTTCGATACCTACGGGACCTACACCCGGAATTACAATCTTAGGTTCGAGAGCGAAGACCATTCCCGGTTCCAGTTCTTGTTTCATACGGGGGGCAAGCACCGGAGCTTCATTAATTTCCAGACCGATACCATGACCTATGAATTTTGCTTGCTGGCCGATACCCATGAACTTGTCGGCAAAACCGGCTTTGGTCACTATATCGATGGCTGTATTATATAAATCCTCGCATACAACTCCGGGCTGAGCCATAGATGATACGGCGTCCTGTATGTCGAGACAGACCTGATGGGCTGTATACGCTTCATCACTCAACTTACCAATGGAGAATACGCGGCTCATATCGCCCATATATCCGTTAAAGTTTCCTCCGAGGTCTACCATCACACTTTGACCTTCTTTTAGCAGGCTTCTGTTGAGTCCTCCCGGGAGAGCCGGATCCAGTCCTTCACCTCCTAAGGCGAAATCGTATGGAGAAGGGAAAGCGGCGTTGTCTCCGGTCAGTACACTGCCCATAAAGATTTCCATGCTCTGACCGAACACACGAAAGATTCCCAGATTACCTTGCAGACGCATCAACCTTTCTATTTCGATTGAAAACTCCAGATCGGTCATTTCCGGACGGTAAACAGAAGGAATCTGTTCGTAAGCTTTGGCGTGAGCTACACCCGAACGGCGGAATAATTCCACTTCTACAGGAGTCTTGATGCTACGCGCTTCGCGGATTAACGGAGTTCCGTTTACAATTTCCGACTCTGGGAAAACAGCGGCAAGGCGATTGTACTCTGTATATGACAGTTCGTCGCCTTCCAGCATCAGTTTCTGAGGGGCAGGCAATCCGCTTTCTTTAATCAGATCAAGAATCTGTTCCGGTTTTCGGATAGGGAAGACGTGTTCGCCGGTAATATTGTTGGGGCGTTTGATGAATAACAAGGCCGGTGAGTGGAGAGGTAAGTAGAGGTATCCGCTGACAACACGGCCATACGTATAGAGCAAGTTTACATTACAAGTGATGAGAGCGGCATCAATGTTTTGTTGAGCCATCAGCACGCGAATCTTATCGCGGCGCATCTTTAATTCGGGTTGTAACATTTCGTAACAATTATTTGGTTTCGAAATGCAAAGTTAGGCTATTTTAGTTGAAAATGAAACCTTTTCAGAAAAAAGTAGCGTTACCCACATCCTGTCTCAGGAAATGAGTAACGCAATTCACAAATACAACTAAACAAAGCTTTTTAGATGATTCCCTGTCCCATCATGGCATGAGCCACTTTCATGAAGCCTGCAATGTTGGCACCTTTCACATAATTGATATATCCGTCAGGTTCTGTACCATACTTCACACACTGTGCATGGATACCATGCATGATGGTATGGAGTTTCTCGTCTACTTCTGCTGCACTCCAGCTCAAGTGCATGGCATTTTGTGACATCTCCAGCCCGGACGTTGCTACACCACCTGCATTGACTGCTTTACCCGGTGCATACATCGTTTTGTGTTCGATGAAAAGATCGATGGCTTCGGGTGTACAACCCATGTTGGAGATCTCTCCGACACAAAGAACATTGTTATTAATAAGATTTTTGGCATCTTCGCCGTTTAATTCGTTTTGAGTGGCACAAGGAAGGGCTATATCGGCTTTCACCTCCCAAGGACGTTTACCGGCTACGAAAGTAGATCCCGGGAATTCGTCAGCATACGGAGCTACGATATCGTTGCCCGAAGCACGGAGTTCAAGCATATAATCGATCTTTTCCCCACTGATGCCGTTCGGATCATAGATGTAACCATCCGGGCCGGAGATTGTAACAACCTTTGCTCCCAACTCGGTAGCTTTGGTAGCAGCTCCCCAGGCAACATTTCCGAATCCGGAGATAGCTACAGTCTTGCCTTTTATATCGATACCTTTAGTCTGCAACATTTGGTTGACGAAGTACAAACCTCCGAATCCGGTAGCTTCCGGACGGATCAGTGAACCGCCAAACTCAAGTCCTTTTCCGGTGAAGGTTCCTGTAAATTCACGGGTTAGTTTCTTATACATACCGAACATGTAGCCTACTTCACGTCCTCCTACACCGATGTCACCGGCCGGTACGTCCATATCCGGGCCCAGATGGCGCCACAACTCAAGCATAAATGCCTGGCAGAAACGCATGATTTCAGCATCACTCTTGCCACGTGGAGAGAAGTCGGAGCCGCCCTTACCACCACCCATCGGCAGAGTAGTCAAGGCATTCTTAAAGGTCTGTTCAAATCCGAGGAATTTCAGGATAGACAGGTTGACAGAAGCGTGGAAACGGATACCGCCTTTATACGGGCCGATAGCGTTGTTGAACTGAACACGATATCCCAGGTTGGTTTGTACTTCACCTTTATCATCTACCCATGTCACGCGGAACGTAAAGATACGGTCCGGCTCTACCAGTCTTTCGATGATTTTGGCTTTTTCAAACTCAGGGTGCTGATTGTATATATCTTCGATAGAGAGAAGCACTTCTTTTACAGCTTGAAGATATTCTGATTCGCCGGGATGTTTAGCCTCTAAAGAGGACATGATTTTTTCGATGTTCATAATAGTATGTTTTAATAGGTTGATTCTGATAAAATGTCACTTTATCGTATCGCAAATATAGGAAAACTTTTCTAATGTTATTTGATTGTACGGAATATTTTGATTAAATAATGATAAAATGATAGAAAGAGGATTGAGGGTAAATATGTCAAATCTTCGTTTTTACCTTCGGATTATGTCTTTTAGTTAGTAATTTCGGATTTCTCGACTTTGATGTTTCGGTTTGTTTTCAAATCGGAAATGGGAAGATAATCTGTGCCTATATTGGAAGTTGGCAATAAAGTGAATTGCTTTTTCTTGCTTTTCCCAATAAAAACAGCGACTTTTGTCTGTTGAATTTTAAAACTACGGGAAACCCATGCTCAGCAAATTTAAATTAAACCAGCTCTATTTTAAAGATACTCAGTTTGCCAATCTGATGACAAGGCGAATCTTTAATGTTTTATTGATTGCCAATCCTTACGATGCTTTTATGCTGGAGGATGACGGACGTATCGATGAAAAGATTTTCAATGAATACACCTCGCTTTCGCTCCGTTATCCCCCTCGTTTTTCGCAAGTTTCTACCGAGGAAGAGGCGTTGAGACAGCTTGGGAGTGTATCGTTTGATTTGGTGATTTGCATGCCGGGTACGGGAGACAACGATAGTTTTGATATCGGACGCCATATCAAGGAGAAGTACGAACAGATACCGATCGTTATTCTGACACCGTTCAGTCACGGCATTACCAAACGGATAGCGAACGAGGACCTGAGTGCATTCGACTACGTGTTTTGTTGGTTGGGGAATACTGATTTGCTGGTGTCCATCATCAAGCTGATCGAAGACAAGATGAACCTGGAGCATGACGTGAAAGAGGTGGGCGTGCAGTTGATTCTGCTGGTAGAAGACAGTATCCGTTTCTATTCATCTGTGCTTCCCAATCTTTATAAATTTGTGTTGAAGCAGAGTCAGGAGTTCTCTACCGAGGCTTTGAATGCCCATCAACGTACACTCCGTATGCGCGGGCGTCCCAAAATTGTATTAGCCCGTACTTATGAGGAGGCAATGGATATATACGATAAGTATACCAATAATATACTGGGAGTCATCACCGATGTCCGCTTTCCCCGTGTGGAGAAAGGAGAGAAGGACGGCATGGCAGGAATCAAGCTTTGTGCGGAAGTCAGGAAGAAAGATCCGTTCGTACCCTTGATCATCCAGTCGTCCGAGACAGAGAACGCTGCCTATGCGGCTAAATATGGAGCTACGTTCATTGATAAGAATTCCAAGAAAATGGATGTCGATCTTCGCCGGATTGTTTCCGATAATTTCGGTTTTGGCGACTTTGTGTTCCGTAATCCTGAGACGGGTGTCGAGATAGCCCGGGTTCGGAACCTGAAAGAGTTGCAGAATATTCTTTTTGCCGTTCCTGCCGAATCGTTCCTTTATCACATCAGTCGCAATCATGTTTCACGTTGGCTGTATTCACGTGCTATGTTTCCGGTTGCGGAATTCCTTCGTCCCATCACCTGGCATAGTCTGCAAGATGTGGATGCGCATCGTAAAATCATCTTTGAGGCCATTGTTAAATACCGAAAAATGAAAAATCAGGGAGTGGTAGCTGTATTCAAACGCGACCGCTTCGACCGTTATTCAAACTTTGCCCGTATCGGAGACGGTTCGTTGGGAGGAAAGGGGCGTGGACTGGCGTTTATTGACAATATGGTGAAGCGTCATCCGGAATTTGAAGAATTTGAGAATGCCCGTGTGGCTATCCCGAAAACAGTGGTGCTTTGTACCGATGTATTCGACGAGTTTATGGATAGCAATAATCTGTATCAGATTGCCCTTTCCGATGCTGATGACGATACGATTCTGAAATACTTCCTGAAAGCGAAGTTGCCCGACCGTCTGGTTGAAGACTTCTTTACTTTCTTCGATGTGGTGAAGTCTCCTATCGCCATTCGTTCTTCTTCCTTGCTTGAGGACTCCCACTATCAGCCTTTTGCAGGAATCTATAATACCTATATGATTCCTTATCTGGATGATAAATATGAGATGCTCCGTATGCTGTCCGATGCCATTAAAGGCGTATATGCGTCTGTTTATTTCCGCGACAGTAAGGCATATATGCAGGCCACTTCGAATGTGATCGATCAGGAAAAGATGGCCGTTATTCTGCAACAAGTGGTCGGCAATCAGTACGGAGACCGTTATTATCCTTCGATGTCCGGTGTAGCCCGATCTCTCAATTACTATCCCATTGGCGACGAGAAAGCTGAAGAAGGTACGGTAAACCTGGCTCTCGGTTTGGGCAAGTATATCGTGGACGGAGGTATGACTTTACGTTTCTCGCCTGCCCATCCTTCAAAGGTGTTGCAAACCAGTGAACTGGATATTGCCTTGAAAGAGACGCAGACCCGTTTTTACGCTCTCGATCTGAAAAATGCCGGTGATAACTTTTCGATTGATGATGGATTCAATCTTCTGAAGTTGCATGTGAAAGAAGCCGAAAAAGACGGTTCGTTACGGTATATAGCTTCTACTTATGATCCGTATGACCAGGTGATTCGTGACGGTTTATATCCCGGTGGGCGTAAAGTGATTACGTTTGCCAACATCTTGCAGCACGATGTATTTCCGTTGGCACGCATCCTGCGCTGGGTACTTCGTTATGGGCAGCAGGAGATGCGCCGTCCGGTAGAGATCGAATTTGCAGTGACACTCAATCATGACCGTGATAAGACCGGTACGTTCTATCTGCTTCAGGTACGTCCCATTGTAGACAGTAAAGATATGCTGGATGAAGATCTTACTACTATTCCGGACGGAGATGTGCTGCTCCGTTCCAATAACTCCTTGGGGCATGGCATTATGAACGAAATACATGATATCGTATATGTCAAGACTGATCATTACAGTGCATCGAACAATCAGAATATAGCTTGGGAAATAGAGAAACTTAACCAGCAGTTCCTGAATGAAGGCAAGAACTATGTACTTGTCGGACCCGGACGATGGGGAAGCAGTGACACTTGGTTAGGTATCCCGGTGAAGTGGCCGCATATTTCTGCTGCGCGTGTCATTGTGGAAGCCGGACTGACCAATTACCGGGTAGACCCCAGTCAGGGGACGCATTTCTTCCAGAATCTGACCTCCTTTGGTGTAGGTTATTTCACCATCAATGCGTTTATGAATGATGGAATATACAACCAGGAGTTTCTGAATGCGCAACCTGCCGTATTTGAGACTGAATATCTTCGTCACATACACTTTGAGAGGCCGATTGTTGTGAAAATGGATGGTAAAAAGAAACTTGGAGTGGTTCTTATGCCGGAGAAATAATAAAATAATATTGTATAAAAAAGTCCTGTTTTTCATAAGAAAGGCGGGACTTTCTTGTTTTAGCCCTTTTCTGTGGTCTGTTTTTATGATTAAACAACTATTTGTGGTCCTTTTTTCAGATTTTGTAAGGAATCGAAGGTTGTGTATTTATTATAATAAAAGAAAACTATAATTTTGCCTGCGGTTTTTACAACTTATGAATAATATTTAGTAGTTATCATTATGAAAAGACTCTCTTTTATGGTTAGTATGGCGATGCTAATTTCATGTATTGCCTCGTGTGATTCCGGCAGTGATGCTGTTTCATACGGTGTTGGTTCTTTAAGTCTTGGGCTTTCAGCCAATCCTTCTTTTGCAGAGAAAACCCGTTCCGTCAGCGAAGCGGAATACAAAAAAGTCGATAACTATCAAGTTACGGTCAACGAGGGCGACGGTACCTCTTTATACGATGGCCTGTACAAGGATATGCCTTTGTCTATCGATCTGACTGCCGGCAAAAAATATACGGTGAAAGCCTTCTACGGTGATAATGTAGATGCAGGTTTCGATAAACTGTATGTGGAAGGCAGCCAGGAGTTCACTGTTAGTGAAGGCGAACAAAAGAATGTTATTTTGTACTGTAAGCCGGCTAATGTTAAAGTATCAGTCGTTTATACGGAAGATTTTCTGAAATATTATTCGGATTGTACTGTCTCCCTTTCTACTTCACACCTGACTGCTCCTTTTGAAGTAAATATGAAAAAAGACTCTGGTAAGGATGCTTATCTGAAAGCAAATGCCGATGGTGAGAATGTATCTATCACTGTAGGAGGTTTCAAAGATAAAGAAGGCAATGCGGTGGTGATGGAAGCTTTGGTTGCCGAGAAAAAAGTAGCTCCCAAAACGCATCTTACTATTACAGTAGATCCGGAGGTGATTACTATTTCTACGGGTACTGCATCGTTGGACGTAACCGTGGATACCGGTACGGAAGATAAGGATGTGAATATTGAGATTCCGGAAGAGTATTGGCCGGGTAATGCAAGTAAGTAAATATAAAAGATTGGTATATATGAATGCGATAAGAAACATATATGCAGTGCTGGCATTGATAGCACTTTGTTTGAGTTCCTGCGAGATGAAAAATGAGCTGGAAGGCAAATATAATTTGAAGAATGACGAAGGACTTCTGACATTGGATCTGGTGAACAAGACGCAGGCTACGCCTTCTACAAAAGCTGAAAGTACGTCACTTACTGATGAACTGGATGTGAATACCTATAAAGTAGAGATTGTTGATAATGCCACTGAGGCTGTGGTTCGTTCGTTTGCCAGCTATGCGAAGCTGAAAGAGGCCTTGCCGTTGGTCGTTCCGGTAGGAAACTATAAGATTGTGGCTAAAAGCGGTGTTTTGCAAGATGCTTCGCGTACTCCTTATTTTGAAGGAAGTTCTTCTATTGAAGTGAAGCAGGGAATGGAATCTAAGGCGGAAGTTCTCTGTAAATCGGCAACGGTAAAGGTCAGTTTGAATGTATCGGACGAGTTTCTCAATATGTTTGCCGACGATTATGTATTTACTGTTTCAAATGGGATTGGCGGAGTTATTTATGTGAAGAAGGAAGATTTAGGTTCAATTTATCTCAGCATTCCCAATGGAGCCACTTCGATTAAAATTGTGGCAAAAGTAACTGAGAAGGAAACAGGTAGAGACATTGAAACTATTTATACTGTGACCAAACCCGATGAAGAAGGCTTGGAGGGAGGTGATTCTTTTAATGTTACAGTGAAACCTGTAGAAGAGGGTGAGGACCCGGAAGATCCGGATGTGACTCCTTCTGATCCGAAATTGGGGATACAGTTGGATATTGACTTGACAATGGACGAGACCGGCATAACAGTGAAAGTACCAACTGAACTGATTGAAGAATCGAAACCGGAGGAGCCGGATCAGCCGACAGAACCGGATCAGCCGGCAGAAGACGGACCGGAGATTATCGGAGCAGATGAAGTGGTGGAAGTGGATACGAACAATCCGCCGACAGTTCAGGTAACGATGAAAGCTCCGGCCGGAATCCGGAACTTGCTTGTGACTATCACTTCAGACTCTAATGAGTTTATAGGTTTGATTTCTCAAATGGGGTTGGGAGAAACATTCGATTTGGCTAATCCCGGTGATTTGGAAGATAAACTTGGAGGTAGTTTAGAAGACGGATCCGGTATCGGTTTGATTGATCCGAATGATCCGATTAAAGATAAAAAAGAGTTCATCTTTGATGTATCCGGCTTTATGCCTATGTTGTCACCGTTTGGCCTTCAGCAACATTATTTTACTATTAAACTGATTGATAATAATGGTAAGGAGTTAGCCAAGAAATTGACAGTAAAAGTGGTGAAAAACTAATTTGAATTTCCAATGAAAAGATATATATATTTGTTCGTCTCTGTCTTTACTCTTGTGATGGCATCATGCCAACAAGAAGAGACTTCTAACGGCAAGACTGGCTATCTCCAGTTTTCTGTGGAGAAGAATACAAGTACGATTTTGGTTCCGGCGACAAGGGCAGAAGAGTTGCCGATTGCCTTGCAGGTAGTTGACAGAGCAGGGACTGTTGTGAAAGAGACTGATGACTGGCATAACTGGACATCTGCTCCCCTTGAATTACCATTGGGTACTTATACCATTAATGCTTTCTCAAAAGGGGTTGATGTGGCGACGGCCGGATTTGACGAACCTTATTATTGGGGACAGACCAAAGTAACGGTTGTTCCGAAAGTAAATCAGAATGTGAATATAGAGTGTCGTTTGGCTAATGTGAAAGTGACAGTCAATTACAGTGCTGACGTGAAGAAGTATTTTTCGAAACTGAGCTGTTCTGTGGGTAATTCTTCCGGTAAACTGGTCTTTGGTAAGGATGAAACACGTTCCGGATATTTTGCGGTGGATAATCTGAATATTTCGTTGGCATTGACAAATACGGATGGACGTTCTTTTGTTTTTGAATCCGAACCGATTACAGATGTAAAAGAACGTCAGCACTATCGTATTAACTATACTATGAAGGCCAATGGTGCTATTGGTGGTGTATCTGTTACTTTAGATCCTTCTACCAAAGAGTATAATGTGAATATTTCCATTCCTAAAGAAAGTAATCCGAGTGTAAATGTCTGGTCTGATTTTGCAGACGTAACTCTTCCTCTTCCTGACGGTGTTGTTACCAAAGAGTGTAAATATCGCATTTCCGGAACGGAAGATTGGAATACGGTGTCCAATGTTGAACAGGCCGATGGAAAGCTTATTGCAACCATAACCGGTCTGATTCCCGGTACGGAGTATGATTTCTGTTTTGCAATAAATGGAGTAAACGGAAAAATAACGACTGCGACCACTGAACTCCAGAAACAACTGGAAAATGGAAGTTTTGATGAATGGAATCAGAATGGAAAAACTTGGTTCCCGGGAACTGCGGCTGAGGCTTCTGCTAAGAATTCGTATTGGGATACCGGTAATGTGGGAGCAGCTACCATGAGTAAAAATCCAAGTATCGGAGAAAGCAACGATGTACATACCGCAGGTGGTAAATCGGCCAAATTGTCTTCGCAATTTGTGGGAGTGTTTGGTATCGGAAAATTTGCTGCCGGTAACATCTATATCGGGCGTTATATGGAAACGTATACAAGCCCGATGGGAGCACGTATACGTTTTGGTCGTGAGTTTACTTCACGTCCTATGCAACTGAAGGGATGGTACAAATACACTCGTGGAACCAGTATAGATCGTGGAGATCATAATGTGGAGGAATTGAAAAACTCGGGTGGTGATAAATGTGCTATCTATATTGCCTTGACTGACAATGAAGGTTTGGTTGATGATAATGGAGTGAAGACAGCTTATGAAGTCAACAATAACAAAGAAGGCAGTCCCACGCGTTATACGGTCGATCTTTCTGAAGCCAATAAAGATGTCATAGCCTACGGTTCCATTACCGATGAAGAGTCCAAAGGTTCTTTCGATGAAAGCGGAAATGTAGTTTGGAAGCAGTTTACGATTGATCTGCAATATCGTGATTTGACCCGTAAACCCAAATATATTATCGTTGTTGCTTCTGCAAGTAAATATGGAGACTTCTTTACCGGCAGCGAAAGCAGTGTCATGTTGATTGATGATTTTGAATTGGTGTACGGTACACCTGTTACCGCCAACTAATCCATAGCGAATGAAAAAAATAATTATATTTCTACTTCTTCTTTGTCCGGTACTGGTCCAGGCAAAGAAGAAGTTTGACCGTGGAATCGTGAAGAGTGTGTTTGTCCCGAAAGGGCAATGGTTTATGGGTTCTACAGTTTCGTATTCGGAGCAGAGTGCTGATCAATACCAGTTTTTGGTATTGGCAAATATCGATGCCAAAGGTTATACATTCCGTTTGAGTCCCTTCGGAGGATACTTCTTTGCCGACAATATGGCAGCGGGAGGCAGGTTCACTTACTCCCGTACCTACTTCAATATAGGAAACGTAGACATTAATCTGGGCGATGATCTTTCGTTCCACATCAAAGACGATATGTATCTGGAGCATAACTATTCCGCATCCGGATTTCTGCGTACCTATATGGGGCTGGGCAGCAGTAAAGTGTTCGGTTTCTTCAATGAAGTGCGTCTGACTTATGCTTACGGGCAGGGGAAACACTCCAATGGTACGGGTAACGACTTGACGGGATACTATCAGCGTTCTCACACGTTTGAGATCGGTGCGGCTCCCGGATTGGCGGCATTCGTATCCGATTTTGCTTCGGTAGAAGTTTCGGTAGGAGTGATGGGATTCAGTTATAAATGGGTCGATCAGATACACAATCAGGTAAACAAAGCTTCCCGTCATAGTGCAAGTGGTAATTTCAAGATAGACTTATTCTCGATTAATCTCGGAATGACGATGTATTTCTAATTTAAGCAGTGTTTTGAGAAATGAAGAGTTTACAAATTTATCTATTCCTGTTTCTGTCGGTCTTTGCTCTGGGTGCTTGCATACAGAATGACATTCCTTACCCTTACATCAAAGGCGAAATTACAGCTTTCGAAGTAGAAGGGCAGACCGGTGATGCCGAGATAAACAAGAACAGCCGCACCATCGCAGTCGAAGTAGGTGATGAAGTCGATATAGAAGAATTGCGTATTACCAGGTTCGTTGTGAACGAAGAAGCCACTTACAGCGTAGACGAACAATACTGCGTCAGCCCCAATAAATTTCCTTCGGCCGGCTTTTCTGCTTTAGCCGACTTGCCGGCAGGAGCAGATACACGGGTCGATTTCAGTAAGACCGTTCCTGTTCTGCTGCGTACCTATCAGGATTATCAGTGGATGATAACCGTCCGTCAGACCATCGAGCGGGTAGTCGAAGTCGAGAACCAGGCCTTGCCTGCCATCATCGATGATAAGAATCACACGGTATTGGTGTATGTTTCGCAGAAGCAGGATCTGTCTGCTGTCAAGATAACAAAGATGATTCTGGGAGGCAGTAAGGCTACCATCACCCCCGATCCGTCCACCGTAACCAATTTCCGCAGACCGCAAGAGTTTGTTGTCAGCCGTTTCGATAAAGAAGAGCTATGGACGGTCGATGTGGTGCGTACCACATCGACAGGTACTACGGGCAGTGCCGATGTATGGGCCACACGTGCCACTCTGAATGGGGGCATGAAGCAGGGAACCACTCCCCGTGTGGAATACAGGAAGAAGTCGGAAGATACCTGGAGCGTTGTACCCGAGGCAGATGTGAAACTGGAAAGTGGTACTACTTTCAGTACGACACTGACCGGGTTGCAAGATGGCACCGACTACGTTTGGCGGGTAGTAGTCGAAGAAATTCCAAGTACGGAAGCCGCGTTCACAACCGAAAAGATACAAGAAATACCTAACTTAAACTTCGATACCTGGTCGCAGAATCCCACAGGAACCTTTAAGAAGAGTTGGTATCCGAACTCTGACGGAGCAAATTCCTATTGGGCGACCGGAAACGACGGAGTGACCTCTTCGTTGGCAGGCAGCCGTGATTCGAGCACCCGCCCTGAAGAGAAAGAGGCGGTAAGCGGGAAAGCCGCTTATATGGTTACTTTGGGCAGTGTGCCATTGGTAGGGGTTGCTGCCGGCAACTTGTTCATCGGTGATTATAAAACTAATGCTCAAAGCCCCAAAGACAGTCCCAAGTTTGGACGTTCGTTTACGGGAGCCCGTCCCACCGGATTGAAAGGATGGTATAAATATACTTCTAAGCCGGTTGATTATGTAGGCAATCCGGATAACTTGAAAAACGATGAATGCCATATCTATCTCCGTTTGTGGGACGATAAAGATAACGAGATCGGTTACGGAGAGTTTGTCGGAAAGGAGACAGTGACCAAGTACACTCAGTTCCGGTTCGATGTGACTTACTCCAATAAAACGGCGAAGCCTGCCAAGATAACGATTGTTGCCACTTCGAGCCATTATGGCGGTGACTTTACCGGGATGAAGGTGACCGGTTCGGTGGGTGTAGGCAGTGAACTGTGGGTCGATGAATTTGAATTATTGTATGAATAAGAAAGAGAGCTATGCATAAATCTGTTTTATCTTTAGTGTGTTGTTTGTTCTTTTTCCTGTCGTGTCAGGAAGAAATAGAAACGATGCCTAACGGCAGTTTGAATATAGTATTGACGGATGAAGCGGCGGTTACCCGGACTTTGCCGGAGGCTTTGTCAGATGAATTGCGGCAACAGTTCACGATTGAGTTGCTGCGTGACAGAGAAGGGACAATCGTGCCCGAATACAAAGGTGCATTGAAAGATTTCGGAGATCAAAGGGTATTCAAGGTAGGCAGTTATCAACTGAAGGCTTATCTTGGAGAGAATCCGTCACTGGCATTGGATGCACCCTATTATTATGGAGAAGTCCAAGACATCGCTATCGAGAAAGGTAAGGCAACAACGGTAAGCGTTGGCTGTAAAGTAGCCAATGCGCTGGCTACTTTTGAGATTGTGAATCGGGAGGCTTTCGATAAACGCCTGAAAGATTATTACGTAGAAGTTACTGTAGGTAGTGAGTCGGTTACGTGGAAACCGGGAGATGTCACACATCCCTACTTCAAAGCCGGAGGCCGGGTGACGATGGCGTTGATCGGCACTTCCGTAGAGACAGGGCAGGAGGGAAGTTATGCTTTGAATCCGATCGAGACAGTGAAAGCGGGCGTTAAGTATAATTATAAGCTCTCCATGAAAGCTTCCAATGTTGGTTTTGAGGTCACTACGGAAGCCCGGCAGGAACCTGTCACTATCAATGAAACCGTACCCGACAGCTGGTTGCCGAAAGCTAAGATCTTCAGTGAGGATTTCGATGAAAATCATGTGCTGACTTATACGGAAACAGCGGACGCTTTGTCGAGAGCCGGCGTTTCGTATACTGCTTTGCGTCCGGTTCAGGATGTGGAGTTTGCCCTCAACTTTGCGGATAAGCATTTGGAACATCTGAATAAGACATATCTGCTGTCGGAACTTTCCGAAGAAGATCGGCGGGCTTTGGCTGCTGTGAATATTGTGTTACCCGACCTGGCAGCAGGAAGTACTGAGGGAGTTATCGACTTTGCGGGAGTGACTCCCGGCATGTTGACTCACGATGGAGGACAGGATACGGATAATATAATAGCCGTTCGCGTAAAAGCAAATGACCGTTGGAGTGATGCCGGGATGTATACCATCCGGACTGTGAAACCCGTCTTTAAGGTTGGTTATTATCCGGGTAATGTTTGGACGAAAGAGTTTACTTTGAATACACTTACTGCCGATAGTGTGAAAACCGGTAACTTGGATAAGTTTACCGATATTGCTTACGAATTTAGTGCGGATGGTAATAGTTGGGAGGCGATGCCCGGAGATTTGCGAAAGGTAGGGCTGAGTCCGGGAACCTCTTATTATGTGAGAGCGAAATATAGGGGAGAGGTGCCGGGAGAGAAAGTGGAGGTGAAAACGTATCCTCAGACGATGCTGGAGAATGGGAGTTTGGAGGGTGCTACAGTGACAAGAGGTACTGATTCACCGGGATTTTTTGGTGCTGATTATGGTGCGCGCTATGAATGGAGTGGTTGGGGGACATTAAATAGTGTATCAGCATGCTATTCTTTAAGAACGGCTTATGCTTTTACTTCTCGCTCAGGCTGTCGCCCTACTTCTGATACCCCTACTGGCGAAGGAAATGCTATCCGTGTTATAACATTGGGGTATGGTGGAGGAGGTTGGGCAGTTCCTAAAAAGGCAATGCATAGTGAACTCTATCTGGGAGTTAATGCTGATGACGATGGTAACAGAACTTATGGTATTAGCTATAGCTCTCGTCCTACAGCTCTTCGTTTTTGGTATAAATGTATATCAAATAGAGGTAATGATGAATCTTTGGTGAAAATACAGCTATTTCATGATGATGTAATTCTTGGTGAGAGTTCTTTTCAAACTGGGGCTAAAAGTGCATATGAACGGTATACTCTTTCTATTAATTATGCATCGGATCCTGATAAAATGAAACTTGTTCCTAATAAATTATTGGTTCTATTTAAGTCAGGGACTAAAGAAGCATTGTCAATTGATGATGATTTAAAAAGTTTCAATAGTGGAACTACAGATAAGACTGCTGATGCAACATTTCGTGGAAACGAACTATTCATCGACGATGTGGAACTAATTTACGACAAATAAATATGAAAACCTATATATACCTCTTTCTCCTTTTGCTTGCTACAGCCTCCTGTAGCGAGGAAACTGCTCCCGATAACTCCGTCGGTTATCTCCGCGTAGAAAACATCACCCTCACTTGTGATACCGAAACGCTTCCCATCACTCGTGCCGTCGATGCCGGACTTAAGCTTGAAATCTGGCAAGGTTCTGAGTGTGTCCGTAGTTACGATCCGGGAGCTGCGGAACTTTCCAAAAGAATCGTTCTTCCGGTTGGTAAATATACCCTGAAGGCCTTTACTCCCGATCAGACCGAGGCGCCGGACAATGAATCGGGCACACCCACTTACAGCGTCGACTACCCTTTCGCCATTGTATCAGAGGATGTAACTCTGATTTCGGTCAAAGCACCGCAAGCTAATATCGGGGTTGGCGTTGAGTATTCGGATGAATTTATGGCAAACTTTACAGACTTCTCCATTACCGTAAGTAGTCCTACAGGACGTCAGGCAAGCCTGGCAGGTAATGTGACAGACCTTCTTTATTTTAATGTCCCGACCGGTGGAACCCATTTAAGTTATACACTTACCGCCACCAATGCCGATGGAGAAACAATGACTTCCGAAGCGCGTCCCATCCTTCAGGAATCGGGAGCGGAACTTACTTCCGGAAATTATAAAGTCCGGATCGGCCTGGTTCAGTAAGGAAGGTCGATGAAAAGCAGTCCGGTTACTCCTAAACTTCCTTAAACCTCCAAACTTTCTTCTTCCGGATTTGTCATATTGCCAATCTTTAAAACGTAGAAAGTATGAATAGAGACAGGCAATTGAAGAAGGACATGGAGAACCGGGAAGTTCAGATCCATGAAGAATATGAGAAGAACAGGCATCTGATGTCTGAGGACAAAGTAAAGGAAAAAGCTGCTGCATCAGGCAGTGCTGGCGATATCCATTCCGGCAAAGGAACGGGAAAGAAAAAATAGTGTAAAAAAGGAATCGTTGCGAGATCCCTTTTTCACTACAGAGTACACAGAGGGCATGGAGGTTTTATTTATTAATAAGCCTTTGTGCCCTTTGTATGCTTTGTGGCAGGTAAAACGTTTTGTTCTCTATTATCCTATTAAACTATCAAAAAGGTGTGAAATACCTCTTTCCTCTGACTCTCCCAATTTTTTTTCCGGATGAACCGGAGGGAAAAGAAGCATATCAAGGAACTTCCGGAGGCGAAGAACCGGTCTTTTGAGTCGGTAGAGCCTTGCTTTTCCGGAAAACAAGTAAGCATTTACCCCAAAACAAGTAAGCATTTGCTTCGAAAGACGGTTACATTTTCCCAATTTGCTTACTTCTTTTTTAAATATCTCCTAATGTTTTGGCAGATTACATATATTGTTATGCAAATCGGGCGATAAGAGCACGGATTTTCTTCCCGTTGCTCGCCGGGAAGTATCCTGTCCGAAGTGTGTAAAAGAATGGTATTCTACTCTAACAAGGAGATTACGGCGGATAATACTCCTTTATTGTTTCTATTTGATAAGGAAGCAGTTGAACGACCTGTTAAAACGATAATCGGGGAATCGTCTGTGAGCCGTTTTTCCGAACTTCATCAGAGACGTGTCCGAAAGAACGGGATATAGAGCCATTGGATTATCATTTTGACATTTTGGCACTTTGACATCTGCTCTCAAACACTTCTCTAAATCTATCGATCTTTCGTTTGGCAATGCCCAATCTTGTTGCTAAAGTCGCCGTTCCGTAACGGGGTCATCACCTTTTTATCATCAGGAACAGCTGATTGTTATCAAATAGAGATGTTATTGATAATATTTTTAACTTCATGTTTTAAAGAATTTGGCGTTATTATTGTAGCAACATCTGCGAAAGACAAATACCAATGTGCAAATTTACTGATTGAAAAAGTAATAAAACGGTACTCAATCATATTGTCTATTTCTTTTTCGGATGTCAATCCGTAGTAATATTTATCATCATTTATCATGGATGTTTTATCTTTTTCTATTCTTATGACAACTTCATATAACTTTTCTTTGTCGTAAAACTCATCCAAGAACTTTTTAAAAGGTGGATGTTCTCGTGATTGAAATTCATTAAGAATGTGTATTTCTTGAATTCTATCTATACGAAATGTAAGATAGGCTTCTTTTTGAAGACAAAACCCTATCAGATACCAGTTAGTTCTCGAAAAGAAAATGCCAATAGCTTCAACCTTTCGTTCTGAAACACTTAATGTAGTACCTGTAAAATAAGACATTTCAACAATTCTCTTTTGATATATACTTTGCAATATTAGTAAAAGAATGTCTGGTTTATACGCAGATGATTTATAAGTATTTAAGACAGACAGGCATTCTTCCATTGTTTCCAACATCTTTTTATCTACAAAGCGCATGACAGACTTTATCTTTTCTATGCCCGACTTGTAATGTTCATTACTGTTTGAATCAGTTAGTTCATGTACTAATTTCTCTGCAATTAAAAAGGACAAGGCTTCTTTTTGAGTAAACATTAGCGGGGGCAATTTGAATCCTTCTGCCAGTGAATAACCAATACCGGGATTTCCAATAATCGGAATTCCTGCCTCTTCCAATGTTCTTATATCCCGGTATACAGTACGAATACTTATTTCAAAACGCTCTGAAATCTGTTGTGCTTTCACTAACGAATGCGATTGCAATTGAATCAATATAGCAGAAATACGGTCTATCCTATTCATCTTGCATCTTTAATTTGGATATTTGAGTCTTCAATAAAAATTGCTTGTTTATTACTTATTGGGATAAGCTGCAACTTTTCATTATATAGCTGAATTACTTTTTCACCTTTTTTCTTGAATGGGAAATTACCATAATGGGGAATTGTATAAAAATCAACCAAACCTAAAGAAGAATAGTCCTCCAATTCAGGAGCTTTTTCTATTGGGTCAAAGTTTACATTCTTCATATACTCTGTATCGGGAGATGCTATTATTGCTCCAGCAGACTCCCCAATATACAGTTTTCCCGATTTAACTTGTTCGGATATGATTTTATCAACACCTTTTCTTTTTAACTCTTGCAGAAGGAAGAATGTATTTCCACCTGTTATATAGATATAATCACATTTGTGTAATATAGAAGATATTTCTTCATTGGAAAATTGGGTAATCTCAACTTCTTCAACAATCATTCCTACTTTTTCAAGAGCTTTTTTTCCTGTTTTTACATAGAATCGTATTGATTCTGTAAGGCTTGCAGTTGGTATAAAAGCTATAATTTTTCCTTTTAAATCCTCATTAGCAAAATCAATAAGCAGATTGGCTACATCGGCAAAAGATGAGCATAAAAATAATCTTTTCATATTTAGTTATATTAAATTTATTATTGTCGGGTACTTGGTATTAGCAACCTAAAATCATCCAAAATCAACGTTGAATGCTTAATGGTGCAAAAATAACAACTTCTATGACAACCCTATGTCAGTAAGTCTAATATATCCAGATAACCATGTCCGGTATTGTAGTCGTCCTTGCAGATTAGAGGAAGTTATACTTTTATTGCTGGTTAGAAATTTTATGTTTTTAATAAAGCGCAGAAACATATTACCACTTCATATTAAAGGCCTGGGGATCTTCTTTCCTTATTAAAAAATGGTTTTGACAGGTTCAAGCTGAATCTGTCATATGTATGCAATGTCATGTGGAATGCATCCGGATCGAAGAATTGTCCGGAGAAACGGGTGAGGGATACCCGCCCTGATGGAACTTGCACATAATAATTAGGGTGTAGCCATCCGGGACGGATAGCTACACCCTAACCCCGGTATGGCTACACCCTAAGCGTCGGATGGCTACACCCATTTATATGGAGATATATGTTTGCGGAATTACTTTCCGCTGTTATTTTGCTGTTCCAGACTTTGAATCCGTTTTTCAAGTGCGGCATATTTTTCATCTTTCTCTTTGAGAAGACGCTCGTAGAGTTCGGTGATTTTATCAATCGGATTAAAAGTGTTAGTTATACTATCGTTGTTATATCCTGTAGATCCCATTGAGCTATCTTTATTGTCATGCACATTGTTTGTGATATTCTCAAATACCACAGAAGGTGCATCCTCTTCCAGCGTTTTCAGATATTCCACCGGCACATTCAGCGCCCTTGCGAATCTATTTAGCATTTCATCCTCAATCACCCGCATTTTCTCGTATTTGGATACATTCGGTTGTGTCATGTTTACGAGTGCTGCCAATGCGTCCTGCTTGATGTTTTTCTCGATCCGGGTGCGCCTTATGTTATGTCCGTGATGGACATTTACATTCTGTATTTCTTCTTCTGTTTCCATGTTCTTTTTGCTTTTTGAACAACGATTTCCGTTAAAATGTTCCGTTCGAAGCAAATATACGAAAAAATGGAATAAGATGAATAAAATGAATATTACTTTGCTCAAAAATAGAATATAAGGAATGTGTATATGCTTGCAGAATCAACTATTTTGCGCTTATTTTACGGCTATTGAAATAACAATAATCCTATTTACACACTATGATCGGACTACTGACAACTAAAGAAATTGATTTCCTCACCAAACTGGCTGAACTTTTAAAAGAATACTGCGCCGTAATTTCCCACGGTCATTGTGGTGAAGTGCATATTCTTGCTTATCACGGTGACAACGAAGATGCGGAAAAATATCCCATTATATTTGAGGATAGCTTTGATGAAAATGAGATTTATGATCTGTTGCGCAAAAACAGAAAACGGATCGGGGAGATTATCGAACGTGAAGTAGCTGAGGCTGTTCCCGAAGGAGAACTATCTCAGCCGGACGATTAGGCCGGATCAATGGCAGACCATTTTCACTAAAGATAGTAAGGGATATGAAATGCATTTAGAGGCATAATATGGAGAAGGGTACAGCTTCACCTGTTTGTATATTAATGTGCTGTCACATGGTTTTAAGGAAGGGGCGGGACTTATGAATTAACAGTCCCGCCCCTTCACGGTGTGAATAAAAAGTAATGAAATCTTGCTTTACCGGAAAGCTGTGACTTCATTTACATCAACGGAAAATCTGCCATTGAAGGCCATCATATTCTCGAAACGTACTTTAGTACATTCCACCGGTTTTTTAAAGCTTATATAAGCAATTCCATCCATGACCTTACGGTCGAATACTCCATGGTTCACCCAATTCCCATCCGGTGTTTCAACCATCACTCTACAGGATTTGAGCATATACGAGCCACTTGTCGATTTGTTGGTGTCCAGCCTGAACCCTTTGAGTAACTGTTTTTCCGGCAGAATAATCGTCAGATAATTGTGGGCGTTGGAGGTATACCAGTTGTTGGCTGTAAAGTTACCATCGTTTAGCGAACCTAATTTCTCCGGTCGTATATCCGATTTAAACCCGATTTCTTTGTTGAAGCCTTTTCCTTCGATCTTTTCATTGCTTGAATCGATATTGTCCAGGCGTATAGAAAGATTTAGTTTCACAAAGTATGCCGAGCGGGTCCGGGCGATTGTCAAATGTTCATGCGATCCTTCCATCGTCAGCTTTATTGCCATCACATAACCCGATAGGTTGTTTAACTTCTCAACATCCTTGAGGGTCAGTTTGACTGTCGTTTCCAGTTCACCCGCTTTCAGCACACTACCCTCAAAGGTGCAGCTTTCGTTCGGAAAGAGGGGGATACCTTCCACCATTTCAGGAAAATCGGCCATCAATTTGTCTTCTTTGATAAGATTGACCTGGATGTCTTCTTTGTAGGGCTTTGTCACTTTTACTTTGAACGAAAGTTCGTTCTTTCCTACCAGGGTGGTACTTACCAGGTCGTTGATTGCTTCCAGCTGTATATAAGGCTTGCCATAGTATCCCAGGTATACCAGATCAGTGAACGGGTCGATGCCGAGTTGCTCACGGATATCTTCTTCGATATACTTATTGTCCATTTGCCAACTTGTATCCTGATCTACTATCTGTATTTCATCTTTACTGCACGATGCCGACAAGACGAGCAATAGAACCCATAAAATGCTTGGGGTGGATTTTATTCTTCTTTTCATTCTGAACTCTTTTTTATTCTTGATTTACAATTACTAATTCATCTGCCGGAAATTTAACGTTTTCCACATATTCAATACGGGCTTTCGTGGTCACATTCTCCATATCGGCGGGAGCTTTCAGGTCTTTGATCCCCGCCTCTTTGCTTAGTGGCAGATACGAAATGAGATGTGGTGTTTCCGGATCCATCGGGAGGTATAAGTAATCGTTGATTTCCGATTCTGTTAACGCTTTATCCCATAAGCGTATTTCGCGCAGATAGTCGTTCCGGTAACCGGAGTTTCCGACTATGATCATGCTGTTTTCACCAAAGGTGATGGCACTGTTCTCGAAAACCTTCTGGACTTTTCCGTTGACATAGACTGTCGTTTTCTTATCCTTGTGCACATAGGTGATATGCAGCCATTTACCCGCTTGCAGGGGTATTTGAGTCCATGTGTCGTCCCCGTCGCGTCCGTTTTTCACTTGTATACCGGCGGTAGATGAAATACGGGTATAGAATTCTCCTCCTGTTCCATTGCTTAGATAGGCTGTGGTCAGGTTGCTGCGGGTCAGGCTTGAATAGATGGCACTCATTTGAATGGTCCATTCAGCCTTTGTGTGCATTCCGGCAGGTTTTATCCGGATACCTTCTCCACCGCTGACTTTGGCTACTGACGAAAGGATGGAGCGATTCAGGAGCAAGACCGCACTGCGTTGTGAGGGAATCAGCGAATATTTGGAAGCCCCCGTGATACTAAGAGGAATTGCATATTTCTTATTGGCGGGGAAATCCTTGGAATCCAGTTGTCCCACTTTCACCATTATTTTTGCTGAAAAGTCACCGGCGGGTACCCGTATGCCTTCGGAGCCGGATAGGTCGTTTCCCTCTGCATCTGCCAGTTTAAAAGCGGAGGGAGGCAGGGGCTCATACGAGGCTCCGTTGGCTTTGTTGTATTTGTCCAAAGCCTCTTTATCATAACTCACTTGTATGGTCACCGGACTTTGGCTGATATTGGCCAGTCGGGGAGTCAGATAAGTTGTTCCGCCATCGGGCTCTAAAGTAAAGTTGGCGATGCCTTTATTGTCCGGTGTTTCCATATATACTGCGTTTTCCGAGCCTGACCCTTCGCCATCGGCATAGTTACAGGCAGAAAAGAACGGGCAAAGTATGCCGATCGCAATAAACAGATATTTGTAAGATACGTTACATTTCATGTTTCAAACTGTTTTTAGGTTAATTATTTTACGGGAGGATTCATGATAGAGATGGCCTTTCTGATGTTAACATAGGCTTCGTCTTCAAATGCGTCTTCGTTAATATGAAAGACTCCGATTCCTCCCACATTGCCTTGTTTGGAAGCCACATAACCGGCGTATGTGCCCGGAAATCTGCTTCGTGCACCGGGCTTGTTCTGAAAGCTTTCCGTAAATACGAGCTGTTCGGGTTTGATATTCAACCGGTTTTGGATATCATTGGTCCATCTCTCGAAACTGGAAGCCGATCCGCTGTAAGATTGAACGACAAAACGGTCGAAATACTGTGCCGCACGCGGGTCCAGCCAATGGATAGAGCCGTTCAGATGAAACAGCTTGTCCGGTCCCAGCAGCTCGCGCATGGTCTTCATAAACAAGATTTCTTTCTCTTTATTATAATCGCGTGAGCAAGAAGTCAAATTACCGCAATGGTTGCCCGGCTTGAACGGCGATGCGTACGAGGGTTCATAGTCATAGTCGAATCCGTCGTAACCATATTTATTGATTGTATCTACGATGGCTTGCGCATACTCTTTGATGGCTTGTGTGTCGTCGGCGGGCCATTGGTCGCGCCCCCATTTTATCTGGTCACCTATGTCTTCTATAATCCAGCCGATAATGACTTTGGTTCCTTTGGCCTGCACACTCCGCAGCTCTTTGATTTTTTCTTCGCTCAAAGAGTGCCAGTTTCCCCATATCGAAACAACGTCCATACTGTCCGGTAAAAGAGACAGCCGGGGATATTTCCCCGCTCCGTCCGGTTGCCAGGCATTGAACCACCCGAACATAATGGGGTGTTTGGTGCTTTTGTAAGCTCTCAGGTTTTCCAGATATTTTTCGTAGGCAACTTCATTCTCTTTATGTCTTTTATCTTCTTCCGCCCATTTTACGGAGTCCCGTTTGGAATAAAGATCGCCCACGGCTTCGTTTTCCACGTCAAGTTTCTCCGGTGAGGTCCAGTCATCGCATGCGGCAAAGCTTACTAAGAGTGCCGTTCCGATAAATGCAAAAATGGTATTTCTCATATTCATGTTTCTTTAATTTTCAGGTTCATTACTATTTGCTTTTTTTGTCCCACCACACTTTAGCGGCGGCATTGTCTGCTCCTCCTAAATGCTGGTTGATGGCATTGTGCAGGTTTTCGCTGTTTTGTTCATACTCGGTGCGGGGATAGGGCATTCTTCTTACACCTCCCACATCGTATCCGTTTCCGATCAATACCGCGGAGTTCGTTTTGTTTTCGGCAACGACTATTTGGCGGGGATATCCGGTACGTCTCCACTCTGTCCATGCTTCCTGTCCGTTGGGGAAGATGGCGAGATATTTTTGAGTGATGATACGTTCCAGCTTCTCTTCTTCCGTAGCTCCGTTTTCCCAGCGGATAGTGATGCTGCTTGGAGCGTTTGCACTTAACTTACCATTGGCGGTGTCGGTATAGTTGGCCGGTTTACGGGTGTGATCCTTCAGATAGTTCTCGGCTGATGAACTGCTCAGCCCATTTTCGCTGAACGACATACGGATGCCTGCGTTGTAGAAGTCACCGGCACTGCCGCCCATGTCGAATCCAGCCAATGCTCCTTCGGCTTTCAGAAAGCATACCTCGGACGCTTTCATCCAATAGAGGGGATCGTCTTCATGCACGTTGGGGCGTGTGAACCCGTTGTAAGCGTCTCCGGACTTGGCGATTCCGCACCGTACGGCCTTGAAGCCATTGTTGTTGACAAAGTATACGGAAGCACGGGCGTCATTATATCCTGCCAGATAAGAATAGATGGTGGCTCCCATGCGGGTGTCATTGTATTCTTCATTAATCACTTTCAGCGGATTCTTCATTTGCAGGCCGGCCCCTTTACCCATCTGGGCTGCCAGTTCTTTGCTGTCGATCATGCCTGCGGGATGTTTCACGGCTTTCTCCGCATATTCTTTGGCAAGTCCTGCATCGGCAAAGCGGACACGGATGGCCAGGCGAAGCATCAGCGAATTGGCAAAGCGCATCCATTTATTGACATCGCCGTTATAAACAATGTCGAAGGCAGGCAATACTTCTTTGCTCTTATTCGAGTAATCGTCCAAGGTTTGGACAGCCTCTTCCAGCTCTTTCAGAAAAGAGCGGTATACGCTTTCCTGGGAGTCGTATGCCACTTTAAAAGAACCTTTGCCCACTTGTGAGTAGGGAATCGGGCCAAACATATCCGTAGTGCGGTGCAGAGCCGCGATCTTAATGATCTGGGCTAAGGCATAAATCTCGTCATTTCTTGTTCCTTCATCCTGCGAGATGCGTTTTATCTGCATCCATGGCGAATAAACATCCGTCACCATAAAAGAATACACATAGTTCACCCAGTTTTCGTACATGAAGTAGTTGGTGAAGTTCTTGCTGCCGTTAAATTTGTTGTCGCGGGGAGACATGTAGCCCGCCCAGGCATCACCAGCCAGATTTACTCCGATCTGATAGCGGTTTACCGGTTCTGTGCTTTCTGAAGCGGTGCCGACGGGGATTACACTTTTCTCAAGATTAGGCAGGTAGGCCCCGTAAATAACTCCGTCCATCTTTTCGTCTTCTTTCGTCGGGAGCAACGGGTTCCGGTTGATATCTTCGGATATACACGAGGTGCATAGTGTTGAACCTAAAAGGGCTATGGCCGATAGCGTTCTACACATATTCTTTATTTTATTTAATTTCATAGTGTTGCATTTTTTAAAGGTTATAATTCAATCTTTACACTAAATCCCACACTACGCAAACTGGGTGGCATAAAGACATCTCCCCGGTTATAGGTACCTGTCGAAGAGGTCATTTCCGGATCGAATGGAGCTTTATTATAGATCATCCACAAATTGCGTCCGATGGCGGAAACCGTCAGCCGGTTGATCACATTACCGAACCATTTGCCCGGCAGTGTATAGCTCAGGCTGGCTTCTTGAAGGCGGATGTTGGTCGCTTTATACGCGTAATATGCCATCAGTTGTTCGCCACCGATGGTCGTATAATACTTTTCCGCATCATATTGTGTTCCGTTCACCCATACACCACCGTTCTGACGCGCTTTATAAGTGTCTTTCGATACACCGTAGTCGTCGAGGAAGGCTTGGGTGGAAGAGGTTACGATACCTCCGAAGCGTCCGTTGAACAACAGGTCCAGAGTAAGGTTGTTCCAGGTTACATTATGTCTCCAGCCTATTGAAAAATCCGGGTTGACCGATCCTATCTTGATACGTTGTGAGCGGTCTACTTTATATCCTCCTTCTTCTTCGATCAGTTTACCGTCTTTGCCTCTGGCAAGGATACCTTTTACGTATACATCCCCGATTGCGTCCTTCTCCCGCAGATAAACTCCTCCTTTATCCTGCAGGGTCAGTTCGGTGATGCTGAACAGCGAGCCGTCCGCCGGGTTCCTGTAGTCATGCACCATCTTCATGATTTTATTTCGGTTGGCTGTGTAAGTCAGATTGGTGGCATATCCCACTTTTCCGAACCGGTCGTTATAACCCAATGACAGTTCGATACCTTTGTTGCGTACCTTACCTGCCTGTACATAGAAACCCGAATATCCCGAAGCAGGAGACATACTGGAGAGGAAGGTCTGATTATAGGTATCTGTCAGATAAACCGTGGCGTCGATATTGATTTTATTGTTGAAAAGTCTCAGGTTAGTTCCCAATTCGTACGACTTGGTTTGTTCTGCCTTAAAGTTCGGGAAAGGGTAAATCGATATCGGATTGATGACTCCGCCTTTCATGGGATCGGTGACGGTTCCGGGAGTCAATCCGGTATAATTGATCGGTCCTCCTACTTCAGCGAATGAAGCTCTCATCTTCCAGAATGAAATGAATTTAGGCAGACTTACCATTTCGGAGATTACGCCCGACACTCCGACGGAAGGATAGAAATAGGTGGGCTGGTCGGAGTTGACTAACTGGGAAGCCCATTCCTGCCGTCCGGTCAGGGTGAGATAAAGCATACTTTTATAGCCCAATTCAGTACTTACAAACACCGAATTGTTTCGTGTATGGATGTGCGATTGCGAACCGGGTCCGGAAGACGGATCGAAGTTATAGGCAGAGAACAGGTTGGGGACAGTAAACAGTTTCCCTCCGATGCCCATGCCGGTAGTCAGGTGATCTTCATAACTGAATCCGGCGTTTGCTGTCAGATTGAAGTCACCGAGATTTTTGTTCACATTCAGCATGATATCTGCATAGGTCTGCTGATATTCTTCCATACTTTGGTTATATGCTCCTTTGTCCGACTGGGCATGCAGCTTGATTGTCGAAGCATGCAGTTTACGTTCGGATGTGGTGTTGGTGTTATCCACTCGTATACGTCCTGCTATGTTCAGCCAGCTCAGAATGTCGTATTTTACGTTGGCATAAAACATATAACGTTTCTTTTTGGAAACAAACATTTCGCGGTTCACAATCCAGTACGGGTTTTCCAGGTTCAGGCCCTGGTCACCATACGACCATTCCTGTATGGGGAACTTGCGGTTGGTGTCATATCGTTCGTACACTTTGACCGCTTCAAAATCTTCACCCCGCGGAAAGAGATACAGAGGTACCAGCGGATTAAAGTAACGTCCTGCCGACAGCATGTTCTGGTCACCTTGCAGAACATAACTGGCTCCCAGGTCGAGATGGAGTTTGTCATTCAGCATACTCGCAGTGTTGCGCAATGTGAAGTTATAACGATAGTATTCGTTGTTGGGGATGATGCCGGTGGAATTCGTGGTTGCCACCGATACGAACGTTTGATTATTTTTGTTTCCTACTGAAAAATTGGCGGCATTCATGATATTGGCGCCTGTCTTAAAGAAGTCTTTCGGGCGGAACGTTGAGGGCTGTTGCAGCATCTCACCCCAACTCTTGTAGGATCCTTTTGCATTACCGTATTGATTCTGAAATTCCGGCATTACGTAAGGAGTCATAAACTCCGTATTGTTGGAGATTGAGATTTTCAGTTTGCCTTCCTGACCTTTTTTAGTGTTGATCAGGATAACACCGTTGGCTGCCGATGAACCATATAAGGCCGCAGCGGCGGGACCTGTCAGTATCGATAAACTCTCGATGTCTTCCGGGTTGAAATCGGAAATGCCTTCACCTCCTCCCGGAGTACTGTAATCATTATTGATTTCACCTTTTGAGGGGTTGCCGATGGGCATACCGTCCACCACATAGAGCACATTATTGTTTCCTACAATGGACTTGGCCCCGCGCATGACTACGCGGGTTGCTCCGCCGATGCCCGAAGAGCTCCGGTTGATGGACACACCCGCTACTTTTCCGGTTAATCCGTTTACGAAGTTGGCATCTTTCACACTGTTGATAGCATCCGACTTTACCTGCTGAACACTGTAACTCAGCGCTTTCTCTGCACGTTTGATACCCAGTGCGGTGACGACAACCTCGTCCAGCGCTTTGGCGTCTTCGTCCAATACGACTGTCAGTGAAGAAGCATCACCCACTGTAATATATTTGGTGGTATAGCCCACATAGGAGAATTCAATTACATTTCCTTTGGCAGCCAGGATGGAAAACCGGCCGTCAAGACCGGTGACGGTTCCGGTAGGGCTGTCTTTGAAAGAGACATTGACCCCGATCAAAGGATCTCCTTTGTCATCTTTCACTATACCCGACAGCTTCTTGTGTTCAACTTCCACTTTTGATTGCGGAATAATCATGATATATTTGTCTTTGATTTTGTAGGAAAGACCCGTTCCGGACAGGATAGAAGTCAGCGTCTTATCCAGAGATTCAGCATTAATATTCAGGTTAACGCGTTTGGTTTTCTCAAGTTTGGATTCGTTGAAAGCAATCAGATAATCAGATTGTTTCTCAACTTCCCGCAATGCTTCCTGCAACGTGATATTCTTTTTTTTGATCGTTATTTTTACGTTGTTTTGAGCAAAGGCAGCTGTTTGTAGAATAAAACAGCTAAAAATTATAAAAAAAATAGACTTTAATCGATAAAAATTCATAGATTTGAACGAATTTTAGTGTTAAATCATAATATTTATTTCCCAAAAAGTAAAGCATAAGCTTTAACGCTAAGAATTCAGATTTCATATCCGGAATTAGGTGGCCGCCTCTTTCCGGATACTTTTTTACATGCTAAATAGTTGTTTTTAAGGTTAAACAAATAAATATACTAAATCATTTTATTTTTTTGCATCCCGTTTAATGTAACATATATTCCCCTTCAGTTCATGGTTGAATCCTCCCACGACTTCCTGCATGATATTCAGGATATCTTCTAAAGTGGATTTCTCACGGAAACGGAAGTTGAATTTATCATCATTAAATAAATTGGCGTTATACTGGAAGGTGACCGCGTAGCGTCTTTCCAGTTCGTTCAGGATTGCCGACATAGTAACTCCTCTGAATACGTACATCCCTTTTTGCCAGGCCGTAACGTCTTCAATATTTGCTTCGGCAAGCTTGCTTTTTCCCGTGCTCTTATGGTAAGTGACCTGTTGTCCGGGAGTGACAATATAACTCTCTTTTCCATTGTCGCATTCCACTTTTATTTTTCCATGAATCAGGGTTGCAATCATTTCGTTCTCTTCCGGATAAGCGGCGACATTGAACTCGGTTCCCAAGGCTGTCACTGCCATGGTGCCCGATCTGACTATAAAAGGCTGGCCGGTGTTTTTCTTTACTTTGAAGTTGGCCTCACCGATTAAGTAAACCGTGCGGGTTTCACCTTTGAACTTTTCAGGATAAAGGAGGATGCTGCCTGAGTTAGTTTCCACTATACTGCCGTCCGGAAGCCGGAGGGTGCTCAGGCGCCCGTCCGGTGTTATGTTCTCAATTAGGGGAGTCTCGGTGAAGTGCTGTTTGGTCATTTGAAAAGTAACCGAAACAGACACGATCAACAACGCTATGGCAGCCGCGTAATATGCAAAACGGATGCGTGGCTGATGTCTGCCTCCGGAGTTGGCTCCGACTTTGGTATATACTGATGCGAGAGAGTCCCAGGTGGTCTGGTCGACCTTTCCTTCCGTTTCGTTCCATAAGTCGTGCAGGGCCGTTTCCTTTTCCTCGGTATGTTCCTGGTCGAGCAACCATTGATGGATCTCTCCGGTGACTTTTTTGTCGGGATCGGAAGCTGCAAACAAACGGATGATTCTCTGAATATAATTCTTCATTTTTATAGCCTTTATATAGATAAGACAATTAGTTGTGGCTGATTACTCAACCGATGTAGAAAAAAAATAGGGTGAGGAGCACTTTTTTTAAGTCGATTAATGCCAAATAGATGTGACGCTCTACCGTACGAACTGAAATATTCAGTTCATCGGCAATTTCCTGATTGCTTTTTTCTTGTGTGCGGCTCATCCGGAAGATCTTTCTTCTCTGTTCGGGCATATTGGCAATCGTGAGTTTCATCAGAAGTTCGCTTTCCCTGGCATAAAGTTGATCGTGAATGTCGGCTTCGGATATAGACAGATCCTCTTTTGTATATTGCTCCTGATAGGTCTGTTCGATTGATTTATGTTTTAGAAAGTTATAAATATGATTGCGGACCATAGTGTAAATGTAGCTGTTCCAAGTTTCCTGGTTTTCCCAAATCTCAGGATGGGTCCATAATTTTGCGAATATATCTTGGGCAATATCTTCTGCATCTTCTTCTGATTTCAACAATTTCCATGCAAACGCTTTGACTTTTGGGTAAGTCATAATGAAAAACTGCTCAAATTTCTTCTTCTTCTTAGGCTCGTTATTTAAAATCATTTAGTAGAATATAAGGCTGATTGTGATTTTTTCAAAAATAAGGCTTTGGTTTTTAAAATTCCAAAAGTAAATGGTTTAAAACAAACAAGCAAATTTTTAATGAACTAAAAAAAGAGATTACTTTTTCGTTTTATGAAAGATTGGGACGATTGTTTTTATTTTTTTGATGTCAATAAGTTCTTTTATAGCAAACTGTCCGGACTGTCTGTTTAAATAGTCTGTTAATATTATTTTTTTTGTTGCTGAACGATTAATGGAATGCGGAGGTGATGTTGAATAAGGAGATATTTTATTTTGCTGTTCCGGAGCTTGAGTACATTTTTTAGTATCCCATCTTTGTGCTCTTTCTCTTCAAGCACTTGCATTGACAGTTTGAAATGAAAATCCCCGTACTCCTGTTACAGAGATACGGGGACTTCTACTATGACATTATGATTGAATTCTTTGCTGATTATAAGATTCCCTGTGCCATCATTGCTTTGGCAACCTTCATAAATCCGGCCACGTTAGCACCTTTCACATAGTTTACGTATCCGTCCGGTTCTGTACCGTATTGTACGCAAGCTTCATGGATATTCTTCATGATGCTCTTCAGCTTTTCGTCTACCTCTTCAGAGCTCCAGCTCAGTTTGATAGAGTTCTGGGTCATTTCCAATCCTGAAACGGATACACCACCCGCATTGGCTGCTTTACCCGGAGCATACAGGATCTTGGCATCCTGGAACACTTTGATAGCTTCCGGAGTAGAAGGCATGTTGGCACCTTCGGATACTGCCATGACACCGTTGGCAACCAGTTTGCGTGCATCGTCACCGTTAAGTTCGTTCTGAGTGGCCGAAGGCAATGCGATATCGCCTTTCTCACCCCAGGGACGAGCTCCTTCAACGTATTTACATCCGTAAGTTTCGGCATATTCGCGGATGCGTCCGCGGTAGAGGTTCTTCAGCTCCATGATGTAGTCCAGTTTAGCGCGGTCGATACCGTCCGGATCGTAGATGTAACCATCGGAATCGGACATGGTAACCACTTTACCGCCCAGTTCCAACACTTTTTCGGCGGTATACTGAGCCACATTACCCGAACCAGAGATCAGACAAACTTTACCTTTCAGGTCAGTTCCTTTTGTCTTCAGCATTTCCATCAGGAAGTAGATGTTACCATAACCTGTAGCTTCCGGACGGATCAGTGAACCGCCGAACTCGCGACCTTTACCGGTGAATGTTCCGGTGAACTCGTGAGAGAGCTTTTTGTACATACCGAACATGAAACCTACTTCGCGGCCACCCACACCGATGTCACCGGCAGGTACGTCGGTTTCAGGACCGATGTGGCGCCACAGTTCAAGCATGAAGGCCTGAGTGAAACGCATTACTTCGGCATTTGACTTTCCGCGCGGAGAGAAGTCCGAACCACCTTTACCACCACCCATCGGCAGGGTAGTCAGTGAGTTTTTAAAGGTTTGTTCGAAAGCAAGGAATTTAAGAATACCAAGGTTTACAGAAGCATGGAAGCGGATACCTCCTTTGTACGGGCCGATGGCGTTGTTGTGCTGAACACGGTAACCCATGTTGGTCTGCACGTTGCCTTTATCGTCTACCCAAGTCACACGGAACTGGTATACTCTGTCTGGAATGCAAAGACGTTCAATCAGATTGGCTTTGTCGAATTCAGGATGTTGGTTGTATTCTTCTTCAATCGTAGAAAGAACTTCTTCTACTGCCTGATGATACTCCGGTTCGTTGGGGAACCTTCTCTTCAAATCTTCTAATACCTTAGCTGCATTCATAATTCTTTTTTCTTTTAATATGATTGTTTTTAAATTCTATCGTCTCTCTGTTGATGACGTTGCAAAAGTAAACATAAAAATCGAACTAACAAGCATTTTATAAAGAAAAACGGCATAAAACATCAAAATTGATATTTTATGCCGCAAAAAAGGAATAAAAAGATATTATTTATTCTTTTTAAGTGATTTGTAGACGGGAATAAAGACTAATGCTGCCGAAATGATAAGCATAAGTATGGTAGGACCGTCAATACGTTCGGCGTATACCAATACTATGTAACAAAGCGCCACCCAAAGCAGAATGATACAAACTATTTGTGATTTGGATAAAGGACGTTTCATTTATTAGCTTTTTTCTTTTCTACAATAGCGTCGATAACAGCCACGGCGGTGATGTTCACGATGTCGCGTACCGAGCTTTCGATATCTGTAAAATGGATCGGTTTGTTCAGCCCCATTTGGATCGGGCCGATAAATTCGGTATCCGGGTCCATGGCTTGCAACAACTGATATCCTGCATTGGCAGAGCTTAGGTTGGGGAATACCAATGTATTCACATCCTTTCCGTTGAGGCGGGTGAAGGGGTACTTGGAGTCACGGAGTTCGCGGTTCATGGCAAAGTTCACCTGCATTTCACCGTCAATAGCCAGTTCGGGATATTCTTTCTGCATATAAGCTACTGCTTCGTGTACCTTCAGCGGGCTTCCTGCCTGGTCGGAACCGAAGTTAGAATAGCTCAGCATGGAGATCACCGGGGTATGATTGAAGAATCTGACAGTTTGATCGGCCAGCTTGGCTATATCTATCAGAGTGGAAGTATCCGGATGGCGGTTGATCAAAGTGTCAGCCAGGAAGTAAGTTCCCTTTTTGGAATTCAGGATGTGCATGGTTCCGAAATGCTTGTATTCCGGACGGATGCCGATAACTTCTTTTGCTACTTTGATGGTATTGCTGTATTTGGTGTATAATCCGGTGATGAAAGCATCCGCGTCTCCGGTTTCAACCATCATCATACCGAAGTAGTTGCGCTCGAACATCTTGTCGTTGGCCTCTTCATATGTAGCGCCTTCGCGGGCACGTTTCTGAGAGAGGATGTGGGCATAACGTTCGCGTCGTTCTGCCTCACGGTCGTGGCGAAGGTTGATGATTTCGATTCCGTCCAGGCTCAGGTCGAGTTCCTTGGCCAGTTTCTCGATGCGTTCTTCGTTACCTAATATAATAGGGTGGCAGATTCCTTCCGATTTAGCTTCGACAGCGGCTTTCAGCATGTTGGGGTGTCCGCCTTCGGCAAATACCACACGTTGCGGGTTGCGGCGGGCGGTATCGTAGAGCTGGCGGGTCAACTGGGATTCCTGTCCCATCAATTCGCGGAGATGCGTTTTATATTCATCCCAGTTCTCGATATTCTTGCGGGCCACACCACTCTCCATAGCGGCACGGGCCACGGCGATAGATACTTCCGTAATCAGACGCGGATCTACCGGTTTCGGGATAAAGTATTCCGGACCGAAAGTGAAGTTGTTCACATGGTAAGCTTCGTTCACCACATCGGGCACGGGTTGTTTGGCCAGATTGGCAATGGCGTGTACGGCGGCAATCTTCATCTCTTCGTTGATTGCTTTTGCCTGAGTGTCGAGCGCTCCGCGGAAGATATACGGGAAACCGATTACATTATTAATCTGGTTCGGATAGTCCGAACGTCCGGTTGCCATCAACACGTCGGGACGGGCAGCCATGGCGTCTTCATATGAAATCTCGGGTGTGGGGTTTGCCAAAGCGAACACGATGGGCGAGGAGGCCATGCTGCGAACCATATCCTGGGATAATACATTTCCTTTTGACAGGCCGAGGAATACGTCTGCTCCCTTGATTGCTTCGGCCAGTGTATGAATGTCGGTACGGTCGGTTGCGAAATAACGTTTCTGTTCGTTCAAGTCCGTGCGTGCCTTGCTGATAACGCCTTTGCTGTCGAGCATGACGATATTTTCGAGGCGGGCGCCCAATGATACGTAGAGCTTCGTGCACGATACGGCGGAAGCACCTGCGCCATTGACAACGATTTTCACATCTTCTATCTTCTTACCGGCCACTTGCAAGGCGTTTACCAGTCCGGCACTCGAGATGATGGCCGTTCCGTGTTGGTCGTCGTGCATCACAGGGATGTCAAGCTCTTCTTTCAGGCGGCGTTCTATCTCAAAACATTCGGGTGCTTTGATATCTTCCAGGTTGATACCTCCGAAAGTAGGAGCGATGGCTTTTACGGCTTCGATAAATTTATCAGGATCTTTTTCGTTGACTTCGATGTCGAACACATCGATACCTGCATAGATTTTGAAAAGTAAACCTTTACCTTCCATTACCGGTTTACCGCTTAAGGCGCCGATGTCGCCCAATCCCAAAACTGCTGTACCGTTTGAGATTACGGCTACCAGATTACCTTTGGCTGTATATTTATAAGCATCCTGTGGGTTCTTTTCTATTTCGAGGCATGGTTCTGCCACACCGGGAGAGTAAGCGAGAGATAAGTCGGTTTGTGTACTGTAGGGTTTGGTAGGTACTACCTCAATTTTACCGGGTTTGCCTTGTGAGTGATAGAGCAAAGCGGCTTCTTTTGTTATTTTAGCCATGATTATGCGTTTTTATAAAGGTTATCATTTGCCCGCAAATGTAGGAATAAAACTTCGGAATCGTAGTCTATTTGATATAAATTCTATTAAATTAATAACAAAAAGGCACAAAAAGATGAAAATGTATCCAGCTTTTTCTCTTCTTTCTGCATATTTATTACAAACGAGATGATGATTCTGAATAATTGTACTTATACCCATATTCTTTTCTATAATGAACGTTTGTGTGTGCAGAAAATAAATATCCTTATAATAGAAGGCATATAGCTAAAAAAAATAAATAAAAGTTGCCTCGGACAACTATTTTCACTATAAATGACTATTTTCCGCCGAAAAGTTTTTGTAATATCAGAGTTAATCGTATTTTTGTGTACAATTTTGGTGTAGTGATGACAGAAGAAGAAAAGAAGCTATTAAGTACCTTTGAAGCAAGGCTGCGGCATTTAATCTATCTGCATGATGAATTAAAGCGCGAAAATGCTGAGTTAAAGCAACTTCTCGAAGATGAGAAGGCCGAACTCGAAAAGGTGAAAGCTGAATACAAAGCGTTAGAATCAAACTACACAGACCTAAAAACAGCTACGGCAATCAGCCTTAACGGCAGCGACGTAAAAGAGACGAAGCTGCGATTGTCTAAATTAGTGCGTGAAGTCGATAAATGCATCGCTTTGTTGAATGAATAACATAAAAAAGGATGTATGAACGATAAAATAAAAATAAACCTGCAAATAGCAGATTCTTATTATCCCCTCACCATCAACCGTGACGAGGAAGAGACCGTAAGAGAAGCGGCAAAGCAGGTAAATATCAGGCTCAATGCGTATCGGGAGCACTACAGGAACATAGCTCCGGAAAAGATTATAGCTATGGTGGCATATCAGTTTTCACTGGAAAAGCTGCATCTGCTGCAACGTAATGACACCCAACCGTATACGGCCAAGATAGAAGAACTTACAGAAATGCTGGAAGAGTATTTCAGGAACGAGGAATAACTGTTTCCATTTTTATAAAAGAAAATCCACGCACTGCTAAAGATGCCCGGAAGAAGAAGCTTTCGAGTATTTGGCAGTGCGTTTTTATTTATATTTAAATTAAATTACAATGTTAGTAACAATAGTAGCATCCATTGCATGCTTCATCGTAGGAGGAATCTTATCGTACGTATTGTTTAAATACGGACTGAAGGCCAAATATGATAATGTCCTGAAAGAAGCAGAGACAGAAGCAGAAGTGATTAAGAAGAACAAACTGCTGGAAGTAAAAGAGAAGTTTCTCAATAAGAAAGCAGATTTGGAGAAGGAGGTAGCTCTGCGTAACCAAAAGATCCAACAAGCTGAAAATAAGCTGAAACAACGTGAAATGGTGCTGAGCCAGCGTCAGGAAGAGATTCAGCGTAAAAGAGCCGAAGCCGATGCTGTCAGAGAGAATCTGGAAGCACAGTTGGGAATCGTGGATAAAAAGAAAGAGGAACTGGACAAACTCCAGCATCAGGAAATTGAAAAACTGGAAGCACTTTCCGGTTTGTCGGCCGAAGAGGCAAAAGAACGCTTGGTAGAGTCGTTGAAAGAAGAGGCAAAGACTCAGGCGCAGTCTTATATCAATGATATCATGGACGATGCCAAACTGACTGCAAGTAAAGAGGCTAAACGCATCGTGATACAGTCGATACAACGTGTGGCTACGGAAACTGCCATCGAGAATTCTGTAACTGTATTCCATATTGAGTCGGATGAAATCAAGGGACGTATCATCGGACGTGAAGGCCGTAATATCCGTGCTCTTGAAGCTGCTACCGGAGTTGAAATCGTAGTAGACGATACTCCTGAAGCAATTGTTCTTTCCGCATTCGACCCCGTTCGTCGTGAAATAGCCCGTCTGGCATTGCACCAGTTGGTTACTGACGGACGTATTCACCCGGCACGCATCGAAGAGGTGGTTGCCAAAGTGCGTAAACAAGTGGAAGAAGAAATTATTGAAACAGGTAAACGTACTACTATCGACTTAGGTATCCACGGATTGCATCCGGAACTGATTCGAATCATCGGTAAGATGAAATATCGTTCATCTTATGGACAGAACCTGTTGCAGCATGCACGTGAGACTGCCAACCTTTGTGCTGTGATGGCCTCTGAACTGGGCTTGAACCCGAAGAAAGCAAAACGTGCCGGATTGTTGCATGATATTGGTAAGGTGCCCGATGAAGAACCGGAATTGCCACACGCTTTGCTGGGTATGAAACTTGCTGAGAAATTCAAGGAAAAACCGGATATTTGTAACGCTATCGGTGCCCACCATGATGAGGTAGAGATGACCAGCCTGCTTGCGCCTATCGTACAGGTGTGTGATGCCATCTCCGGAGCACGTCCGGGTGCACGCCGCGAAATTGTTGAGGCTTACATCAAGCGTCTGAACGATCTGGAACAATTGGCTATGTCTTATCCGGGTGTAACCAAGACTTATGCTATCCAGGCAGGACGTGAGCTTCGTGTTATTGTCGGGGCAGACAAAATAGACGACAAGCAGACGGAAAATCTGTCGGGTGAAATTGCGAAGAAGATTCAGGACGAGATGACTTACCCGGGACAGGTGAAGATAACCGTTATCCGCGAAACACGTGCGGTGAGCTTTGCAAAATAAAGACTGAAAAAGAAAATGTTTATGATAAGGGCGAAGCAATTCGCCCTTTTTTAATTCCTCGTTAAACAGTTATTTTAATATTCATGAAATATGAAGAACTACCTATTTGAAGTTTGTACCAACTCCGTAGAGAGTTGCATTGCTGCACAGGAAGGTGGAGCAAACCGCGTGGAACTTTGTGCAGGCATCCCGGAGGGCGGAACGACTCCCTCGTATGGCGAAATCGCGATGGCACGTGAGGTGCTGACAACTACACGGTTGCATGTCATTATCCGTCCGCGTGGAGGAGATTTTCTTTATTCTCCCATCGAAATAAAGACTATGTTGAAGGATATTGAAATGGCTCGTCGACTTGGAGCTGATGGGGTGGTGTTTGGATGCCTGACAGCAAACGGAGAGATAGATGTGCCGGTGATGGAACAGCTGATGGAAGCTTCTGAAGGTTTATCTGTCACTTTCCACCGGGCATTCGATGTGTGCCGTGATGCATCTAAGGCTTTGGAGCAGATAATTAACCTGGGATGTGACCGTATTCTGACTTCGGGGCAACAGGCAACGGCTGAACTTGGCATACCTTTGTTGAAGGAACTCCGTGAAAGGGCGAAGGGCAGAATCACTCTCCTTGCAGGTTGTGGGGTGAACGAAAAGAATATCTGCCGGATTGCAAAAGAGACCGGTATTCAGGAATTCCATTTCTCCGCACGGGAGAGCATCAAAAGCGGAATGGCATACAAGAACGAGGCTGTATCTATGGGAGGAACTGTTCATATCAGCGAGTATGAGCGGAATGTGACAACTGTGAAGCGTGTGAAGGATACGATTGGAAACCTCACTTCTGTCCTCTGACAGTGTAGTTGTGGCAGCCTGAAACAAAGCAACCTTGTAAGTTGTTAGTTAGCGAAAAGTATTCATCCGATTAAAATGCTTTAGCTATGATAAAATTGAGATTCAGCTTGTTAATGGCTTTGTTGATGGTTGTCATGTCTGTTTGGGCAGATAATGCTCCTGCCAAGGCGCAGGCGGCTTTGAAAAAAATGTATCCCAAAGCTGATGGTATCGCCTGGTCACAGGACAGCGGTTACTATTGTGCCGATTTCATGATGAATGGTTATGAAAAGAATGTCTGGTTCAATGCGCAGGGACAATGGCAGATGACCCAGACGGAGTGGGGAGATACCGATGAACTTTCTGCTACGGTATATAATGCGTTTGCTTCCGGTCCTTATTCCAGCTGGCAGGTGGAAGATGTTACTTATGTCGAGTTTCCCAAATGGCAACCGATTATTGTCATCAAGGTAGGGCAACAAAATGTAGACATTCAATATCAGCTGTTTTATAGTCCGAACGGGGCATTGCTGCGTACCCGTAATGTGAGTTATATGGATGATATATTGGGACCGGGTACATTCTTGTAACTGTAGTCTCCTATCAATGACTTACGTGTAAGGTGGGAAGAGTTCTTAAACTCTTTCCACCTTACACATAAATTGTTGGTCTTATCCCATAAGCCAGACAGCTTTTTGGGGCATAAGCTTATAAATGAACGCAGTGAATGCCCAGCTGCAGAGGAATATACAGATAGCCATCAGTGGAACCTGTAGAGGGATAGGTAACGATGAGGGCCCTATTAGAAGGAAAAAAGGACCTACGACGAAGTAGTGAACCATATAGATGCCGAAACCGCATTTGGTCATATTGGCCAGTGCTTTTATGACAGTCTGATTGGTGATGACTACTTTTTGCAGCAGTAAGAAGGTGGCTAAGGTCATTAACAATACGTTGGGGCTACAGAAGGTAAAGAAGAGTTCCATTTCCGTTTCTGTTGCGTTAGGATTGGCTGCTGTGGTGCTGAAACCTGTATAAGTGACATAATATCCGACGGCAAACATGAGTATGCAAAGAGTGAATGTTTTCATCAGACTCCAGTTGTTACCCTTCTTGACGTAATGCCCCAGTAATAAATATCCATTGAATCCGGCAAAATAGTAGAAGAGTCCGAATTCATTCCATGTATCAGTACCGAATACATAACCGCTTCTGTCGAACAAACAATTGGCAACATACTCCTTTAGATAAGGAATGAAGAGTGAAATAATCCATATCAGGAGAAATGTTCGTTTGGTCTTTTGATCAGCGTTGTCTATCCATGCCGAGAAGAATGGCATATAGAGATACAGGCCGATGAGCAGGTAGATGTACCACATGTGGTTCTCTTTATGGCTGAAATTGAACGGAATCATGGCTACATCCTTCAGAGAATCTATCAGGCTTTGTGATTCTTGTCCTTGCGTATAACAGAAGAAGTCCCCGATAATTTCTTTCGGCAATCCGAGTACTCCCGTAAACCAGGGAAACAGACTATATAACACCGACCAGATGAGGAAGGGAAACAAAACACGATATATGCGTTTTTTGTAGAACTGACCTAATGGCTGTTTTTTCACAGGGAGCAGAAGTAGCCCGGTCATCATAACAAACAAGGGAACCGACGGGCGGAGGAGTGAACCGTAAATTGCTGCCCAGTGCGTGTATTCGGGGATTGCCCGCATCGTGGGTGAAATGTAAAAAGGATCGATGCAATGAACGCCTATGACCATTATCATTGCAACGCAACGGATGACGTCGAGCCAGACAATACGATTGTCGGAGATAGAGTTTTGAATCATGATATTTTGTGTTTTAAGTTTCAGGCAAAGATAGGAAGAAAACAGGGCGGATATGTGCAGAATCTGACCATTTAAAGATAATATCTGGTCAAATTGTCTTTAATTGACTACTTTTGCATTCGATATAGAATGTATAAAATTAAAGATAGTATTTATGTTGAAGATATTAGTGACTTATGCCGTACAAGGCGAATTTACAGAAATCAAGTGGCCCGATGTGGAGGTATATTATGTACGGACAGGCATTGGAAAAGTGAAAGCGGCTTTTCATTTGGCGGAAGCCATTCAGCAGGTGAAGCCGGATATTGTGATCAATCAGGGAACAGCCGGAACGATTAACCATCAGGTGGGGGATGTCTTTGTCTGCCGTCATTTTGTCGACCGGGATATGCATAAAATGTCCGGATTAGGAATGGAGTGCCACATTGATTCGTCAGAGTTGCTTGCCGCCAGAGGCTTTTGCCGGCACTGGACCGAATCGGCAACTTGCAATACCGGTGATAGCTTCCTGACCGAACTGACGGATATTGAAGGGGATGTGGTAGATATGGAAGCCTATGCACAGGCCTTTGTGTGCAGGGCTAAGGAGATTCCTTTTATTTCGGTGAAATATGTTTCGGATGTGATCGGGCAGAATTCTGTGAAGCATTGGCAAGACCGGCTGGAAGATGCTCGTGCGGGATTGTCTCACTTCTTCAATGTTTTGAAAGAAAGTATATGATAAGTCACTCCTACGGCTATCAGGAAGAGGAGTACTTTGACCCAAACCAACGGAATCAGGAAAAAAATGCAATAGAGCATCGTGCCCCACATTAGCAGGAGTGAGATGATTTTAGCGCGTAAAGGGATTGCCTTATTTTCACGGAAGTTACGTATATAGGTACCGAAATATTTGTGATTCAGCAGCCATTGGTATAGGCGCGGAGATCCTTTGAAGTAGAGGGCGGCAGTGAGCAGCAAGAAAGGAGTAGTGGGTAACAATGGCAGGAAAATACCGAGAATGCCAAGTCCCAGCGAAAGAGTACCTAATATAATACAGATCGTTTTCATTCCGCAAAAATAGGAAAAATAACTTTTCTCGCTGAATGAAAACTATCTTTTGTATTATCTTTGTAGCCGCACCGAGGTGACATTAGGTGCAGTAACCATTAATAATACATATAACGATGTTTACAGTAATTAAACGAATGGAAATATCGGCTGCACATAAGCTGATTCTTCCGTACCGGAGTAAATGCGCCACTCTTCACGGTCACAACTGGATTATCACTGTCTATTGCCGTTCAGAACGGCTCAACTCGGATGGAATGGTAGTGGATTTTACCCAGATAAAACAGACCGTCAAGGAAAAACTGGATCACCAGAATCTGAATGAAGTACTTCCTTTTAATCCCACGGCGGAAAATATTGCCCGTTGGGTATGCAAGCAGATTCCACAGTGTTATAAGGTAGAGGTACAGGAGTCGGAAGCAAATACGGTGATTTATGAGAAAGATTAACGAGATTTTTTATAGTTTACAGGGAGAGGGGTATCATACAGGTACCCCTGCTGTTTTCATACGTTTCTCAGGGTGTAATCTGAAGTGTGACTTTTGTGATACCCGGCATGAAACCGGTGAAATGATGACAGACGAAGAAATTGTAAATGAAGTAAAGAAGTACCCGGCTGTCATGGTGATTCTTACTGGGGGAGAGCCTTCGCTTTGGATTGACGATGCCTTTATCGATTTGTTGCACGGGGCGGGCAAGTATGTGTGTATCGAAACCAATGGAACGAAACCTTTGCCTGCTGCTATCGACTGGGTAACTTGTTCGCCTAAGCAGGGTGTCAAATTAGCTTTAAACCGGATGGATGAAGTTAAAGTTGTTTACGAAGGACAAAATATTGACGTTTATGAACAGCTTCCTGCCGAACATTTCTTCCTTCAGCCTTGTTCTTGTAATAACACCGCAGAAACGGTGGATTGCGTGATGCGACATCCCAGATGGAGACTTAGCCTGCAAACGCACAAACTGATAAATATTTTGTGAGCTACGGAAGCTGATACGAGGGCTGCATGTCATAAGCTGTGCATTATGAGTGGCTTTGCTGTCCCCGTACGTATTTCATAGTTGATAACTCGTGGCTTATGACTCGTGACTTGTAACTAATTAATGATATATTATGAAAGTAGGTTTGTTTATCCCCTGTTATATCAATGCCATCTATCCGCAGGTAGGGGTGGCATCATATAAATTACTGAAGAGCTTAGGGGTGGATGTCGATTATCCTCTTGATCAGACTTGTTGCGGACAGCCCATGGCAAACGCCGGTTTTCAAGATGAATCTTTAAAGATGGCTATCCGTTTCAATGATTTATTTCAGAAGTATGATTACATTGTAGGCCCGTCTGCCAGTTGCGTGGCTTTTGTGAAAGAAAACCATCCCGGTATTTTGGCTAAAGAGGGTCATCAATGCCAGAGTGCAGATAAGATTTACGACCTCTGTGCCTTTATTCACGATGTGATAAAACCTACGAAAATCCCTGCTCGTTTTCCCCATAAAGTCAGTATTCATAACAGCTGTCACGGTGTACGTGAACTTTTTCTATCTGCTCCGAGTGAATTGAACATACCTTATTTCAATAAATTGCGCGATTTGCTCCAGATGGTCGAGGGGATTGAAGTGTTTGAACCCAGCCACGTGGACGAATGTTGTGGTTTCGGCGGTATGTTTGCAGTCGAAGAGCAGGCTGTATCCGTCTGCATGGGACGTGATAAAATACGGCATCACATGGAGACTGGTGCCGAATACATAACCGGAGCCGATAGCTCCTGTCTGATGCATATGCAGGGTATCATTGAGCGTGAACACCTGCCTATCCGAATTATTCATGTTGTAGAAATATTAGCATCACAATTATGAGTACCAAGCATGCAAAAGCTGCCGAGAAGTTTCTGGAAAATCCGGTGATGGCAGCATGGCACAATGAGACCCTTTGGATGGTCCGTGCCAAAAGAGACAAGATGAGCAAGGAAGTACCCGAGTGGGAAGAATTGCGTGACAAGGCATGTGCGTTGAAACTTTATTCCAACAGCCACCTTGAGGAACTCTTGCTGGAATTTGAGAAAAACGCCACAGCCAACGGAGCCATCGTTCATTGGGCAAAGGATGCGGAAGAGTATCGTGCCATTGTTTATGAAATATTGAGCAGTCATGGAGTGAAACATTTTGTGAAAAGCAAATCGATGTTGGCGGAAGAGTGTGAACTAAACCCGTTTCTGATAGAGAAAGGAATAGATGTTGTGGAGTCCGATCTCGGAGAGCGCATTCTTCAGTTGATGAATTTGGCGCCAAGTCATATTGTGCTTCCGGCTATTCACATCAAGCGTGAACAGGTGGGAGAGCTGTTTGAAAAGGAAATGGGAACGGAGAAAGGTAATTTTGATCCTACTTATCTGACCCATGCCGCCCGAAAAAGCTTGCGGAACATCTTCCTGAATGCGGAAGCTGCCATGACGGGAGCCAACTTTGCCGTAGCATCCACTGGAGATATAGTGGTTTGCACGAACGAAGGAAATGCTGATATGGGGACATCGTGCCCGACACTGAATATTGCTGCTTTCGGTATGGAGAAGATCGTGCCGGATATGGAGGCTTTGGGAGTGTTTACCCGTTTGTTGGCGCGTTCGGCAACAGGGCAACCTATCACTACCTATACCTCTCAATATCGCAATCCCCGTGAAGGAGGCGAATATCATATTATCATTGTAGATAACGGACGAAGCGCTTTGCTTGCCCATCCCGATCATATCAAGACTTTGAATTGCATCCGATGCGGTGCTTGTATGAATACTTGTCCGGTGTATCGCCGGAGCGGGGGATATTCCTACACCTACTTTATTCCCGGTCCTATCGGTATCAATCTGGGTATGGCACATGATCCGGAAAAGTATTATGATAACCTGTCAGCCTGTTCGCTGTGTATGTCTTGTTCGGATGTTTGTCCGGCAAAGGTAGACCTGGCTGAACAGATTTATAAATGGCGGCAGGATCTGGATAAGATTGGAAAAGCTAATACGGGTAAAAAAATAATGTCCGGTGGCATGAAAGTATTGATGGACCATCCGGCTCTATTCAATGCGGCTCTTTGGGCTGCTCCGGCAGTTAACCATTTGCCGCGTTTTATCAAATACAATGATTTGGATGCCTGGGGTAAGGGTCGCGAACTGCCAGAGTTTGCCAGCGAATCGTTCAACGAGATGTGGAAGAAAAATAAAGTGCAAGGAAAGGAGGAAAACAAATGAGTAGTAAAGAAGAGATATTGGCGAGTATCCGTAAAAATACGAAGAACCGTTATGAATACCCTGATTGGCAAATCAAAACCACTACTTATCCGGATGTGGTTGCCAAATTCTGCGAGATGAGTTTTGCTGTCGGAGGTGAAGCTATTGTATTGGGGGAGGGAGAAGATATCAATGCTGTCATCCGTCGTACTTACCCTGATGCTGCCAGTATTGCTTCCGATCTGGAGGAAATCACCTGCGCTACATTCAATCCTGATTTGCTGACTCGCGCACAAGATCTGGATGGAACCGATATAGCTGTTGTTAAAGGCGAAATTGGGGTAGCCGAGAATGCAGCTGTCTGGATTCCCCAAACGGTGAAGTACAAAGCGCTCTATTTTATAGCCGAAAAACTGGTGATTGTTTTGGACAAGAACCGTATTGTGAGCAATATGCATCAGGCTTACGAGCTGATAAAAGATGAAAAATATAAATTTGGTACATTTATCTCCGGCCCTTCAAAAACTGCTGATATAGAGCAAGCGTTGGTGATGGGAGCGCACGGTGCGAGAGATGTATTGGTAATATTGAAGTGATGAGGGAATGTTTATCTGTGGTGAAACAGATTTCTGCAATATCCTCTTGTACAAATATATGTTTGCAAATAAAGTAAAGAAAGTGGCTGCCATTCACGACCTTTCCGGTATGGGAAGGGTTTCTCTGACAGTCGTAATTCCTATTCTGTCGTCTATGGGGTTTCAGGTATGTCCGTTGCCTACGGCCATCCTTTCTAATCACACGCAATATCCGCATTTCACTTTTCTTGATCTGACGGATGAAATGCCTCGTATTATTGCCGAGTGGAAACGTTTGGAGGTGGAGTTCGATGCTATCTATACCGGTTATTTAGGATCACCCAGGCAGATTCAGATTGTATCTGACTTTATCCGTGATTTTCGCCGGAAAGATAGCTTGACGGTGATAGATCCTGTCTTGGGAGACAATGGTAAACTCTATTCAAATTTTGATGAATCTATGGTGGCAGAGATGCAGCAGTTAATCACACATGCCGATGTGATAACCCCCAATCTGACGGAACTTTTCTATCTGCTCGGCCGTCCGTATAAAGAGACCAATACCGATCAGGAATTAAAGGATTATCTGCATTGCCTGTCAGAAAAAGGGCCTGAGGTGGTGATCATAACTAGTGTGCCTGTGTTGGATGAACCTCATAAAACTTCGGTTTATGCTTATAACCGGACAGGAAATCGCTATTGGAAAATCACTTGCCCTTATCTGCCTGCCCATTATCCGGGTACGGGAGATACATTTACGAGTGTCATTACCGGAGCTTTGCTGCAGGGAGACAGCCTTCCCATTGCTTTGGATCGTGCTACCCAGTTTATCCTGCAGGGAATTCGTGCCACTTTCGGTTATGAGTATGATAACCGTGAAGGTATTCTGTTAGAAAAGGTACTCCATAATCTTGATATGCCAATTCAGAGTAGCAGTTACGAGCTGATTTAAATGTTTCCGGAGTACATCTATTCATAAAAAAGCACTGCTCCAAAAATGAAACAGTGCTTTTTGCCCTTTAAAGATGCATCTTTATTTTACTTCTTCACCTTTTTCGTTCATTACTACAGTTGTCTCTGTACCGTCTTTCTGTGTAACGACTACTTTGTAGAGTTTGCCGTCTTCTTTAGCTGTTACTGATGCTTCTTTGATAGTCGATTCAGGATAAGCTTTTCCGAGGGCTTCGGTTACTGCTGCAGGGAGATCTTTTACTTCAATCTTTGTATACTCGTCTTGTGGAGCCTGTGCAGTCGCTACTACTGCGTTAGCGTTTTCTACGTTCTGTGCGAATGCTACTGAGCTACCTAATCCCATAACCAATGCTATTGCTACTAATACCTTTTTCATAATTGTAAGTTTTGAGTTAATAAATGGGGTTTGTTTTTCTGTAAGCCGTTTGCTTACGATAATAGTAGTGCAAGCGGTGTGCCAGAATAAAGACGTATGTGTCATTCTGTTGATTATTAGTTTGTTATATTCAAAGATCTGAATCTCAATCTGTGGAAATTGGGGCTTTGGGGTGTGGATAACGTGGAAAACTTCCACAGTATCAGATACCTTTGGCAGTTTCTGCGAGCCGTATAAATTCTCTTTTATATCCCTTTTCGTCGTTTTCCAAGCCGGTCTTTGCCAAAGAAATTACTTTGTCATAATTGGCATTTCCCTTGAATTCAGAATCTCTCAGCAGTTGTCCGAACATGGCTACTGCGGCTGCGAAACGAAAATCGGCGGAAACCCGGTTGTTTTTAGAGTCAGTCAACGCCTGTTCTATCTTTTTGCTGGTATTGCCGTCCGGTGTTTTGTAGCGTAGTTTGACGGTTAGTAATTCATTAGAGTCGTTGACAGAGGTGGCAGTCTTTTGTTTCTTCTGATATTTCAAATCGTCTACTTTTCCGGTAAAATCACTTTTTACCCCTACAGGAATCACTTCATAGAAAGCTGTGACTGTATGTCCGGCTCCCATTTCTCCTGCATCTTTTGTGTCGTTGTTGAAGTCTTCATCTGCCAGCAAACGACTTTCATAGCCAATCAGCCGATAGGCTTGTACCTGTGTCGGGTTAAACTCCACTTGTAGTTTTACGTCTTTGGCAACCGTATGTAAAGTTGCTCCAAATTCGTTCACCAATACCCGGTTGGCTTCTTGCAGATTGTCGATATAGGCATGATTGCCGTTTCCCTTTTCGGCAAGAGTCTGCATCTTGCTGTCTTTATAGTTTCCCATCCCATATCCTAATACGGTGAGGAATACACCGCTCTTACGTTTTTGCTCAATCAGTTTCTCCAGTTCCTGATCCGATGATACGCCCACATTGAAATCACCATCGGTACAGAGGATGATGCGGTTATTGCCACCGGTTATAAAATTTTTCTGGGCAATTTTATAAGCCAGTTTAATTCCTTCTCCTCCCGCTGTAGAGCCTCCTGCCTCCAGTTCGTCAATGGCTTCGCGTATTTTTTGTTTATCGCTTCCCGGTGTGGATGTCAGTTTCTCTCCGGCAGCGCCCGAATACACCACGATTGCTACTTTATCTTTATCTCTCAGATTGTTAACTAATAACTTTAATGATGATTTTACCAGATCCAGACGTTCGGGACCATACATCGAACCGGATACGTCGATCAGGAAGATTAGGTTCGAAGCAGGTAAGTTTTCGGTAGGAATTTCTTTTGCTTTCAATCCGATGCGGACTAACCGATGCTGTTCATTCCAAGGGCAAGTACCTATTTCTGATGTGATTCTTACCGGATTGTTCCCTGTTGGTTGTGCATAATTGTAAGAGAAGTAATTTATTAATTCTTCTGTACGGATGGCATCAGCCGGAGGTAGCTCTCCTTTATTAAGGAATCGGCGCATATTGCTATATGAAGCTACATCCACATCGATCGAGAAAGTAGATAGCGGATTATCCCACACTTTCTTAAATCCATTTTCCTGTATTGCTTTATATTCTTCGGCAGACATCCCTACGTTGTATAACAGGCTGTGGTTCATTGCGATGGGGGTAGCACCGCAAATCATTTTTTGTGTTTCTACTCCATAACCTATCACTACGCATTCTTCCAACTGTTGTGTATCCGTTTCCAAGGCGACATCTAAACGGGCAGAAGTCACTTTTATTTTTTGAGTGCGATATCCTATGAAAGAGAATACTAAGGTTGCTCCTTTGTTTGCACGAATGGAATAGGTACCGTCTGTGCCGGTAATGGTTCCGTTCTGTGTATCGTTTATTACAACGGAGCAACCGGCCACCGCTTCTCCGCTTTCAGCGTCTGTAACTATACCTTTTACTATGAAAGGCTGTGCACTGACTGCTCCCCATGAAATTACTGTCATTAGCAGTATAAGCATCAAAGCTCTGAATTGATTCGTCTTCATACTTTTATTGTTTTAAGTGGATAAATTTGATTCCTTGTTTTACTCAATAGATGCAATTCTCTTATAGATTCCATAAATAGATTCCTCTTTTTTTTAACTTTGCAAAAAAAAATCCTGTTTTTCAGAAGAAACATATCGGAACAGACGGACGAGGAACTATTGCAGCATTATATGAAGTCCGGTGAAACAGAGTATTTCGGTGAACTTTATAACCGTTATATTCCGTTGTTGTATGGCGTGTGTCTGAAGTTTCTCAAAGATGAAGCTCGGGCTCAGGATGCGGTGATGGAACTTTTTGAAGATTTGCTTCCTAAAGTCACCCATTATGAAATAAAAACTTTCCGGACCTGGATATACCGGGTAGTAAAGAATCATTGCTTGCAAATATTACGGAAAGACTCTAAAGAGATTTCATTGGATTATACTGTTCATATTGTGGAATCCGATGAATTTTTGCATCTTTTATGTGAAGAGGAAAGTAATGCGGACCAATTGGAAGCTTTGCATCATTGTCTAAAGAAACTTTCTGAACCCCAACGCGTCTGCATACGGCATTTCTTTATAGAAGAAATGTCTTATGCCGATATAGTTGCGCAAACCGGTTTTACGCTGAATAACGTAAAGAGCTATATCCAGAACGGAAAACGTAATTTGAAGATTTGTATTAAAAATCAGCTTAAGGAATGAAACTATTAGACTACATACGGGGAGCCCGCAAAGGAAAAGAGGCGCATCGGCTGGAGAAAGAGGCTATGCGTGATCCTTTTCTGGCCGACGCGCTCGAAGGTTACAGCCGTGTAGGGAATGGAGCCGATGAACAGATTGAGGAGTTGCGCCGTCGGATTAGAGCCCGTGCTGTGCGAAAGCGTAACCATGCTGTGGTCTGGAGTATCGCCGCCAGCCTGCTGATTGGAGTTTGTATCGGCTCTTATTTCCTTTTTCAGGAGAAGCCTTTGTCGGATGAAGCACGGATGGCAATGGAACAAGCGGTTCATCCGAAACCCTTGTCGGTATATGAGGAAGAGAAGAAAGATGAGTTGGCTGAGGCGGTAATAAAGGATTCGGCAGGCCCGTCGAAGAAATTGATTTCAGAGAATAAGAAGAAAAAAATGCTTGCGCCTTCATCTGAAGTTCCTCAAGTAATGACTCAGGAGTTGATGGAAGAAGCGCTGGAAGCCACCATTGACGACGAACCTTCGGCTATGGACAAAAAAATGGTTATGAGAGCTTCGGTGGCTAATGATAGTAGTTTTAACGCTAAAGTGGCTGTTGTTGGTAAGGTGCGTGGTAAAGTGACCGATCCCAGTGGTGAACCTCTTGTTGGCGCCACAGTCAGGGTGAAAGGGACTAATCAGGGGACTATCTCAGATGAAAATGGTGATTTTACTTTAAAGACAGATGGGAATCGGGAACTTTCAGTCGATTATATCGGTTATGAATCTGTTATCCTTCCTGCTGATACGACTAAAGATTTATTGATAGCTATGAACGTAGATGATGCTACACTTGACGAGGTTGTAGTGGTAGGATACGGTTCGCAGCCGAAGAGTAGCGTTACAGGTGCTATAACGAGCTTAAAGATGTCAGGTACACCGCAACCGTCTATAGGGCGAAAAGCTTTTCGGAGGTATCTGAAAGAGAATCTGGTGCATCCTTCCGACAAAGAGTGTGCACGTGCCAAGGGAAAAGTGATCCTTACTTTCCGGGTAGATAAGGATGGACGTCCGGAATCCATTAGTGTTAAAAAGGGACTTTGTGCTTCGGCCGATAAAGAGGCCATTCGTCTGATTGAAGAGGGACCTGACTGGACTATTGGTGATGAACCGGTAGAGGTGAGTATCCGTTTCTGATAAACGAAAATCCCGCTTAGGTCACCTGACTTAAGCGGGATTTTTTTTGCACGGGAGGAGAGGCTCGAACTCCCGACACCCGGTTTTGGAGACCGGTGCTCTACCAACTGAGCTACTCCCGTGTTTGCGGCTGCAAAGGTAGAATAAACTTCTGAATTGGCAAGCTTTTATGCAAAGAAGTTGCTAATTATTTTAATTTTTCCCATTCTTCGGGTTTGAAGCCTACCAATACGAAATGGTCTGTTACTACTAATGGCCGTTTCACCAGTTTGCCGTTAGTGGCCAAAAGGGCGATCTGTTCTTCTTCGGTCATTGTCGGGAGCTTGCTGCTGAGCTTCAGCTCTTTATATACTACTCCGCTGGTGTTGAAAAACTTCTTAACGGGTAGTCCGCTCAATGGAATCCAGGCTTTCAACTCCTCTGTCGTGGGATTATCTTCCACTATAAGGCGGTTGGTATACTCAATTTTGTTTTCCGTCAGCCACTTTTTGGCTTTTTGGCAAGTACTGCATGCAGGATATTGCAAAAAAAGAGGTTTCATATTTATTCTATATTAAGCATTTGTAAATCTTGATACATGACACGGTAAGCTGCCGCTTTTTTATCCAGTGCCAATGGGTATGCCCGTGAAGAAGAAGGCATCCGGTATAGTCGCATCGGACGTCCTTCAAAAACAAATTCAGAGAAATCTCCCACTTTGGGTTCTCTCACTTCGAATTGTGTCCGGAGAGTGTCTGTTGCCTTTTGTCCTGTTGTGACGATGGCTTTGCATTTCGGAATTAACCTGAGGAGCCGGCTTATGTCAGTGGGCTGCACCACTTCCAGAAACTTATCAGAAGCATTGTCCTGTAATCGTCGAATGGATGATGCGGTATCGAACAGTGCTATTCCTTTGTCGTTAAGGAAGTCTGTTATCCGTTCACGACAGAAGGCCTTCCTGTTTTCGTTCAGAAAATAATCCTTGTTGTTGAAGAATAAAAGTCCGACGATTCTCCACATATCATTGTTCAGGTTCGGGTAATAAAAATCCATTGACCATCGCTTTTTCTGGGGCGGAAAACTTCCCAGCATCAGCAATCGGGCATTGGCCGGGAGAAAAGGTTCTAACGGGTGGTTTTCTATTTCTATGTCCATTATTCGCTATTTGATTGGGAACAAAAATAGTGATAATATCTATTTTATAGAAACGTACTCCCACGATTTTTAATTACTTTTGCGCCTTAATTCAAAAAACATTCAACATGAGAAGAACCGCTATTGCTATTTTCTGTCTGTTTATCTTGTCTGTCGGCGTCGGGTTAAAGGCACAGAACATCCAGTTGCATTATGATTTTGGACGTTCTTTGTATGATAAAGATTTAAAAGGGCGTCCTGTGCTAACCTCTACTGTGGAGAAGTTTCATCCCGACAAGTGGGGAAGCACTTATTTCTTTGTCGATATGGATTATACCTCGGACGGAGTGGCTGCCGCTTATTGGGAAATAGCACGTGAATTGAAATTCTGGAAGAATCCATTTTCGGTACATGTGGAATATAACGGTGGACTTGCCAAAGGTTTTTCTTATAATAACGCCTATTTGGGTGGTGCAACATATACTTATAATAATGCTTCTTTTTCACGTGGATTTTCATTGTCGGTCCTGTATAAGTATATTCAGAAACATCGTTCTCCCCATAACTTCCAGTTGACCGGGACCTGGTACATGAATTTCAGCAGGAACCTGCTTACTTTCTCCGGATTTGCTGATTGGTGGCGCGAAGAGACGGCTTATGGCAAAACGATTTTTCTTACCGAACCTCAGTTTTGGGTGAATCTGAACCGTATAAAAGGTATCAGTGACAAGTTTAATCTGAGTGTAGGTTCAGAAGTTGAGCTGAGTAATAATTTCGGTGGACGCGATGGTTTTTATGTCATCCCTACACTGGCGCTAAAATGGACAATAAACTAAAAAACTGATGAAAACTGATTTGATATACGGTATTGAGGACCGTCCGCCGTTTAAAGATGCTTTATTTGCGGCATTGCAACATCTGCTTGCTATTTTTGTAGCTATTATTACTCCTCCGTTGATTATTGCCAGTGCTCTGAAACTGGATGTAGAGAAAACCGGATTTTTGGTATCGATGTCTCTTTTTGCTTCGGGAGTGTCTACTTTTATCCAGTGCCGACGTTTTGGCCCTATCGGGGCGAGACTGCTTTGTATACAAGGCACGAGCTTTTCGTTTATTGGTCCGATCATTGCTACGGGGCTTGTAGGCGGACTTCCTCTTATTTTTGGTGTCTGTATGGCGGCAGCTCCCATTGAAATGGTTATTAGTCGTACCTTCAAGTATATGCGCAATATCATCACTCCGCTGGTTTCGGGTATTGTGGTATTGCTTATCGGGTTGAGTCTGATAAAGGTAGGCATTGTTTCTTGTGGAGGTGGTTATGCTGCGATGGATAATGGAACATTTGCTTCTTGGGAGAACCTTTCGATTGCAGGTGTGGTTTTGCTCAGCGTTTTGTTTTTCAATCGTTGCAAAAATAAATATTTGCGTATGAGTTCTATTGTGCTGGGACTTTGTTTAGGATATGGGCTCGCTTTTGCTTTAGGAAAAGTGGATATGAGTGCTTTGAATGTAGAGATGTTGATGAGTTTTAATATTCCTCAGCCATTTAAATACGGACTTGATTTTAATGTGTCTTCTTTTATCGCTATCGGGCTGGTGTATATGATTACAGCTATTGAGGCGACCGGAGATGTGACGGCGAATTCAATGATTTCAGGTTTGAAGATTGAAGGTGACGACTACCTGAAACGGGTTTCGGGTGGTGTGATGGCCGATGGTTTTAATTCTTTCCTGGCAGGTATTTTCAACTCTTTCCCGAACTCTATTTTTGCGCAGAATAATGGAATTATTCAGCTGACAGGAGTAGCCAGTCGGTATGTGGGTTACTATATAGCGGCAATGCTGATTCTTTTAGGATTATTCCCGATTGTAGGAGCTGTTTTTTCGTTGATGCCGGACCCGGTGTTGGGCGGAGCTACTTTGTTGATGTTCGGAACAGTGGCAGCAGCCGGAATCCGCATCGTTTCGTCACAAAACATCGGACGTAAGGAGACATTGGTGCTGGCTGTCAGTCTTTCATTAGGGCTGGGAGTGGAATTGATGCCTGATGTATTGAGTCAGGCTCCCGAAGCTATCCGCAGTATCTTTTCGTCAGGTATCACTACCGGTGGCTTGACTGCGATTATAGCAAATATCGTAATTCGGGTGAAAGAGGAAGAAGAACGATGAATGATGAACAGTGAACGATAAACAGTTCATCGTTTATCGTTCACTGTTTATCGTTTATAATACTTCCAGATTACTCATCCGGTCTGTTGTGTGGAATTCAAATTCCGGATATTCATATAGTTTGAAGCGGGGCTCTGTTTCTCCTTCCGTATAGCTCCAGATGCTGGCATAGTCTTCCGGATCTTCCCCCATTTTGCTTAATTGCCTTAAATAAGCTGCGAGCGATTTATTTTCCACGATATATATTTTCCCCAACTTGTCAATAATAGAACTGTGGCGTCGGGTACTGTCATGGTCAAAGCGAAGGATGCGTTTACCTTTTTCGGTGATTCCCACCAGGTTGAATGTCATGCTCTTGCCGATAGCAGGCAGATTGAGTACGCTTCGGTCTGTAGCCATGAACGGTAGATGATGTTTCTTCATGAAACGGCGTATACGGGCGGCTGTGTCTTCACCTGTTTCGAGAAGAGAATATAGTTCGTCAGCTTGTTCCGGAGTTAATTTACCAAATGTTTTTTCCTCATGCTGTTCCTGCATCGATCGGCTGTTAGGTGTGAATACAGCATAATTTTCATTGAATCCTTTGACAGAGAAGGTATAGTAACAGACCACTCCCAGCGAGTTGAGCACTTGGCGTAGCCTTGTGGTATGTCCTCGTCGGGATGCTGCCACAGTATATACGAGCTGATTAGTGATAAGCCATCCGGCGGAAAGGATTTTCCGGATGGCTTCCCGGGTTTGTGGTGTCACCTCCAACGGGCTCTGGAAGTGGGTCTGAATTATAAATTGTTTCATTCCGATGGCAGAGGCTTTTTCTTTGAATTCTCTCAGAATCTCTATCAGTTCGTCATTGATGCGCATAGGCAGGTAAGCCAGTAATCTCGATCCTAAACGGACACGCTGTAATTCAGCGTATTTTTCTCCTTCCGGACGTTCTTGGTTTGCTTTTCGTTTTCGTGCGGCCATGCGATATACGGCTTCAAGAATGTTTCGCAAAGTCTTGTTCTGGCTCATCAGAGCATCTCCTCCGGTAATCAATATATCTCGTAACTGGGTGTCTTCTTCAAAATAAGTCATCAACCTGCGTAGTTTCTTATCCCAACTTTCTTTAGGGCGGAGTGCGTCGAATTCAAAATTCAGTCGTTCGCTTTGGAAGTCGTACATACGTTGACATGAAGCGCACAGTCCTCCGCAGGCACGTCCCATTGTATCGGGAATCAGGATAGCTACTTCCGGATAGCGACGGTGAATGTTATGCCCGTCCGGTAATAGCCATCCCGCAGCATTCGGTTTTCCGGCTTCTACAATATCTTCGCGCTCCCAGGCACGGATATTGCCGTAGGTTTCCACCAAACGGGGTGAATAGAGGATGTAGCTTCGGATAGCTTCGTCATTGTATCCTTCGCCGTTGGTGTTGAGCAAAGAAAGATAATAGGGCGTGGCGAAGAAAGGCATCCCTTTTTTACGGGCTCTGGATAATAAATACATTGTTTCGCTGGAAAGAGAATTTCCGAGGAAGCGGTTGAGTTCGGCAGGAGTTTTGATAGCCATCGAAAGGTGGAAGCGGAAATCATCCCACCACCGGCAGACCTGATGGTATTTCTCCTCATAACTCAATCCTTCTTCAAAGTGGAACCGGGAGGATGGCTTTGATTTCCGGTTCTCTATTTTCTGTATCAGCAGATGCAGCATTCGTTCTTTGTTTTCGGTGCGTAGCTCTATCACGTCTTCGTCCAGTCCCGTGGCCCAGCGTTCGGTTCTGTTTTTGATTCGTTGCGGAGAGGGTAGGGGCATTTCCGGGTCCTCCAGTCTTTTGAAGAGGTTATACAGATCCAGGAACAAGTCAGTAGGCATTTCTGCATTTTCCAGATTCCCGGTCAAGAAGCGTCGGAGAAGGGATAAGGTCTGTATTTGCATATCCTGTTCGTTAGACAATTCATGAACTGTCTTTCCGTCGTAGTTGATAAGGAGTCGAATTTGCTCACCCGCTTTGTTCCCTCCGGATATGTGAGAAGCAAGGAACTCTTGCAGGTGGCTTTTAAAGTCTGTGTCATCAAGACTTTGCCGGGCCATTGCTGTGAGTTCGGGTAACTCCTGACAGTATAGTTGACGGATTTGGGAAAGTGTGAGTGAAAGCATTTTCTTTTGTTTCATACGCGATTGTTTTTAAGTTGTTAAAATTGAAATATTTGCATAAATATAATAAAAAAAGCGGAGGTAGAAAACCTCCGCTTTGCTATTCGTGCTATTCTTTACGATTCTTTTTTGTTTAATAACATTCAGCTTTTCATTTTGTTTTTGCTTCTTCGTCCTTGTGTTTAGGCTCCTTTTTAGCCAACAAGACAATGTTATAAACGTACTCTGACATCCATTGTTCCGAGAATCCGAGACGTTCTTTGTATTGACGTACAGCCGCTGCCGTTTTGTGTACGTCATCTGCTTTCCATACCGTTTTGGTACATACATCATGTACTGTTTTTTCTGTCATGGAGCGCAGGGCCTTTTTAAATATGGCCGGCATACGGAATTTCCATTGCATCAGGTTACCCATCAGCATCATCAGGTCGCTTGAGAATCCCTGATACATGAAAAGGTATGCTTGTACATCGTTTTGCGTACGGCAGTTTTTTTTGATAGATGTGTCTATCTCTTTAAAGAATGATTCACTGATGCCGTAATCCTGCATCAGCATCTTGCGGGATGCCGATTTCTCGGCTAATCCTAACTTACCTCCTTGCGTGGCTACTTTGAACAAACGTTTGAAGTTGGCTACATCCGGCAGGAAGCGGATATTTGTGATACCCAAATTTACTGCAATTACAGATTGAAAATATACACGTGTCAGTGATACGAAGTCTTCGACATTGCCCACTACTTTTGCGTCAGCGTCGGCTTGTTTCTTGAATAAGTTAGCGAATATGCTCATAAGTCATTTGGTCAATTTATAGATTGAGGCTGCAAATTTACTAAATAACTTGTTAAATTGCTACAGATTATATGGATAACATCTATTCTTTTTGAGGTACTTTACCAACATTCGATGTCCTGCTCTATGTCTTTCATTTTGTTTTTGGTGAATACCGGACTTTGGATGCCCGCTTTCTTCTGTTCACGATAGTCCTGCAATAAGCGGAAAGCATATTTTCCGAGGAAGGAAATTGCTATCAGGTTGCAGACAGCCATTAATCCCATGGTAATATCTGCCAGTCCCCATACGAAGTCGAGTGTGGACATGGCACCTACCCATACCATGGCGCCTACCAATATCCGGTAGAGGTATACCACCCATCTCCTGTGGGTAAGATAGCGGATGTTTGCTTCACCGTAATAATAATTTCCAATGATACTGCTGAACGCAAAAAAGAAGAGAGCGATTGCCACAAAAATACCTCCGAGGCTCCCTATTTCATTGTTCAGTGCATGCTGGGTAAGTTGCACTCCATTGGTCGAACCGTCGAGCGGAGCACCACTGAAAAGAATGATAAATGCCGTACACGAACAGATGATAAGTGTATCTGTAAAAACTCCTAAAGTCTGGATCAGGCCCTGCTTGACGGGATGTGACACGTATGCTGTGGCGGCTGCATTGGGTGCGGAACCCATACCGGCTTCATTGCTGAACAGGCCCCGTTTGATGCCTTGCATCAGAGCAGCTCCCATACCGCCTCCCAAAGCTTGTTGCCAACCAAAAGCATGACTGATGATGGTTTCGATAACACCTGGCAGATGCGTGATGTTCAGGAGTACAATGACCAGTGCCAGCCCTACATATCCCAGTGCCATAATGGGGACAATGATGCTGCTTACTTTGGCGATGCGCTGGATGCCTCCGAAGATGATCAATAAAGTGAGTCCGGTCAGGATGATTCCCATCGGTATGTGGTTGATGCCGAATGCATGCTCTACGGCCGCACAAATGGTATTACTCTGTACCGAATTGAAAGCGAAACCGAAAGTAATGGTAATTAGTATGGCAAAAAGAATTCCCATCCATGGCTTCTTCAATCCCTTCTTCATGTAATAAGCAGGACCTCCTATAAATGATTCCTTTCCTTTTTCTTTATATAACTGTGCAAGGGTAGATTCGACAAAAGCACTTGATGCTCCTAACAAGGCAATGATCCACATCCAGAATATCGCACCCGGTCCGCCTACGGCAATAGCTGTAGCTACGCCTGCAAGATTTCCTGTCCCGACACGACTTGCCAGTGATATGGCGAAAGCCTGGAATGAAGAAATATGTTTTTCTCCGTTCTCCTCTTTTCCGCCGGAATCTTTCAGAAGACGTACCATTTCGCCAATCATCCGGAATTGTACGAAACGGGTTTTAAGCGTGAACCAAACGGCGCACCCCAACAGCATTGCGATAAGGATGTAGGTCCATAATATATCGTTAATCAGATCCATATCTTTGTTAATTAAATCATCGGTGCATTGTTCTATGGTTCATCCGGCCGATACGTAGTTGAACCATCGTTTTAATAATGTTGATAATCAGTAGATTATATTTACCTGCTTTTTCCTCGGTATGTAAATCCATTTACTTCGGCGTGTAAAAGCATTTACCTCGGCATGTAAATCCATTTACCTCGGTATGTAAAAGCATTTACCTCGGCATGTAAATGGAACTGGCATTCAAGGCAACAGATGCTCTCCCTTAGGGTACGCGTCAAAACACCGTATTCTCCGGCCCCCCCCTTCTATTTCAGTCGGAAGTAGAATTTGTGGTTTTCGAATATTGGTTCCACAATGTCGAACCGGATCAACTTAGCCAATAAATGCTCTGCGGCCCGTCGGGAAATACCTGCTTGCCGGCAATAGCGATTCAGTGAGAGTGAGGTGTTTTTTTCCAGTAAGTCGAGTAATAGCTGTTCTCGTTCGGTATATTGGATCAGTTCACCTGCCGGATTTCCACTTTGCTGCCAAATGCGCAGATGTACCGGAGTAGCCAGGATATTCTCGTCTTTAATGCGGATATATGCCAGTGGTTTACCGGTTTCATCCTTGGCATAAACAGGCTTGTTCTCACTTTCCTCTATTTGTACGACTAATACAGAACGTCCTTCGACGTGAAATGTTTGCATGGAATAATGCACTTTCGGCTGACAGTAAAGTTGGGCAGCTGCTTCTATCATGTATTTTTCTTCGTCCGAACGTACACCGGCAATTTTCCCATTGTCTTTTACTCCGATCAACAACCGTCCTCCATCGGTGTTGGCAAAGGCCGACAGCGTTTTGGCAATCTTGCGGGCATCGGATATTTCAAATTTAAAGTCTTGTTGCTGATGCTCCCCTTCGGCTATCAATGCGTGTATGTAATCAGTATCTGTAAGCGGTTTCATGCTTGCAAAAGTAGATAAAAAAGACTAAACCTCATTTTTTTGCCGATTTTTAGCCGATAATTTCAAAAAAAATATCGTTTTTATGCGTTTATTTCGGGAAAGGATGTATTTTTGCCCATCATTATTAACGAAGAAATAAATAAGGATTATGAAAGAATTAGTAGAAAAGATTGCTACTTTGGTAGCTGAGTTCAACAAAGATGCAAATGCTCAGATCGAAAATGGTAACAAAGCTGCAGGAACTCGTGCCCGTAAAGCTTCATTGGAAATCGAAAAAGCAATGAAAGAATTCCGTAAAGTATCTTTAGAAGAATCAAAGAAGTAATCTTACGAATAGAAGAAAATGAAAAGCCGGTCTCAGTTTTATGACCGGCTTTTTTATTTTACAGAAACTAAACTTGTATCTATTGGCAGAAATAGTAAATTAGCAGGTATCCTCTTTTTTGCAGATACTGTTTCCTCTTTTATTTCTGAGGTAAAAGTTTCAAGTATTCTCCATATCCTTCTTCCTGCATTTTCTCTTTGGGGATGAAGCGTAAGGATGCACTGTTGATACAATAGCGCAATCCTCCTTTGTCTTTGGGACCATCGGTGAAAACATGTCCCAGATGTGCGTCTCCCGTTTTACTCCGTACCTCCGTCCGCACCATTCCGTGTGATGTATCCGCCTTTTCTTTCACTGACTCTTTTTCGATCGGTTTGGTGAAGCTGGGCCAACCACATCCGGAATCGAACTTATCTGTTGAAATAAAAAGGGGCTCTCCGGTGGTGATATCTACGTAGATGCCATCTCGTTTTTCATTCCAGTATTCGTTATGGAAGGCTGGTTCGGTTGCATTCTTTTGTGTGACGGCATATTGTTCGGCTGTCAGCTTGTTGCGAAGTGTGGCATCATCCGGCTTTTTATAACTTGCCTGTGGTGTTTCGGCACCCTGTGCATTGGCCTTCTTTGCCAATTCAAAGAGTGCCGGATTTATGTGGCAGTATCCTCCGGGATTCTTATCCAGATAATCCTGATGGTATTCCTCTGCTTTATAGAAATTGGACAAAGGCTTCACTTCCACTATAATAGGTTTAGAGTATTCTTTGGCCAATTCACCGATGGCGCTCCGGATTGCAGGCAGATCTGCTTCGTCCGTATAATAGATACCAGTGCGGTATTGTGTTCCACGGTCATTTCCCTGGCGGTTCAGGCTTGTGGGATCAATCGTTTTAAAAAACAGGTCAATCAGAAGTTTCAGTGACACTTCTTGTGGGTTATAGTCCACTTTAACGGTTTCCGCAAAATTGGTTTTCCCTGTACATACCTGTTGGTAGGTTGGGTTGGCAATGTTTCCATTGGCATATCCGGTCTGGGTTGACTTTACTCCTCTGATTTGTTTCAGGAAATGTTCAGTTCCCCAAAAGCAGCCGCCCGCAAAATATATCTCACTCTGATTTTTCATACTTTTTTTCTCCTGTTTTTGTTGATAAATCCATTGTACGCCTTGTGCATAGCCGGTATAAATGATACCTGCCAATAGCACGACAAATATAGTGAACTTCTTTTTCATAATCCTTGGTCTCTTTTATAAATAACAAATGAACATCAATTTCTGATTATTAAGAACTGTTGTATCCTTCCATAAAGTGGTTAAAAAGAGATTATCTTTTGTTCTTTCAAGGGATTGTGCTTACTTTTGGCATAAACATTCTCTTGCTTTGCAGCAGAAAAAGAGTTCAGTATGGCAAAACAACAATTCAATAAACTAATTTGGCTGGTGGATACGATCTTTCGGAACGGACCTGTGACATTCGCCGAAATCAACCGTCGCTGGCGGGCGGGAGACGGTAGCCGTGTGGATATTCCTTTGCGGACTTTCCACAACCATCGACAAGCTATCGAGGAGATGTTCGACATCAACATTGAATGCGATAAGCGGGATAATACCTATTATATAGCAGATGCCGAGGGTATGTTGGGCGATAAGTTGAAGATGTGGTTACTGAATAGTTTTTCATTAAACAATGTACTGCAAGAAAATGTAGATATGAAGAACCGGATTGTGTTTGAAGAAGTTCCTTCAGGAATACAATTTATGGATACCATTATCAATGCTATGCGTAGCGGGAATGTGCTTGTTATGGAATATCAGGCATATAATTGGGAGCAATCCAAGAGTGTATTGCTTGAACCTTATTTCCTGAAACTTTTTCGGCACCGTTGGTACCTGGTAGGAGTGAATCGGGAATATAAGGCTTTCCGTTCTTATTCTCTCGACCGGGTCAGGGAGATCAGCCTTTCAGAAGATACTTTCAGTTTTCCGCGTAAATTCACTCCCCAAGATCATTTCCGCAATAGTTTTGGTATTATTCGAGATGAGAGTCTGGTTCCTCAGCGCACAGTACTTAGAGCCACAATTTCGCAGGCACCATATCTGAGAAACCTTCCTTTACACTCCAGTCAGAAGGAAATTGCTGTTACCGAGAATTACGTTGATTTTGAGTTGTATATATCACATACGTATGATTTTGTACAGGAGTTGTTGTCTAAGGGAGCGGCATTGGAGGTGTTGGAGCCCCAGTCATTAAGGGATACGATAAAAGATGAGATAAGAAATATGCAAACCCTTTATCACTTATGAATGCGAATGTACTTGAAAAACTGAAGATACTGGCAGAGTCGGCCAAGTATGATGTTTCTTGTGCTTCCAGTGGTACGGTGCGCTCCAACAAACCCGGCATGTTGGGCAATACTGTGGGAGGCTGGGGTATCTGCCATAGTTTTGCGGAAGACGGTCGCTGCATTTCGCTATTAAAGGTGATGCTCACCAACTATTGTATATATGATTGTGCTTATTGCATCAATCGGAGAAGTAACGACTTGCCCAGAGCTACGCTTTCCGTATCCGAACTGGTAGATCTGACGATTGAGTTTTATCGCCGGAATTATATTGAAGGACTGTTTTTAAGCTCTGGTGTGGTGCGTAACCCTGACTATACCATGGAGCGTCTGGTACGTGTGGCAAAAGATTTGCGTGAAGTGCACCGTTTTAATGGATATATCCACTTGAAAAGCATTCCCGGAGCCAGCCGTGAACTGGTGAATGAAGCCGGGCGTTATGCCGACCGCCTGAGTGTGAATGTGGAGATACCTAAAGAAGAGAATCTGAAACTGCTGGCTCCGGAAAAAGATCATAAGAGCGTGTTTGCACCGATGCTTTATATCCAGCAAGGGGTACTGGAGAGTAGTGAAGAACGGAAAAAGTTTCGCTATGCTCCTCGTTTTGCTCCGGCAGGGCAGAGTACACAAATGATTGTCGGTGCCACAGCCGAAACTGATAAGGATATCCTTTTTCTCTCTTCGGCTCTTTACCAACGCCCTACGATGAAACGGGTTTATTACTCCGGTTATGTATCAGTGAATACATACGATACCCGTTTGCCGGCACTTAAGCAACCTCCTCTGGTACGCGAAAACCGCCTTTATCAGGCGGATTGGCTGATGCGTTTTTATCAGTTTAAGGTTGATGAAATTGTGGATGATGCTTATCCCGATCTTGATTTGGAGATAGATCCCAAGTTGTCTTGGGCGTTGCGTCATCCGGAACAGTTTCCTGTCGATATCAATAGAGCGGATTATGAAATGATACTCCGTGTTCCGGGAATAGGAGTGAAATCAGCTAAATTGATTGTTGCTTCTCGCCGCTACTCAAAGTTGGGATATTATCAACTTAAAAAGATAGGTGTGGTCATGAAAAAAGCACAATACTTTATTACTTGCAGTGAATTGCCTGTACGGACAGTGAATGAGATGACGCCACAGACCGTACGCAGCCTGTTGCTGCCTAAGCCTGTTAGGAAAAAGACGGATGAAAATCAGTTGTCGTTTGTTTTTTCCGATTGAGATTGTTATGACTCTTTTTATTTACGATAAAACGCTTGATGGCTTGTTGACAGCAGTATTTGATGCTTATTACCGCAAGACTTTCCCCGATGTTTTACTTACGGATGGGGAGGCGTTGCCACTTTTTTATGATGAAGTTTTTACGGTTATTACCGATGACGAAAAGGCAGGACGTGTCTGGCGGGGATTGCAAAAAAAAGTATCGGCGTCTGCACTTTCGGCCATTACCTGGTGTTGGCTGTCGGAATTGCCCGAGGTGGGTTTACTCCTGTTCCGGTACATCCGTAAAGCCATTGATTCCCCTGTATCCATTGAAACGAATTTTGGTGATCCGGATGTACTTGCCCTTTCCAGGATATGGAAACGAGTGGATTGGGAGCGGCTGCGTATGTTGCAGTTCGTACGCTTTCAGAAAGCAGCGGATGGCACTTTCTTTGCTGCTTTTGAACCTCAGCACAACGCATTACCATTGACGGTTGCTCACTTTAAAGATCGGTTTGCCGATCAGCGGTGGCTGATTTATGATATGAAACGGCGTTATGGGTTTTATTATGACCTGCATACAGTGGAAGAGGTGACGTTTGATCAGGATACCCCAGCTGCCCACCTGGTTACCGGTATGCTCGACGAAAGTCTGATGGATAAAGACGAAAAACTGTTTCAGCAGCTTTGGAAGACTTATTTTAAATCTATCACGATCAGAGAGAGGCTGAATCCCCGGAAACACAAGCAAGATATGCCGGTACGTTATTGGAAGTATATCACTGAGAAGCAGAAATGACCTTATTCAATCCGTTCTACTGTCACCTCGGGAAACTCCTGTATCAATGATAATAAATGCCCTTCGTCATTGTTCCGTTTGGACTTAATGACCATAGTCACCTGATAAGTTTCTATTCCTCCGTGTTCTTGCTTATCCATCTGATACGACACTATCAGATAATCCTTGGAGTTAAAACGGTCCGCTATTCCTTTCAATACTTGTTTATTGTCGGTGGAGAATGTAATCATCGAACTTTTCATCCCTATACTTTTGAACAAGTAGCTTAATACTTCAAGACCCACGAGAGTCAGTACCATGGCGGCAATGCCTATAACGTACATGCCCGCACCTACTGCCAGACCGATTCCCGCTGTCGCCCAGATACCGGCCGCTGTGGTCAGTCCCCGCACTATCTGTTTTTGGAAGATAATTGTTCCGGCACCGATGAAGCCAATGCCACTTACTACCTGCGCCGCTACACGACTTGGGTCGAGCGTAACACTATCCTCTTTTATTATCTCTTGAAAGCCATATTGGGAAACGATCATTATCAGTGCACTTCCCAGTGAAACCAGGAAGTGTGTGCGATAGCCGGCTTCCTTGGCACGGTATTCTCTATCCAGACCGATGACGGCACCCAAGATGCCGGCAACCAATAATCTTAATACAAAATCGAAGTTCAACATTATACGAAAATCTCCTCTCTGTCTTTATTCCAATAATTTATTCGTAACCTAAAGATACGATTGTTTTTAGAAATAACGTATATTCGCAGCTAAAAGATTATTTCTTTCGGAAAGACTATATATTCAGTACTGCATAAAACTTAAAACACACAATGAATAAAAGACTTTTTTATTTGATTGGCTTTGCTATAATATTGGCAGTTGAAATCATAATCGGTATGTATGTTCACGATCGTTTTGTACGTCCTTATATGGGTGATGCATTGGTTGTTGTGTTGATTTATTGCTTTATACGGATTTTTATTCCGAAAGGTTTATCTCAATTACCTTTCTATGTATTTGCTTTTGCCTGTTTTATTGAGGTTCTTCAGTACTTCCAGTTAGTCGATGTGTTGGGAATAACGAACCCTGTGACCCGTATTATACTTGGGTCTACTTTCGATTTGAAAGATATAGTCAGTTATGCCGGCGGATATGTATTTATTCTGTTGGTGGAACGTTTTTGGGGTAAGAAAGGAAAATAAGAACAGTTTTTCTGCTTGTTTTGTAAATTCTTTGAAATAAGTAGGCTTCGTTTATAAATTATTATGTAATTTTGCTGCATGTTATTGTTTGAGTGTGAACTAATTAATCTTGTTTGTCATGAGTCAAGAGAATCCTTCTTCCAAATTGGATGTGGAGTTTATTTATTTGCCTGTCGTCAATTATTCCATGCAGCAAAACCGGATACCTGTTGTACGGTTGTTTTCTATCAAAAATAATACGGAACATCCACTTGCGGATTTAAAGGTATCTTTGATTTTTGAGCCTGAGTTTGCAGCAGCTTCACCTGTGATGATAGAAAGGTTATCTCCCGGTGAAATGATCAAAATAACTACATTGAACCTACTTTTGGATCCTTCTTTTTTCATTCGGCAAACCGAACGTTTTTCCGGTGCTATCGGATTGATTGTTTCTTGTGATGAAGAAGTAGTCTTCCAAAGTAAATATCCCATTGATATATTGGCCTTCGATCAGTGGGGAGGTATTCAGGTGTTGCCCGAACTTTTGTCGGCGTTTGTGGTTCCCAATCATCCCATACTTACAGGAATTATTTCTCGTACAGCATCCATTCTGAAAGAGTGGTCAGGTAGCTCCTCGTTGGATGCTTATCAGAGTTGTAATCCTAATAGGGTAAAGATACAATTAGCTGCTTTGTACGAGGCTGTTAAGGAGCAGCACATTGCTTATTGTACACCTCCTGCCAGTTTTGGAGATGCCGGGCAGAGAATCAGACTTTCGGATAATGTGCTTTCCGGCAAATTGGGAACTTGCCTGGATATGTCCTTATTGTATGCTTCGTGTGCCGAAGCTATGGGATTGCATCCATTACTGGTAGTTATTCAGGGACATGCTTTGGTGGGATGCTGGCTGATTGACGGAACATTTCCTGATGCGGTGAATGATGATCCTTCGCTGTTGACAAAACGAACTGCAGACGGGATCAACGAAATTATTTTGCTGGAAGCTACCTGCATGAACGATGGAAAAAATGTGACTTTCGATGCAGCAGTCGGATTGGCTAATGGTAAAATGTTAGCGGTGAACGATTTTATTTGTTTTATTGATGTGGCACGTAGCCGTTTTGCCCATATCCTGCCTTTGCCTCAGAGGATAATGCATGGGAAAGCATGGAGCGTAAATCCGGAGATGATTCAGACACCGGAAGACGAGTCGCATGTCAGTTACAGCAATGCCCCGGAAGAGATTAAGCAATATGATTGGGGAAATCAGGACTGTTACGTGGAAGTCACCAAACAACTTTTATGGGAGAGAAAGTTATTGGACTTGAGTCTCCGTAATAATTTTCTGAACCTTCGCATTACCCGAAATGCTCTTCAGGTGATTTCGGCGGATGTGGATAAGATGGAGGATGCTTTTTCTGACGGAACGGAATTTCAGATCTTGGGCAAACCCTCTGACTGGGATAATCCATTGTATGATTTCGGACTTTATGGAGCTTTGACGGAATCTGATCCGATGCTCGGTTTGATTAAGCAGGAATTGACACAGAAAAGATTGAGAACCTATTTGAACGAACAGGATCTGAAAAAGTCGCTTACTTATTTATACCGTTCTTCCAGAGTAGCTCTGGAGGAGAATGGGGCAAACACCTTATATCTTGCTCTGGGCTTGTTGAGATGGTATGAAACCGAACATAGTGAGCGTCCCCGCTATGCACCTATCTTGCTGCTTCCTGTTGAGATGATTCGCAAGTCTGTGTCCAAAGGGTACATCATCCGTGCCCGTGAAGAAGAGAGTATGCTCAATATCACTCTGTTGGAGATGCTGAGACAAAACTTCGGCATTACTATTTCCGGACTCGAATCGTTGCCGAAAGATGAGAATGGTGCCGATGTGAAACGTGTCTTTTCTATTTTCAGGAAGGCAGTGATGAATGAGAAACGCTGGGATGTGGAAGAACAGGCTATTTTGGGTACTTTTTCGTTCAGTAAGTTCATTATGTGGAATGACATTCATTCAAATGCTGAAGAGTTAAGTAAAAATAAGATAGTCGGGAGCCTGATGAGTGGTAAAATGGAGTGGGAGGTTGCAGATGTCGATGCCAGTGCCATAGAGCTGGACCACACTTTGACGCCTGCTGATATTGCTCTGCCTGTCAGTGCGGATTCATCGCAGCTTGAAGCGGTTTATGAAGCTGTGAGTGAAAAGAGTTTCATTTTACACGGCCCCCCCGGAACCGGTAAGTCGCAAACCATTACGAACATTATAGCCAATGCATTGTATCAAGGCAAACGGGTGTTGTTTGTGGCCGAAAAGATGGCTGCACTTTCTGTGGTACAAAAAAGGCTTACAAATATTGGCTTGGCTCCTTTTTGTCTGGAATTACATTCCAATAAAGCACGTAAAACAGATGTGCTCAGACAGTTAAAAGAGTCAACAGAGATTTTCCGGTATAAAGAACCGGAAGAGTTTAAGGAAGAGTCGGAGAGACTGTTTAAAATGCGTCAGCAGATCAATGGATATGTAGAGGCGCTGCACCGGGTATATCCTTGCGGTATTTCCGTTTATGAAGCGGTCACACGTTACAGTTCTATTGACGAAAAAGAAGAAATAATGATACCCGCTTTTCTGCTTACCACATTGACCAAAGAACAGTTGAACGAGTGGAACCATGCTGTGGAAGAATTGGTGGGAGTTGGAAAAGTAAGCGGACATTCTTATCATCATCCCCTCACCGGAATTAATATAAAGGAGTACTCTTCGCAACTGAAAGAGGAAACGGATAAGCTTTTGAAAGAGTATATAACTCTTTTACAGGTGATGGAGAAAAAGGTGGAAAAGTGCTTTTCAATATATGGAATAGGTAATAAATATACGGAGAAGTTGTTGGAGAGTCTGGTTCGGTTTATTCGTATCTTAATGCAACTTCCGGGTATGACTGCCAATTTGGTATTGATGACCGAGCCAAATGAGAATGTTGAAAAGATACGCCGTATCATTGAACATGGGCGAAAAAGGGATGCTGTCTACAGTTTGCTGAAACAATCGTTTGAAGATGCTTTTTTTACTTTTCCAGCACAGCAAAAGTTGGCGGAGTGGAAAGAGATTACACAAAGTTGGTTCCTTCCCCGTTGGCTGAAGCAACGTAAGTTCTGTAAAGAGATGTCTCTATTTTCGTTGCAAGGGCGTATAGGCAAAGAACAGGTATTTCCGGTATTGCAGCAATTGCTTTCTTATCAGCAAGAAAAGCAGGAAGTGGACAGCAAAAGCAGTTGGCTGCAGAATTTGTTTGGTGCTAAGGCCCATTCAGGCGAAGAGCAGTGGGCTGATATAGAAGCGATGAGTGAGGGACTGCTTCAGTTGAACAGATTGTTGATGGGATTAGCCGAAGATGCGTCATCAGTACGCTTGGTTAAGGAGAAGTTGGCAGAACAGCTTTCAGAAGGCTATTCTTCATTCCGGCAAATGAACAAGGAACAACTTGAGGGAGTGGTACAGGACTGGGAACGTGAAAAGCAATTGGAGGAATCGATGCTGCAACTGCTGGGTGTTTCCAAAGAGGTGCTTCATGTCAGTGAAGACAATTGGCTGGCGGGAGCGTTACATCAGTGTGAAATTTGGGCAAAGAACACGGATAAATTGAAGGACTGGTATCGTTGGCTGAATGTGTCCTGTCGGTTCGAAGCTTGTGGCTTGGAGTCCGTATTTACAGCGTATACGGAGCGTAACCTGCCTACTGAACGGATGATGAATATTTACTTGAAAGGATTTTATCGTAGTTTTACGGAATATGCCATTGGTACGGAACAGGTACTGCAGTTCTTTAGTGGAGAGTTGTTCAATGACAGCATTCTCCGTTTTCGTGAACTGAATGAACAGTATCAGGAATTGATAAAGAAAGAACTTTATGCAAAATTGGCTTCTAACATTCCATCGTTTGTGTATGCGGCTGCCCAAAGTTCGGAAGTGGGAATTTTGCAGAAGTGTATCCGTAGTAATGGGCGTGGGGTACCTATCCGTAAACTGTTTGATTCTATCCCTAATTTATTGTCACGCATGTGCCCATGTATGCTGATGAGTCCTATGTCTGTAGCGCAATATATTGATGTGAACCATGATAAGTTCGATTTGGTTGTATTTGATGAAGCTTCCCAAATGCCTACATGCGAAGCTGTTGGTGCCATTGCCCGTGGAAACCATGTGGTCGTTGTAGGTGACCCGAAGCAGATGCCGCCAACCAGTTTCTTCACCAGTAACTCTGTAGATGAAGAGCATATCGAGATGGAAGATCTGGAAAGTATCCTGGATGATTGTCTGGCTTTGTCTATGCCTTCCAAATATTTGTTATGGCATTATCGCAGCAAACATGAGAGCCTGATTGCTTTTAGTAATTCACAGTATTATGATAATAAATTGTTGACTTTTCCGTCTCCTGACGATCTGGCTGCAAAAGTTACGCTGGTATCTGTTGAGGGATATTATGATAAAGGAAAAAGCCGGCAGAATCAAGCTGAGGCACAGGCTGTAGTCGACGAGATTGTTCGTAGGCTTTCCGATCCGGAGTTGAGTCGTCAAAGTATTGGAGTGGTAACATTCAGTTCTGTACAGCAGACTCTGATTGAAGATATGTTGTCGGATGTTGTTATGCAAAATGCCGATTTGGAGAATCTTGCTTTTAACCGTGAAGAACCTGTTTTCATTAAGAATCTGGAGAATGTACAGGGAGATGAACGGGATGTTATTTTGTTTTCAGTAGGTTATGGTCCGGATATCAACGGACGGGTCAGCCTTAATTTTGGTCCGCTGAACCGTGATGGTGGTGAACGTCGTTTGAATGTAGCGGTGTCTCGTGCCCGGTATGAGATGAAAGTCTTTTCTACATTAAAGGCTGATCAGATTGACCTGAAAAAAACATCTTCCGTAGGAGTGGCAGGTTTGAAATACTTCCTCGAATATGCCGGTAAAGGCACCGGTGTTTTGAATCACTCTAATGCAATGGCGTCCGAAAGTATCGATATCGGTACACTGGTGGCCTCAAAGCTTCGTGAGAGAGGGTATCAGGTAAAAACTAAAATCGGATGTTCCGGATTCCGGGTAGATGTAGGTGTTGTCGATCCGGATAATTCTTCCCGTTATTTGCTCGGAATTTTGTGTGACGGTGAAAATTATCGGGCTGCGAAGACTGCCCGGGATCGGGAAATTGTGCAAAGTAGTGTATTGAAGATGCTGGGATGGAATATCTGTAAGGTATGGACAATGGACTGGTGGGAAAATTCACAAAAAGTGATTGACCGTATAGAGGGAGAATTGGAGAAAGCACGTTGCAGTAAATCGGAGATTCCGGCATCGGTTTCTCTTCCTGTTCCTGTATTGAATCAAGGGCAGAATGCCGGATTACTATGTAGTGCACAACCTTGTTTGGTAAACGTTCCGGAACAGGTGATTCGGGAGGGAGTAAAGTCTGTGGAATCGGAGATCTATGAAATAGCTTCTTTGGTTTCAGTGAATCTTTCTTCCTGGGACTTTATGATGCCTCGACGAGAACCCCGTATCAGAAAACAGTTGGATGAAATTATGCGTACAGAAGCGCCTATCAGTCGTTCATTGTTGAGTAACAGAATTTTCAGTGCTTATGGAATTCTTCGTAAAACAGCCCGTTTGATTGCCTGGATGGATGATATATTGAGTAGAACCCCTTATTACAAGCAAGAAGTTGACGGACTGACTTTTTATTGGAATACGAAAGAGGAAGCAGAGGCATATACTAAATTTCGTCTTGATTCCAAACGGGAGGTGGCAGATTTACCTCCACGTGAGGTGGCCAATGCAGCTCTGAGTATATTGGAACAACAAATAGCTTTACCTTTGACTGACTTAATGAAAATAACTGCCCAATTATTAGGCTATGCCCGTTTCGGACTGAATGTGGAGACTGCTATGCGTAGGGGAGTCCAGATGTTGTTGGACAGGGAAGAGGCTAAAATTGAAGGTGACAAGATACTTATGAAGTAGTCCGGCGCGGTCCGTTAGTCTGGGATTCTTGTTGGGGTGCTTCTTCGTTTTTTAGTTTATGTCCGCAATATTTACAATATGTTGCATTCTCTTCATGCCCCGTTTTGTGACAGTTGGGACATTGCAAATCTTTAAGTTTTTTGTATTCCTTCATCATAGATACAGAGACGATACCTGTGGGTACGGCAATAATAGTGTAGCCGATCAGCATAACGCAGGCGGATAGGAATTTGCCGAGGGCGGTAGCGGGGGTGATGTCTCCATAACCGACGGTGGTCATGGTGACGATGCCCCAGTAAATACTGTTCGGGATGTTATTGAATTGTGTATTGGGCTGAGTTCCCTCGATCATGTACATCAGCGTACCGATGGCGACGACGAGGATGACGACAAAGAGAAAAAAAACGGCTATCTTTTTACTACTTTCTTTGAGTGAGGTGAGCAATCGTTCGCCTTCAAGCCAGAAGTTAAAGAGCTTGAAGATACGGAATACCCGTATGATGCGGAAAGCACGGATGATAAGCAAGTAACGCGCGCTGGGCAGAAAGAAGGCAAGATAGAGCGGTAACGTAGCGAGCAGGTCGATGATACCGAAAAAACTGAAGATGTATTTCCGTGGTTGAGGCGAACAGTAAATACGGGTGACGTATTCAAAAGTGAAGAAAGCCGTAAAAAGGTATTCGAGTACGATGAACGGAGTCGAAAGCCAGGAAGGAAGACCTTGCAGGCTTTCGATAATGGCGAGCAGAATACTCAACAGAATACATATGATAAGGGCTACATCGAATGCCTTCCCTGCGGGTGTGTCGGATTCGAAAATAATGACGTACAACTTACGCTTCAGAGCCTGGTTGTGCAGAAAACGATAGAGCCAAGAATCACTTTTCAATGTGTTAATATGTTAATGTAACTGCCAGAGTCAATTATTAATCAATTACCCATTTCCGTTCGTATGGAACGGTCTTTTTCGGGTCATAATTCATACCTTCTTGTGTGGGTATATGGATAACGTATTTCTTTCCGGTTTTGTTTTTCAGTGAAGAGCCGCGTAACCAGGGATTAGCATCACGTAATTGGGCATAGGTGATGCCTTGTTGCTGTGCAAAGTCGCTCAGGTCACTGATTTCGGTATTTATCGTCACTTCTTTGTAAGGAATGACGGGATAGAGATGCTCCCGTTTCAACAAGAAGCCGAAGCGTTGCGGGTTGCCGAATACCTCTTTCACGGCCAGCAGGCGGAACATATAGCGGGAAGTCTCTTCTACCAGCCAGAGGTCCATGGCATGATCAGCCAGCTGCTTGTCCAGTTGTGAAGAAATGCGTCCCTGTCCGGCATTATAGGCAGCGGAAACGGCCATCCAGTCACCATATTTGGCATAAGCCTGCTTAAAATAGCGACAGGCGGCTGCAGTGGCTTTCTCGATGTGGTAGCGTTCGTCTACGTTATCGTTGACTTCGAGACCGAATTCGCGGGCGGTGGCGGGCATAAATTGCCACAGGCCGGCAGCACCTGCCGGGGAGCGTGCGATAGGGTTGAGACTGCTTTCTATCACCATCAGATATTTGAAGTCGTCGGGGATACCGTTGGCTTTCAATAGTGGTTCGATGATGGGGAAGTAGCGGTTGGCGCGTTTCAACATCAGCATGGTGGTGGAGTGCATATAAGTGAATGACATCATTTCACGGTCCATACGTTCACGTCGGTCGTAACGACGGAGGTCGATGGTGTCGCCATCGAAGATTGCTTGTTCGGGGACGGTAGGCGGAGTGACACAGTATGGTACTTCCGATTGTACAGAATGTTGCTCGCTGAGGCAAGTGCTCCCCACGAGGACAGGAATACTGATACCGGCGCCCAAGGCGAGGGCAGTAGTGAAGATATAGTTGATAGATATATGTTTCATGACAGTTTTTTTATTAGTTGGTGGGGTAAAGATAACCAAAAGGATTAAACCAAAAAGGATATTCATACGTTAATTATATGTAACGGGGCTCGGAAGTGTCGATCCCGATACTTATTTTCGCAACCTCAAAAACGCGCATGAAGAAGTTCATATTAATCATCCTTACGTTATTATATGCTGTGGTGTCATCAGGCATTACAGTCAACGTTCATTACTGCATGGGCCGTATGGCAGATGTGGAATGGGGGAGTGTATCTGCTTGCACCATGTGTGGACAGAAGAAGACTTCGGATTGTTGTAAGGATGAGGCACATTACATCAAGCTGGCGGTAGATCAGGACGTGAGCCATGTGGTGGTGACGAACCTGGTACCTGTGGTGACAGAACTGTTACCGGTGCTCTATGCAGAATTTCTGTCGTTGGAGGTGGAAGATACCTGCCAGAGTTTTATTGCTTTTGATTCTCCACCCAAGCAAACGGGAGTTCCTCTGTTTGTTTATCATTGTACTTATTTGATTTAGTATTCACTTTACTTCCTTTCCGGAGAGAAGAAAAGAAGTTATTCCCCTCTGATTTTCAATGTGGGACAGGAATTGGTATACCCTTTTGATGTATTTCATTAGGGAATATCCTATTTTCTGGGACATTCTGTCAGGGATTCCCATATCCTTTTGGGCATTCCAAGTGTTTACTATTATACAATAAATATCTTTCTATATGATCAACAAAATAATCCGTTATTTCCTCGAAAACAGGGTAATAACCATGCTCCTGCTGGCGCTGGTCGTGGTCTGGGGAGTCTCTACCGCACCCTTCAACTGGCATGGGGGCATCGTGCCGAGAAACCCGATCCCGGTGGATGCCATCCCCGACATCGGTGATAACCAGCAGATTGTGGCCACGGAATGGATGGGACGTTCGCCCAAGGACATCCAAGACCAGATTACGTACCCGCTCACCACCTCGCTGCTGGGCATACCGGGAGTGAAAACCATCCGTAGCTCGTCCATGTTCGGGATGTCGTTTATCTACATCATCTTTGAGGATGATATCGAGTTCTACTGGAGCCGTTCGCGCATTCTGGAGAAACTGAATTCGTTGCCGCCGGGCACGCTGCCCGAGGACGTGCAGCCTACGCTGGGCCCGGACGCTACGGCGCTGGGGCAAATCTATTGGTACACGCTGGAGGGGCGCGACCCGAAAACGGGACGACCCACCGGAGGCTGGAACGCCGAGGAACTGCGGACGATACAGGACTTTTATGTGAAGTACTCATTGTCCGCCGCCGAGGGCGTGTCCGAAGTAGCATCCGCGGGCGGGTTTGTCAAGGAGTACCAGATAGAGCTGAACCCGGACGCGATGTACTCGTTCAACGTGTCGGTGATGGACGTGATGAACGCCGTGAAGAAGAGCAACCTCGACATCGGCGCCGAGACGATGGAGGTGAACAAGGTGGAATACCTGATCCGTGGGCTGGGCTACGTGAAGAATGTGGCGGACATCGAGAACACCGTCGTCACCGTCCGGGAGGGGGTGCCGGTGCGCATTTCCGATATCGCTTTCGTGAACATCGGGCCGGGCACGAGGCGCGGCGGACTGGACAAGGAAGGTGTGGAGGCCGTGGGCGGCGTGGTGATTGCCCGCTACGGGTCGAACCCATTGGAGGTGATCGACAACGTGAAGGAGAAGATTCGTGAGATGGATGCCGGTCTGCCGCAAAAGACGCTGGCGGACGGGACGGTGTCGAAGGTGACCGTCGTCCCCTTCTACGACCGGACGGGACTGATCAAGGAGACGATCGGCACGCTGGAGTCGAGCCTTTCGCACGAGATACTGATCTGTATCATCGTGATTATCGTGCTGGTGCTCAACCTGCGGGCGTCGGTGGTGATTGCGAGTATGCTGCCCATCGCGGTGCTGGCTACATTTATATTGATGCGGTACACGGGGATCGAGGCGAATATCGTGGCGCTGTCCGGTATCGCCATCGCCATCGGGGTGATGGTGGATGTGGGGGTGGTGTTCGTCGAGAGTATCATCCGGTATATGGAGATGCCGGAGAACCGGGGGATTACGAAGGGGAAGGCGCTGGCCGGACTGATATACAAGGCGGTGAGCGAGGTGTCGGGGGCAATCGCTACGGCGATGATTACGACGATTGTCAGTTTTCTGCCCGTGTTTGCCATGCAGGCGCAGGAGGGGAAGATGTTTTCGCCGTTGGCTTACACCAAGACGTACGCGCTGGCTTCGGCTTTCGTGCTGGGGCTGATCCTGTTGCCGACACTGGCTTATTTCCTCTTCTCGGTGCGGATCGACTCGAAGATGATCCGGCGGGGGATGAATTACGTGCTGATCGGGATGGGCGTCGCGCTGTGCTCTATCTACGGCAGCATCCCCGCGCTGGGGCTGACGGCGGTAGGGGTGAACAATCTGCTGGCGGGGCGCTGGAAGAATTCGAAGATAGCCAACTACGTCAACATCGCCATCGCCCTGCTCGTGGCGCTCTTCTACCTCTCCGAAGAGTGGTTGCCGATGGGCCCGGCGCGGGGGCTAACGGTGAACGTGCTCTTCGTGGCCGGTTGCGTGGCCATCATCCTGGCGATGCTCTGGGCGCTGGTCATCTTCTACGAGCGCATCCTGCGCTGGTGCCTGGCCAACCGTTGGAAGTTTATGATGATCCCCGTGGCGACGGTTGTCTGCGGGTTCTTCATCTGGCGGGGCGTCGGGCAGGAGTTCATGCCGAGCCTGAACGAAGGCTCTTTCCTGCTGATGCCTACCAGCATGCCGCATGCGGGCATCGAGCAGAACCTGGACTATGTGGAGAAACTCGACAAGCGCCTGGCCGCCATCCCGGAGGTGGAGACGGCCATCGGCAAGTGGGGGCGGGTGAACTCTGCCCTCGACCCGGCGCCGGTGCAGATGTTCGAGAATACGATCAACTACCGTCCCGAATATATCCTCGACGAGGACGGGCGGCGGGCACGTTTCCGGGTGGACGGGGACGGGGCGTTCGTGCTGAAGGACGGGGGCACGTATAATCCTGCCGACGGTTTCCGCCTCTTGCCTGCCGACAGCCTGGTGGCCGATCCCCGGGGCGACTATTTCCGCCAGTGGCGGCCGGAGATCAAGAACGCCAACGACATCTGGCAACAGATTGTCAACGTCACCCACCTGCCAGGGCTGACCTCAGCGCCGAAGCTGCAACCCATCGAGGCGCGGCTCGTGATGCTCTCCACAGGCATGCGGGCGCCGATGGGGGTGAAGGTGTACGGCCCCACGCTGGAGGACATCGAGCAGGGGGGTAAGCTGATCGAACAGGCATTGAAGTCGGCTCCGTCCGTCATCCCCTCGTCCGTGTTCTACGACCGGGCGGTGGGCGCTCCTTACCTCGAGATCAAGCTCAACCGGGAGTCAATGGCACGCTACGGTGTAGCGGTAGGCGACCTGCAAGAGGTGCTCGGAGCTGCCGTGGGAGGGATGGCGCTCACCCGCACGGTGGAAGGCCGCGAGCGTTTCCCCATCCGGCTGCGCTATGCCCGTGAGCTGCGTGACAGTCCGGAGGCGCTCTCAATGCTGCTCGTCCCCACCGCTACCGGGGCGCAAGTGCCGCTCAAGGAGTTGGCGGACATCGAATATTCGCGCGGCGCGCAGATGATCCAGAGCGAAAACACGTTTCTGGTGGGTTACGTCATCTTCGACAAGCTTTCCGGCCGTGCCGAGGTGGACGTGGTGCACGAGGCGGGGGCGATGCTCGACGCCAAGGTGAAGAGCGGCGAACTGGTGCTGCCCAAGGGCGTCTCGTATAAGTTTGCCGGGAACTACGAGCAGCAGCAGCGTGCTACGGACAGGCTGATGATTGTCGTCCCGCTGGCGCTGCTCATCGTGTTGCTGGTGCTCTACTTCCAGTTCCGCACGGTGACGGCTTCACTGATCCATTTCTCCGGCGTGTTTGTCGCCTTCGCGGGCGGGTTCATCCTACTGTGGCTCTACGGGCAACCGTGGTTCATGAATTTCAGCATCGCCGGTGAGAACATGCGGGATCTCTTCCAGATGCACCCCATCAACCTCAGCGTGGCGGTCTGGGTGGGCTTCATCGCCCTCTTCGGCGTGGCTACGGACGACGGGGTGCTGATGGGGACGTACATCCATCACGTCTTTCTGGAGCGTGACCCGAGGACCCGACACGATATCCGTGAGGCGGTGGTCGAGGCCGGATTGAAGCGTGTCCGCCCTGCGGCGATGACGACGGCGACGACGCTGATCGCGCTGCTTCCCGTGCTGACATCCACCGGAAAAGGGGCGGATATCATGGTTCCGATGGCTATCCCGACGTTTGGGGGGATGCTGATACAGTCGATGACGATGTTTGTTGTTCCGGTGCTGCAATGCTGGTGGCGTGAGGCGGTGGAGCGTAGACGGGAGAAGAAACGGAAAGGAGCATACGGTGAGTAGTACCCCCCCATAATATATAGGGGCCGAGTACCCCTCGCATATGGAGTCCGTATACTCCCCACATATGGGGGCTATATACCCCCGGGTAAGTCTCACCTTTTTGCATAATAATATTTCATAAGTAAACGATATCATATAGTAATGAACAGAAAATATAAATATCCATTGGTCATAGCAATTAATATTTTGCTTTGTCCCGCTGTTATTCCCGTTTCTGCGCGGCAATCCGCTTCACCTACCGAAGGACAGCAACCGGTCGACAGCTTGCCGGTTTATCTGGAACAGGCTGCCCGCAATAATCCGCAAGTAAATGCGGACTTCATGCTCTATAAAGCTTCATTGGAGAAGATTCCTCAGGCAGGTGCCTTTTCCGATCCCGAATTAGAGATCGGCCTTTTTATCAAACCCATGGAAACCTTGATGGGTAAACAGGTGGCCGACTTCACCCTGATGCAAATGTTCCCTTGGTTCGGTACCCGTAAAGCAGCCCGTGGCGAGGCTTCCGAGATGGCACGTATGGCCTATGAACAGTTTCGTGATACTCGCAACAACCTTTGGTATGAGGTCAAAGCCCAGTGGTATCAGCTCTGTAACCTCAATGAGCAATATCGCACGATGAAGACTAATATTCATCTTCTCCGTCAGCTTGAACAATTGGCGCTGAATCGTTTTTCCGCTTCGTCGGCACAGGCAACCTCTTTGTCTGTTTCATCATCATCTTCTTCTTCTGTTGCTGCTAAATCGATTTCCTCGATGCCACTTGCGTCAGCTTCCGGTAACGACATGGCCGGTATGGGAGGAATGGGAAATGCGGCGTCTGCCATCGCTTCTGGAACTTCAATCGGTACTTCTTCCGGTGGTATGTCTGGTATGGGTGGAGGATCGATGGGGAGTGCTGCTACCGGTAGCATGTCCGATGTTCTTCGTATCCAGATGGAACGTGCAGAACTGGAAGATAACCTTGCCACTCTTCAGTCCGCCCGTCTGACTGCTGAGGCTCGCTTTAATGCCCTGCTCAACCGGCCGTCTGATGCTCCTGTCCATGTACCTGACTCTTTGACGCAGCGTTTCTACCGCATAGATGAGCATATTCTGATCGACAGCATTCTTACACATAACCCTATGATTACTATGCTCGAGGCAGAAGGTGAAGCTTTTCGTGCCAAAGCAAAAATGGAGCGTCGTATGAGTTATCCTATGATTGGTATCGGACTGCAATACTCTTTGGTCAACAAGGTGGCCGATCCCATGGGGATGCCCGACATGAATGGTAAGGATATGGTAATGCCGATGTTAAAAATCAGCCTTCCTTTGTTCCGACGTAAATACAATGCACAACAACGGGAGAGCCATAATTACCGCGTGGCAAGTGAATTGAAGCGTGACAATATACAAAACCAGTTGCAGGCCGAATATATAAATGTCCGTCAGCAACTTGATGATGCTGCCCGTAAAGTGTTGCTCTACGAACAGCAGCACTCTTTGTCACTTTCCACGTGGCAGCTGATGGTACGTGAATTTTCCGCCGGGCGTCAGTCGTTGACTGATGTCATCCAGGTGGAACGTCAGATGCTTGATTATAAACTGAAAAAAAGTGAAGCTATAGCGGCTTATAATACTATGGTAGCGGCTATGGAAAAGCTAATAGCCCGCTGATAATATAGATATAGAACCACTAAAAACGATAACCATATGAAAAAGATATCAGATATTCTTCGTAAAAAGCAAGTACTTTATCCATTGATAGCCTTTGCCGGCTTTATCTTGGGGTGGCTTTTGTTCAGTCCTTCCTCTTCATCGGGAACTACCGAAGGGATACTGTCTGAACCTCCTATTCACGACACTCACGGAGCGTCTCATGACCTTGTACAGGACGAATCCGGTGTCTGGACCTGTTCCATGCATCCTCAGATCCGTCAGGATAAACCGGGTAAATGTCCTATCTGCGGGATGGATCTGATACCTCTCAAGAAGAATGTAGCCTCCGGAAGTGATGACGCTATTGATCCCAATGCCATTCGGATGTCCGAAGAAGCTATGGCACTTGCTGATGTCCAGACCACCCGTGTCAGCCGGAGTAATCCTGTGAAACAGGTTCGTTTGTACGGTAAGATTATTCCTGACGAACGTAGTCTTCAGTCACAGACTGCTTATGTTGGCGGACGTATCGAGCGACTTAATATTGAGTTTACCGGTGAGACTGTACGTGCGGGACAAACCCTTGCAACTCTCTATTCGCCTGAGTTATTCACTGCCCAGCAGGAATTACTTGAGGCCATCCACATGCAGCAACCTACCCTTGTGCAGGCTGCGCGTGAGAAACTTCGTCTTTGGAATCTGACAGATGCCCAGATCGATGCCATCCGCGATTCCGGTCAGGCATCTCCTATGGTAGAAATCAAATCTAATACGAGTGGTATCGTCATAGCCAAGCGTATCAATCAGGGGGACTATGTTTCACAAGGCAGTGTACTTTTTGACATAGCTAATCTCTCCCGTGTATGGGCTGTTTTCGATGCTTTTGAGGCAGACCTTCCGTTCCTTGCCAAGGGGGACCTCGTGGAATTCACTCTTTCTGCTTTTCCCGGTAAGAAGTTTTCCGGTCGCATCTCCTTTATAGATCCTATCATCAATGCTACCACCCGTACTGCCCGTGTTCGCGTGGATGTAGCTAATTCCGCTCAGGAGATGAAACCTGAAATGTATGCCACTGCCCGGGTTTCTGCCCCTTTGAAAGGTTATAAGGATCAGATTATTGTTCCCCAAACTGCCATTCTTTGGACTGGTAAGCGTGCTGTGGTCTATGTACGTCAGCCTAGTACGGATATTCCCACCTTCCTGATGCGTGAGATAACTCTTGGTCCTTCCCTGGGTGGAGCTTATGTGGTTCTCGATGGACTTTCTGATGGTGAAGAGATTGTTACTAACGGAGTTTTCTCTATTGATGCCAGTGCGCAGCTTGAGGGCAAACGCTCCATGATGAATGAGAACGGTTCGGGTACTGCTCCGATGGTCGGACATGGAGGACATAATATGTCTGGTACGCATGACAGTCATGCCGGTTCTCAGAACAATGAGCATACTATGTTCACTGTTCATGGTTCCTGCGGTATGTGCAAGGAGCGTATTGAAACAGCTGCTAAACGTGTTCCCGGTGTCCGGACCGCAGACTGGGATCAGGAAAAACAAATGATTCACTTACAGTTTGATCCATCTAAAACCTCTGTAGATGCCGTAGCCAAAGCTATTGCTAAAGTTGGTCATGATACCGATAAATACAAAGCCGATAAGGCTGTTTATGATACCTTGCCCGGTTGCTGTAAGTACCGGGATAAGTGATACTCTCTTAAAGTAAAGAACGGATGGGGCTGTGTCGAAAGTCTTTTCACCACAGATTGCACGGATTTTCACAGATTATCAATATGGATAATTAATGACTTGAAATTCACTCTGTGTCATTCTGTGGTGAGTTTCGACACACACTCATTCTTTTTATAGGATGCCTTTAACTTAGTATATGCCGAACTTTTTCTTTTCCCAATTGTTGTAATCCAGCAAACATCTTCCAGATGTAGTACTATGCAATTGATCGGATAATAGACCTATATAATAGATTTAACTATAAAACAACTCAGAACCATCTTATTCATAATCATTACGGAATGACGAAAAAACATCGGAAAGAGAGCCTTGATGCCCTTTTTAGGGAGAAGGTATTACTGGAAATGCTGAAAGTGGCAGGGGTCGGTATGTGGACGTACAGTACCGAAACGGGGAAATTGCGTTACATTGGATTTGCCGATACGATACACCGGCACGACGAATTGCAGTATGTGGATCCATTGGATTATCTGAAACTGATGAATGGGGAAGATGCACAAATAGTCACTCAATTTATGGCTGCCCTCCATGCCGGACGTCCTCCTCAGGAGGGTATTCGCTATAAGGTGCATGGTAATGGAGAGGATTTCTATCTCGAAAATCATGTCGTGACCTGCCAACCGCTCGGCAACGGGTTTTATTACCTCAAAGGATATGTCAAGAATATTACCGCACAGGTGATGGAGATGAATCGACTGCATATCGGGAAAGAACGTACCGAACAGGCGGATCGGTTGCGTTCCGCTTTTTTTTCCCATGTCAGCCGGGAACTTCGGGGACCTCTCCAGGCGATGGAAGAGCTTGCGTCGCGGATGGTGAATGCCGGAAGCCGGGAAGAACGGGAAGAGTGCTTCCGACAGATACAGGAGAGTAAACGGGCGGCTATGAAGATGGCCGATGCGTTGCATACGGTATCGCAACTTCCCGTCAGTACGTATGAACCTTATCATTCACCTATGCGGCTCTGCCTGATGTATCGCGACTTGCTGGCGGAAAACGGTTGTATCCACAACTTCGAAGACGGGGAGCAGGAGGCTAACTTTCTGTCGTTGCTCTTCTCGTAATGAAAAGGACACAAAAAGCTTTGGAAAATGAAGGACTGACTTCCTTTCAGGATTGTTCTGAACTTTTTTTACTACAGAGTAACATAGAGTCTCACAAAGAAACTTTTCTTTCTTACATATCCGGATAAGTAGTAAATTAGAATTTTGTGCCTTCTGTTGTGAAATCGTATTGCTTGATTCGCCACAGAGTACATAGAGGCTTTCTTTCTCTTGCTTGGCTATACTGATAAAAACTCTGTGAGATTCCGTGTTACTCTATGGTGAATCGGATTCTAATCGTCGGGATATAAAAAGTCTTGGAGAATGAAACGCAAACTTCCTTTTAGGGTTGCTCTGCTTCTTACAGACTAATCGTATAAATCACTCCCGGCTGGAAAGTGCCGGAAGTGGGCTTCACCAGGTACGTCCGTTTTAGCAGCGAAAGCAATAGGACGACTTCCACCTTATAACTTGCCACGCCGGCGGGAACCATCACGGCATCGGTCACTGACCCCAATAGAGGAATAGTCAGTGCAATGTCTGTTACGGAGCTGTCATAAGTGACACCTCCGCTGCCGATGTTAAGCGTTCCTTTATTGGATACCCCTACCAGTTTGATGCTGGACAGCGAACCTAGAAGGGAAGTGTTCAGCCGGAGTTGAGTCAGCACATGGTTGAACGTGAGGCTGACGGGCGAAGTGCTGGTGCTTCCCGTGGGAGTGCTGACGGCATACATCACATCCTCCGCACCTGTCAGTGTGAAATGGTAGGTGGGGGCGATGCCGTTGTCCGGTGCGGTGATGTAATTGTTGCCGGTGGTTGCCGTTGCTGTTGTGCGGGGATAGTAACCGTAGAAGATGACCCGCTTTCCTCCCAACGGATAATAAAGCGTGGGGTTGAAGGAGATCTGGTTGCCGCTGATGCCACTGGGAGTCAGGTTTAAGGCGAAAGGCGTGGATGTCCAGGGATATTGCCCGGCAGTACTTCCTTCCCTGACTGCGTAAATGCCGACACTCGACAGGTTGGAAGCGTCGATCGTGGTGACAGGTGCCCGTGTGGGCAGCTTGTTTTCCGCGATCGCCATCCGTATGGGCACGGGTTCTTCAGGTGGCAGACAGTCGTCTACCACTCCATAGCTGCACCCTTGCGAGAGCAACATCCAACCCATCAGGGTGAGGATAGCCTGTTTCATCGTCCTTTTTTTCTTGGAGTGGCACAGATTGCGCAGACAAGTATGCTTTACAGTCACTTGCGTAAACTCTTATATCCTGCAAGGTTCCGGCTGTACGATTCAGGCATGTTCCACAGTCTCCTGCGTAAACCTTATACTGTGCAATCTGCGTATTATGAAAGTATATTATTGTAACGAGGATGATCCTTGTCCTCCTACCTGCCAAGCTGTTACGCTGATGGCGGCTGTGATTTCTTTAGGCGTGAAGGTCAGCGTAATCAGGTGCGACTTTCCGGCCTCGGTGGTTATGGAGATGGCAGTTTCGGGATAGGCCACTCCGTCGCTCGTGGTAACGACAACTGACAGGGATTCACCGCTTTTCACCATTGGATAATTGCTTACCGTTGCCCCGGCCGTTGTGATGGGGAAGGTTCCCGAAAGCGTAAGATCTTTGGTGGTGTACGTCATGGCGGCTGTATTCAGGTCCAACGTGGCAGGTGCCTTCTGTTGTTTGATTACGAGGCTGGTCACGTTGACGCCCGATGCGGGATATCCCGTGCCGGATACGAACTTGAACTGCAATTGCGTCAGCAGGTGGTTGAAGATGAACGACAAGGGGGTGGCAGTCGCTTTTGTTCCGGAAGCCTGGGCGGTGATCATCACATCTTCTGTTCCGTCGGCTGCGAATGTCACGCTCTTTCCTGCGAGTGTCCCTGCCGGATAGTAACCTTTGATATAGATGGTCGAACTATTCACCGGATAATAACGTGCCGGACTGAAAGAGAGCGCGGATGTCGGTGTGGGCGAGGCTACGAATGTCACAGTAGAGTTCCATGCGTTCGTCGTATAGTCTCCATCGGTGGTGGATGCCACGAACGAGGCTGTAATGTTATCATTCGTTGATACCGGTGCACGGGTTGCCACGCCCAGGATACCGGCATTTAATTTGATCTCCGTGGCATTTTCCTCCGGCTGGGGATTTACAGTGGTGCAATCATCCTCCGAAGAGCAGCCCGACAGGGCCATCGCGCAAGCTATTACAGCAAACATTAACTTTTTCATACTTCTGTTGTTTTAGGTTTTCATACATTGAATTTATTATTTAGAAATTAAACATCTAAGATAATGAGGTAATAACAAAAGAGGTAGGGGTTGGTTCTTCAAATTGGCACAAGATAATTTGAGACAGGCCGGAAAGGTGTATATCCGGTTCATCGCTCTTAGCGTACGGGGCGATGCGGGTATGAATCCCATTGTTTATCGTTGGGTCAGATACACCGATCCATCCAGATTCTTGTACTTTGCGTCTTTATAGATCTCTTCCAGCCATGCGGCATATTTGAGGATTACCGCATTCGATTCTTCAGACAGGTTCACTCCTAAAATGCCGCTCCCCAATACGCCAGGGTTGCTCTTTGCGATGTCTTCCTTTATCATCTTCAGGGTCAGTTCTACTCCCGTCGCATTTCTGATACCCGCTTCCGGTAAGCTTTGGGCGATTAATTCCTCCAGATGCCGTTTATCTTTCAACGTCATGTAGCCGTACCAAAGGAAACATCGCATCCCTGCCTTGGCTGCTTCTATGAACACATCCAGATAAGTACGGCCATTCCCGCCGGGTTTGTCTATCTCGTAAGGATCGATGTGGAGGAACGACGATGCGGGAAGGGAAGAAAGCAATTCAAGAGTCCCCTCGATGGAATCACGATTGAGTAAGTTTATGCATTCTTTCAATCCCTTTGTGGTGGCATACTGGCTTATGTTCTCCAAGGGTTCCGATTCGATATCGAAGAAAATATAGCGTGCCGTATATCCTAAGATATTCATAGTCAGTCCGGGTGAGCCGATGTAGCGATTTGCCTGCATTGCTTCGCTCTCTTGTTGATAATAGGTAGATTGATAATAAGCAGATCGGCGGAGCACCCCTTTGGGGTGATGATATTCAGCACGCTCGGGTATATATTCTTTTTCTGCGACTCCGACTCTCTTCAGAAAATGGTAGATGCCGTACTCCTGTTCGGGCGTTCTTTCTAAGGCGTATTGCGCGCAGGCAGCATTAGTTTCTACGTAGACCCGCGGCTTTTCGATGCGTAGCAATTCACACAAAAGGAGATGTTTCAGCACATCCGCCTGCTTTCCGAAGTGTGTATAAGTCATGTCTTTCTTGTTAAGAGGTTATTAATAAGTTCGGTTGCAATATTCGTTAAATGTGGGGAGAAATGCAAGCCTTTGGCCGTTTATTCGTTTTATAAGCGTATTTTTGCAGGGATTAAAAAAAGAGAGACATGCAGGAGATAAAAGTGATCGCATTCGATGCGGACGATACGTTATGGGACAACCAGGTGTTTTACGACGAGGTGGAGAGTGAGTTCTGCCGGTTGCTGAGTGAATATGGAACGGCGGAAGAGGTCTCCTCCCGCCTGTTTGACATAGAGATGGAGAACATGGATATCTATAAATATGGCGCTAAGCCGTTTACCCTTTCGATGGTGGAGGCAGCCGTGACGATCAGCCGTAACCGGGTGCCTGCTGAAGTGATCGGACGCATTGTGGAGATGGGGAAAGAGCTGTTGGAGATGCCCATCCGTCTGCTCGGCGGGGTGACGGAAGCGCTCGAAACCTTGAAAGACGATTATAAACTGGTCGTGGCAACCAAAGGCGATCTGCTCGATCAGGAACGGAAGCTACAGCGTTCGGGCATTGCCCATTACTTTGACTATACGGAGATTATGACCGACAAAGCGCCGGAGGATTATCAGCGGTTGATCTCTTCACTGGACGTCTCTCCGCAATCCTTCCTGATGGTGGGTAATTCGTTGAAATCGGATGTGCTCCCGGTACTGTCATTGGGTGGGCAGGCCATTCACGTACCGGCTGAGGCGATGTGGAAACATGAAGAGATTCATCCGGCAGGGAAGGAGTATCTGATGATCCGTTCGTTGGCGGAATTGCCGGAGGTACTGAGGGGATGAACTTCCCCCTCAATGCGAAACCATCTTCAGCCCGATTATTGAACTGATCAGCATCACTATAAAGAAGAGCCTCCAAAAACTGGCGGGTTCCCTGAACACAAGGATACCTACGAGCACCGTGCCCACAGCGCCTATCCCTGTCCACACGGCATAAGCTGTGCCAATGGGCAGATTCTGGGTGGCTTTCACCAATAGTAACATACTTATAAAAGTTGCGATCAGGAATCCGGTGAACCACAGGCACATTTCCGTTCCGGTTGTTTCTTTCACTTTCCCCATGCAGAAAGTGAACAGCACCTCAAAGCATCCGGCAATCGTTAGGATAATCCAATTCATATCGTTTATTTTTTGATGGCAAAGATCGTTAATAATCGGGAAGAAATGCTTAACAATTGATAAAAAAAGACTTAACCGTGCTACGCCGTAGATGAAACAAGGATCTGTTGTGTTGTTCAATTGATATTTTTATGTCTCGTTTGTGGCCGGCGTTACATTCTGTGGACGAGATAAAAGTTCTCGCCTCTTCGTTCATTGAATACCGGGTAGATGCCTACAATTCGGGCTATGGCTTTGAGGTGCTTTCTATATATTGGTTCACGATCTGCTTGGTATGCTCTATCAGTTCGGTTCCGCCATAGTCGCCATGTCCGGGCACGACGTAGCGGGCCGAGGGGAACTTGGCTTTTACCTTATCGAGAGTTTTCGGCCATGCCGTCACGTCCGCGTCCGAGATGTTGCCGATGCTTGTCGCCTGGTTGTCTTTAAGCATACATCCGCCAAAAAGGATATTCTCTGTCGGCAGCCAAACCACGATATTGTCGGTCGCATGTCCGCCTCCTAAATAATAACATTGGAGAGGCATGCCGTCCAGACTGACGGTCAGTGAATCGGTGAATCCATGTTCCGGTACGGGCAATCCTTTTTCCTTGGCGAGGTCTATCGTCATCTGGTTTGCGTATGATTGGACACCTTTCTTTTGCAGGTAACCCAGTCCGCCAATACAATCGCCGTGCCAGTGGTTCGGGATAAACGTGGTGACTTTAGCATGCAAAGAGTCCGCTACCCAGTTGACCAGCGTTTCCGTTTGTGCGTCATTGATCGGTGTGTCCAGCAACGCTGCCTGATGGTTGTTGATAACAATCATTCCGTTGGAAGGTACCATACCCCATCCTTCGATTTCGGCGAGGGATACATAAGTGTACACTTTGTCCGAGAGTTGGGTGATACTGATATCATCGGATATTTTTACGCTTTTCTGTGCCATAACTGCGACAGGGAAAAGCATGGAGATAAGGATAAATACTGTTTTCATTTTATTCTTTTATATGCTGTATTCAAACTAACATTTATATCTTATGGTTGTTTTTCCGATGTTGGGAAAGTTTAGTAATGATACTTCTTTTTATAAGTTCGTGTGCCGTCTGGATACTGTTTCTTTTTCTTTCTTTCATGATCTCTAAGCATTATCCGGCCACAGCCGCAAGCCCCTCTATATCTCCTTTCATAATGGCAGGCAGGGCTTGGCGGATCTTCTCAACTTCCCAGTCCCACCATCGTAAGCTTTGCAACCGGAGGATGGTCTCCCGGTCGAAACGCGGACGTATTTCTTTTGCCGGAGTGCCGCCTACAATTGTATAAGGAGGCACGTCTTTGGTTACGACTGCCCGGGAAGCGATGATGACTCCGTCGCCGATGTGTACGCCTGCCATGATGACGGCTTCGTAACCGATCCAGACATCGTTGCCGATGACGATGTCTCCCTTGTTGTCCCAGGCGGAAACGACATCTTTCTTGTCCAAATCCCACTCCTCGAAGAAGATGGGGAAGGTGTAGCCCGACAATGATTTCAGACTGTGGTTAGCACTGTTGAAAAGGAACTTAGCTCCACAGGCGATGGAACAAAATTTGCCGATTATCAGGCGGTCTCCGTTGATCGGGTAGTGATACAGCACATTGTTCTTTTCGAACAGGGTAGGGTCGTTGACAAAATCGTTATATATGGTATAGTCCCCAACCGTGATGTTGGGATTCCGGATGACCGTATTCAGATAGATCGTCTGTGAGTCATTGGTACGTGGATAAGTTTTTGCGTTCATGATTTTAGTTCTGATTTGTATTCCATAGGTGTAAACCGGATGCCGTTCTCGGTTTTCTCTCCGGTGACGGCGGTGAAGCCCAGCCTGCGATAAATCCCGACGGCGTAGGGAGAAGAGTTGACGGTAATCGTTTCTGCGTGCCCGCTTCGTATCGCAGTCTCGAACAGCCGCTTGCCGATGCCCCGCTGCTGATACGTTTTGCGCACAAAAAAGAGGGAAATGTGACTGCCGGAACTGCGGAGAGCGATCATTCCTGCAAGTATGTTGCCATCGAAAGCACCGTATACTTCCAATTCTCCCACCATTTCTGTGTTGTCGATAAAACTTCGGAAATGATCTGTCCCTTCCTGCGGATAGTCTGGTCCTTCAAATTCGATAAATACTTCCCAGGCAAGATCCATCGCCATCCTTTTTTCTGATTGCGTTAACTTTTTGATTTCCATTTCATTTGTGCTTTGTAAAGTCAAGGTGCAACAAAAGTACAAATAAATCCGTGATTCGAAAGAACTTCTTTACTTTTGTGCCGTACAACAAGAATACATCCATAAAACAAACCCTGCTCCCCGCACAAAGGATATGAAAGAAGAAATAAGAAAGTTACTTGCCGGAAAAATACTTATGGTAAAACCAAGCCGGGATATGATACGGTGGATTGTAACCGATGCCGGACCATTTGTTCCATGCGGCTGGGACGTTAAAAGATCCACCAGAGTAGGAGTGCCAGTACTGCCAACACAGCCAGAAAGATCAGTGTGGAGCGGAGATAGTATTGCGTTTCCGCTTTCTCTTTTTCCCGGGTGGCTTTTTCTATCTTTTCCAGCTCCTCAATAGTAATATTCGGATTCTGAAGCGTTCCTTTCCGGTACATTTTACCTTGGAGGTCCTTCATCCGTTCCCGGCGCAAAGTAAGCAGATCCCTGTTTTCCTTATTGCGCCTGATCATATCAAAAACAAATCCCGAGAAGCTCATATACAGCAGTTTTTATTAGTGAAGTAGCATTACGAATACAAAAATAGAAAATAATTCGGGATTCTCTTTACTTATCCGTAACCTATTGCTTTTTAGGCCTTTTTAAATCTTGCTGTCTTTTTAAGGTTCGGCTGTCTTTTAGCCCTATTACCTTTTTAATTTAAGCTCTCTTGCTTTTTAAATCTCCTGCTTCTACTGCTTATCATTCTTTAATACCCAAATCTCTGTTGTCTCCTGTTATTTCTCCGCCCACTCCAGAATGGTCGGACTCTTTACATTCACCCCGAACAGGTGTGCTTTGGCGAGAATATTCCGTGCCAATTGCGCTTTATATTCTTCGGGTGCATACCTGAAATAAGCTTCTGCCGCACGTACATGCGCAGCGTCATGGATAGGAAACTCCCTCAACTCAGGAATACCGAACTCAGAGGTATCTAACTCTTTACGTTCATTGCTCGTCAGCTTATCGGACGGCTTTCGGATGAAATCGGACATAATACATAATAATAAGGATTTGATGTTAAACTTAGAGATAGTAACAAAAAAGAGAGGATTATGATTACATAGAGGTCGGGATTTACGGTTAATTTACTATGTCTGCAACCGTTAACTCTGAAAATCACTATCTTTGCGGTTCTTTATTAGACTTCATTATGGACAAAGCGAAAAAGATCAGATACGTCTTCTCTGCCTTCATGGTTATTCTGATGGTAGGTCTGGCGGAATGGGCAGGGGAGAAAGAAATTATTTTTCCGGAGATGGCAGCACTCACTATAGGTATGTGGGTGATTGATAAGAGAGTTTGGAAAGTCAGGCGTTGGCAAATGATATGGATGATGACGGCAGGAGCCGTTGCAGGAGTTTGTATCGTGCGTTATTCTCCTTTGCCGTTGCTCTGCAATTTATGTATGGCTTTTACCTTTGCTGCCTGTTGCCTGATGTTCAGCCGGACCACATTGATCCCATTGATTTCGGCTTGCATGCTGCCTGTGTTGCTGCATACTGAGACATGGATCTATCCGACAGCCGTATTTTTCCTTACCGTGATTCTTGTCAGCGGGCAGAGACTTATGGAAAAAGCTGGTTTGCGTAAAGAAACCAATTATGCCGTACCGGAGCGTGAGTGGAAAAAAGAGAGTTGTCGTTGGGGAGCTTTGCTATTTTTTGTTTCTCTGGTCGCTGCCTTTTCGCTTTTCTGCGGATATGCTTATTTCATTATTCCTCCGTTGATTGTCACCTTTACCGAGATTGTCAATTCTAAAGCGGGCTTCAGAAACCGTCCCATGCAGGTGTTTCTGTTTTTGGTGACCGGAGCCAGTCTGGGTACTGCCTTTCAGATCGTCGGACACTCTTATTTGCATTTGCCTGAAACGATTGTCGCCTTGTCTGTCATCTGTTGTTTGTTTGCCATCTTCGAATGGACCGGAAAGTATTTTGCTCCTGCCGGTGCGTTGGCACTGATACCGTTGATTATCCCACAGGAAGGAATACGTTGGTTACCTTTGCAGGCTGCCATAGGTGCCGCTTTGTTCATTACTATTGGCATGCTTGTTTTTCAGCAATGTTATAAATGGAGCAAGGCTCAGTTAGTGTTTTGCTTTACACCTACCCTGTTGCGGAGGTATCTGAACCGTAGAAGGAAGGAATGATGGGGGGATTGCAGGCCCGGTACGGACAATTATCGCCCCATCTTGTCACGGCGGCAAGCCAGCATTTCGGCAAAACGACGCATATGCTGCTGGTTAGTGCCGCAGCAGCCCCCGCAGATTTTTAACGGGAAATCCCACAAAAGTGTCATCAGCCTGTCTGCCAGTTCTTCCGGCGGAGAGGAAATCAGATGTTCACACCCGTTCAGTTCTTCCGGACTGAGGTTGGCCGCATTGGCCTGGATACCTTGGAAGCGCTGACGCACCAGAGGAGTGTCATTCCGGGGATGGAGCAATGCCTGATGCAGGATATCGGGGTGTATACAGTTGGCCATATAACATAGAGGCCGGGTGGAAGTCTCCTTTTCGATAGCATCAATGGCGTCATGGATAAAGGTTCCGTCTATCAGGCGTCCGTCACGGCATACCATAAAACTGATAATATAAGGTAACCCGGTTGCCGCCATGGCATTCGCCATTCCGATGGCTTCTGTCAGCTGAGGCATGATGCCGGCAAACAGATAGTCTACTCCTGCCTCCGCCATCATGCGGACTGCCGGAAAATGAAATTCCATCGCTTCTTCAACGGACAGGCAATAACGTCCGTCGTACGCGTCGCCGCGGCATCCGGCTAACCCACCGATGTAAACCGGAATGGAAGTTCCGGTGCGGAACCTGGAAAGGAAAGATACGTTATCTGCCAATACATTCTTATGCCGGTAGTCCGATTCTGCGATTTGTTCCATATTGGCTCTGCGGGTAGGAGTCATCAGCATCAGCGGCAGGCGGAAGTCTGCGGCAATTTGCAGATACTGGCGATAGATTTCCGCCAGTATCTCACGGTAAGAGTCGTTGTAAATCAGTGCGGCATGGACGATATGTTTGTCCAATGGGATCTGGAATTCGTGACGCAAACGTTCTACAATAGCGCCTTCGGTGAGAATGAAAGGAGAAGTCCGGAATGATTCTACAAAAGATAGCTGATCCATAAGAATGACTTTAGAAGTTTTACTTTACATCCGGAGACAAATATAGGATTAATCAGCTCATTCCGGTTATCTGTTCCTGCTGTGTTCACATCCTTTTGTAATCTTTCAGAAAAACAAGAGACTCGGCTTTATTTATAGTCCTTTATAAACCCTTCCATCAACCATTTGGCAAGTGCCTGCCGATTGGAAGGGATCACCAGACGACGCTGGTCGAGAGTATTCTGGATGTTGCCCAGCTCAACGAATACAGAGGCGGGTGTGGTGTGTGCCAGAACATACAGGTTGCGTCCGCTTACGGTGCCCGAGAAGCCACGGTTGGGTTGGTGCTTGCCGTATTTGGATTCGAAGGTTGCTTTCATATTCCTGGCGAGACGTTTGCTTTCGGCCTTGCGGTTGGAGTGATAGAAGAAGACGTCGGTTTGGGTGCCTTTGCTGCGGCTGTCTACATGGATGAAGATGGCCCGGCAGTACTTGAATTTCTTGCGATCCTTCCGGTAGAGGGTGTTGATTTTATCGCAACGCTGCTGAAGGCGTTGTACCTGGTTCAGAGGGATGGGAGAGCCCATGCAGGTTTCCCGTTTGCTGTTGGACAGGTAGGCCTCGTCGCGGATACCGTCTTTGGCATCCTGAATGATGATGCGTACCTCAGCACCTTCCTGCATCAGGTTGCGTGCCAGGCGCAGGGCGATGTCATAGGCATATTCGTCTTCGTGAAGTTCGTGTTTACCAACACGGCCTATGGCACCGGGGTCGGGGCCGCCGTGTCCGCTGACCACATAGAAACAGGCACCGGCAAGGCGGTCGGAGGTTACCTTGACATTAGCCAGCCATTTCCCGAACAGCGGTTCGTTGACTTCCGTACGTTTGGACCGGCGTGCAGACCCTGTTTCGGATTCTTTCTCAGGGGTGGTGTCCGATGCCTTTTTGACGGGAGGAATCAGATAAGTGACACCCATCTTCAGAGTTCTGCTTTTGCCTAATCGGGTTTTGTTGAGTTCGATAAAGTCATCATAATATTTCTTTGGAGCACGGTTGTGGCGCAGGAGGAAGGAAGAGATTCCCTCACCGGATTTAGGAGTGGCTTTCTGCTGTGCCCATAAAGCAGGGGCAGTAAATAAGGAACAGAAGAACAGGAGAAGACAGAGTTTCCTTTTCATATTGCTACGTATAAAAGATGCAGGCTTGGCTGCTGTACCTAATTGTTTGACTTCTATGGTGAATTTTTGCTTTTTCGCCCGCAAAGATAGCCTTTTAAACCAATAATTTTCTCTACTTTTGCGTCGATATAACTTTTTTAAGGCAATATAATCGTAAACTCAATAACATTATGGCAAAACAATTCAAGCCCGAAACCCTGTGTGTACAAGCAGGATGGACTCCGAAAAAGGGCGAGCCGCGCGTGCTGCCCATCTATCAAAGTACTACTTTTAAATACGAAACCAGTGAGCAGATGGCCCGTTTGTTCGATCTTGAAGAGAGCGGTTACTTCTATACCCGCCTGCAAAATCCGACGAACGATGCCGTAGCTGCCAAGATTGCCGCCCTTGAAGGAGGTGTGGGAGCCATGCTGACTTCCAGTGGCCAGGCTGCCAATTTCTATGCCATATTCAATATCTGCCAGGCAGGCGATCACTTCGTCTGTTCGTCGGCCATCTATGGCGGAACGTTCAACCTCTTTGGGGTGACAATGAAAAAACTGGGCATCGACGTCACATTCGTCAGCCCCGATGCCGGTGAAGAAGAGATTTCGGCTGCTTTCCGCCCGAACACGAAAGCGCTGTTTGGTGAGACAATTTCCAATCCATCGCTCGAAGTGCTCGACATTGAGAAGTTTGCCCGCATTGCCCATAGCCACGGAGTGCCCCTGATCGTTGATAATACCTTCCCGACACCGATCAACTGCCGTCCGTTCGAATGGGGAGCGGATATCGTGGTGCACTCTACCACCAAGTATATGGACGGACACGCCACCAGCGTAGGCGGCTGTATCGTGGACAGCGGAAACTTTGATTGGGAAGCCCATGCCGATAAGTTCCCGGGACTTTGCACACCGGATGAATCGTATCACGGACTGACTTATACAAAGGCTTTCGGCAAGGGTGCCTACATGACTAAGGCAACTGCTCAACTGATGCGTGACCTGGGCAGTATCCAGAGTCCGCAGAATGCCTTCTTGCTGAATTTGGGTCTGGAGACATTGCACCTGCGTATGCCCCAGCACTGCGGCAATGCACAGAAGGTGGCCGAATACCTTGCACAGAACGATAAGGTGGCTTGGGTGAACTATTGCGGTCTTCCGGGTAATAAATACTACGAACTGGCGCAGAAGTACATGCCGAATGGTTCTTGCGGTGTAATCTCTTTCGGGTTGAAAGGCGGACGCGAGTTGTCCATCAAGTTCATGGACTCGTTGAAACTGGCCGCCATCGTCACCCACGTGGCCGATGCGCGTACCTGTGTGCTCCATCCCGCCAGCCATACGCACCGGCAGCTGACAGACGAGCAGTTGATCGAAGCCGGTGTCCGTCCGGACCTGATCCGTCTGTCCGTAGGAATCGAAAATGCGGATGACATTATAGCGGACATCGAACAGGCACTGAACGCATAACCCCTTTTCCTTGTCTTTTTTTACATCCTGTTTTATCCCTGTCCGATGAAGCAGGATGTTTTTGTTTCTTCTTCTCTTTCCTTTTTACTGCTTCCTCACTTTCTTTATCGGGTCTTTACAAACATTCTTATCTCAGTGCCGTTGTTCTGAGACCACATGGCGTGGTGACTAAAAAACATAATTGATTTATGAATGCAATGAAGAAGAATGGAGAAGAGGGGAAGGTTGTTTCCCCAGAGAAGGGCTTGTCGCCGGAGGTTGGTCAGGCGGAAGCGTTTGGCGCGCGAACGGGAGCGAGGAACATTGCCCCGGAGGTTTGCACGCTCCCGGCAGCGGGAGCAACCGACCTGCCGGCTTACATGCAAGCGGTGATCGAGGGATTGGAGGAGAAGAAGAAGTATGCGGCGGTGCACACGTACCAGTGCACGCTGAACTCGTATACCCGCTTTGCGGGCGGGGAGGGGACGCCGATGCCGATGGAAGAAGTGTTCAGTGCGGGGCGGCTGAAGGGCTACGAGGAGTGGCTGGTGAGGGTGAACGAGCGGAGCTGGAACACGGTGTCGACGTATATGCGGACGCTGAGGGCGGTGTACAACCGGATTTCGCCGCCGGGAAGCGCGGGGCACGACCCGAAGCTGTTTGCCGACGTACATACGAAGGTGGAGTCGAGGACGAAGCGGGCACTGACGGGGCGGCAGGCACATGCGCTGATGAATGCCGACTTTGCGACGTTGCCGGAGGAGCAGCGCCGCGTGCTGGCTTATTTCTTGCTGATGTTCCTCTTCCGGGGGATGCCGTTCATCGACCTGGCGCACTTGCGGAAAAAGGATGTGCGAGGGGGCGTGATCGTCTACCAACGGCACAAGACGGGGCGGCAGATAACGGTGAGGATACCGAAGGAGGCCGTGCCGCTGATGAAGAGGTTCCGGGGGACGGGGGACGAGTCGGTCTACCTGTTCCCGATACTGCCGGGAGCGAAGGAGGAGGGCAGGGAGCTCTACCGGAGCTATCTGCTGGCGCTGAGGGAGTTCAACAAGGGATTGGCGAGGCTGGCGGCGGAGTTGCTGCCGGGGACGAAGGTCAGTTCGTACACCGCCCGGCATACGTGGGCGACGTTAGCTTACTATCAGGGCACGCCGGTGGGGATCATCAGTGAGGCGATGGGGCACTCTTCCGTCCGGGTGACGGAGACGTATCTGAAACCTTTCGGAAACAAGCGCATCGACAGGGAGAATAATAAATTAATTTCTTCTGTTGTCCGGTGGAAAGAGAAAGGAAGAGAGACACGCAGTGCTTTGTAAAGCAACGGATTGGACAAAAATTACTTTCTAAGTAACGGCAGACGTTGTCTGCAAAAGTGCTAAGATTATCGCATATGCACAAATATTATCGACATTTTTTGCTACGAACCATTAAAATTTATCGGAAAAGGTAACACCAGGAACGTTAGAACACATATTGATACAACACTTGCGCTGAAAAGCACACAGACGTTTCCCTCCATTTTTCAGAACTTAAAAACGGATAGCCACCTTATTGTGGAAATGAACCGGCACCGGTTCCGGATGCACGGTATTTTTGATACATCCCTCTTCATTTCTGCTTCATTCGTGCCGCCGGAAAACGCTTTTTCCCGCACGATGGCCTCCCCGTCTGCCGTTACTTAGAAAGTAATTTCCCGGAACGGTCAAAGATTTAGAATCATGAACCAACTCAAACAGTCTATCAGTAAAACCGCTTGCCGGCATCGCCCCCTTGCATTCCATCGGTTCCTTACCCCTCCGGTTGAACTCTCACAGACGCAGCATCCCATCAGTATAATGAACCTTTTAAAAACGACTTGAGACTTATGAAGACAAGAAACTACAAGATGGACTTGGCCCTGATGGCCTATCCAAACGAATTGACACCGGATATCGATACGGATTATATCGTAAAAGTAAAGACCCAGAGCCAGAGCCTGACGCTGGAAGACATAGCGGCGGATGTGGCCACCCGTTCGGGGAAATTCGAGGCCTCGGAGGTGAAAAGCCTTTTCGAGATGGGCTTTGAGGCCATAGCGCAAGCGGTGGCAAGCGGCTATTGTGTCTCCACCCCTCTCTGCTACGTGCGCCCGATGGCGAGCGGCGTGGTGATGGAAGAGGAGCTTTCCCTTTCCGTAGACCGGGAGAAGGTAAAAATCTACGCCAGTTTTAGCCAAGGCCCGGCCATGAAGGAGGCGATGGGGCAAGCGCATATCACTCTCTTTACGCAGCCGGCCGTGACCGGGCCGTACATCGCCGGCATGACGAGCACCGGCTATACGGACGCTGCCGCCACCACCCGCGCCCCGATGGAAGCCGGAAAGATGGTGGTCATCACCGGAGAGGGATTGAAGGTGGTGGGCACAGACCCGTCGGTGGGCATCACGCTGACTTCCGTCTCCACCCCGTCGAAATCGTTTACCATCAGCATGGCAGACATCAGCCCGAACACGGCAAAGAGATTGCAATTCGTCCTTCCCGCCGGGATTACGGACGGCGACTGGAAGGTGAAAGTCACCACCCAATATAGCAAAGGCAAGGTTCTGACGAAAACTCCACGTACTTTTGAGTTGGCACGCCCCATTACGGTGGGAGACGAAGGGTATGTAGAGGATCCTACAGCATAATGAACGCCCGGCTCTCAAGCGATAATCCGGTACGCCCCCAAACAGTACATCCACCTATACCCCCCTTTAGGCAGATATCGGGGGCGCGCCGGTTATTTATACGAAGCAGGTTCGCCGGGCTGTTTACACGAAGCAGGTTCGTCCGAGGCTACGAAGTAAGTTCGTCCGAGGCTACGAAGCAGGTTCGTCCGAGGCTACGAAGCAGGTTCGTCCGAGGCTACGAAGTAAGTTCGTCCGGGGCTACGAAGCAAATCCGTTTCTCCGCCCGTCGGCCGTTCGCGCAAATACACTTATTAAGCTACTAAAAACATATATCAAACCACTAAAAACATATATCAAACTACTGAAAGCCTATGTCAAACTTACCCCCCTTCCTCTTTCCCGCCGTGCTTTGCGCCGTCTTCATCCTGTCCGTCTTCCTGGTGCTGCTGGCCAGATGCCGCCGGCGTACGACCCGCGCCCTGAGGGAAGCCCAGGAAATACTGAACCTGCAAAAGCTGCGGACAGACACCATTTTTGGCGACCTCCCCGTCGGCATAGAAGTCTATTCGAAAGAAGGTATCCTGGTGTGGATGAACGAGCGCACGTGCCAGACTTTCGGAGTGGTGGACAAGAGGGCGGTCATCGGCTCCACGCCCATCATGGACAATCCCGTCATCCCCGACGCCGTAAAGAAGGCGTTCCAACGGCAGAGGAAGATACAGGTAGACTTCGACTACGACTTCTCCATCGTATGCCGGACGGGATTCTACAACACCCGGTGCACCTCGGAGGTGAAGCGGATCAGCTGCAAAGGCACACCCGTCTTCGGCTCCGACGGGAAGATGCAGAACTACGTTTTCATCATGAACGACATCAGCCGGGAGCACGAATACAGCGTGAAACTGAAGGAGAGCGCCCAACTGGCACACCAGGCCATACAGGCCTCAGGGCTGGTGCACTGGCGGTACGACAACCGCATCCGCCGCTTCTCGTCCTACAACGACCCGGTGACCAACTTCGACAGCAGCGTCTGGCTCACCCCCGAAGACTACCTCGGCACCGTCCATCCCGACGACCGGCCCGGGATCATGGACTACCTCCGGATGATGGACGATGGCGCCGACTTCTCCGACGAAGCCCCGATGCGGGTGAAGACCACCTACGACGACGGGTGGCAGGACTGCGTCGTCACCGGAACCTCTTTCCTGAAAGACCACGCCACGGGCAAAGTGCTGCTCTACACCGGCTTCCGCCGCAACGTCACGTCGTGGAAAAAGATGGTCAACGAACTGAGCGAAGCCAAGGAGCGCGCCGAACGCTCGGACAAGCTCAAATCGGCTTTCCTCGCCAATATCAGCCACGAGATACGCACGCCCCTCAACGCCATCATCGGCTTCTCGAACCTCCTCACCAATACGGACAAGAAGGAGGAGATAGCCGAATATCAGCGGATCATCGTGACGAACAGCGACCTGCTGCTCCGGCTGATAAACGATATACTCGACCTGTCGAAGATCGAAGCCGGGTTCATAGACCGGCAACTGAGCGAGTTCGACCTCTCGGTTTACTTCGACGAACTCTACGGCTCCGTCCGCCAGGCGATGGCCAATCCGTCCGTGGAGCTGGTCTGCGACAACCCCTACGAATCTTGCCTGGTGCGGATGGACGCCAACCGCCTGGCGCAGGTGGTGCTGAATTACGCCACGAACGCCATCAAATGCACCTATCGGGGAGAGATACGCATGGGCTACCGGCGTCAGGGAGAGGGCATTTACTTCTACGTTTCCGATACGGGTATCGGCATTCCGGACAAGGATAAGTCCCGCTTGTACCACCGTTTTGAGAAGCTGAACGAGTTTACCCAAGGCACGGGGCTGGGGCTGGCCATCTGCAAGGTGGTCACCGAATCCGCCGGCGGGCAGGTGGGATTTGAGTCGGAAGAAGGAGTCGGGTCTACGTTCTGGTCGTGGGTTCCCTGCGAGATCATGCGTGTATGCGGAGAGGCGGAAGCAGGCGGACAGGAAGCTGCGCAGCTTGATGCCGGTCTTGACAACGGTCTTGATGCCGGAGAGGGGACGGAAAACCTGTCCGCTTCCACCGACGAACCCTCGCCCGCGGATCCGGACAGCGAACCGTCGTCCGGCGGGCATACGGATAAAAAAACGATCCTCGTGGTTGAAGACATAGAAAGCAATTACCATCTGATGAGCGTCCTCCTGGGCAACTTGGGCTACCGGTTCACCCGTGCGGCAGATGGCGTAGAGGCGGTGGAAAAGGTCCTGTCGGAACACTTCGACCTGGTGCTGATGGACATCAAGATGCCCCGTCTGGGCGGCCTGGAAGCTACCCGTGAAATCAGGAAAACGAACCGGGAAGTTCCCATCATCGCCTTGACGGCACATGCCTTCAACTCTGATAAGGAGGCGGCGATAGCCGCCGGCTGCAACGGTTTCCTGGTGAAGCCCATCGACCGCAATGCCCTGGCCGGGACACTGCGCAGGTTTCTGTAAGGGGACGTAGAAAGACAAGTGTTAATAATGTGATAGAGTGAAATATAGGGAGAAGAGAAAAAGACGAGGGAAGAAGCGCTGAAGTACGTGATATATAGGGATGGAGCAAAGGACCGGGAGAAGAAGGCCGCGCTCATAGAGTTGAGACAGGATTTGTCGGGAGACACACCCTTGCGCCCCATCCCCTTCTCATCGGTCCGGCTCCATTAGCTTCTTTCCCTCGTTCTTGTTTCTCCCGTATTTTTTCACTACAGCGTAACACAGAGGGAGTCAAGCCGATAACCAACGGCTTGACTCCCTCTGTGTTACGCTGTGTTACTCTGTGGTGAGTTCCGCTTCTTAACTCCTCTCTCTTCCTCCCCCCAATGCCTGATACAAGGTGATGACCCCCTGGATTTCAGTAAACCGGTTGGCCACTTGCGAGAGTTGCGCATTGAGCAACGTCTGCTGTGCGGTGAGCACTTCCAGATAAGTCGTGTTGCCATGCTTCATCAGCAGTTGTGTGCTGCGGGCGGCGTTTTCGAGGGAAGCCACCTGCTTCTCGAAGTAGTTTGCCTTGTCCCGTGCCGTCTGATATTGCACCAGGGCATTGTTGACCTCGCTTCCGGCGTTGAGCAACGTCTGTTCGAAGCTGAGGCGTGCCTCCTCCTGTTGCGCTTTGGCTATGCGGAGCTGGGCGATGTTCGCTCCCCGGTTGAACAAAGGCTGTGTCAGCGAGGCCACGGCGGTGGCAAGGAACTTGCCCGGGTTGACGATCATCGCACCTGCCGAGTTTGTCCAGCCGGCGCTGCCGCTCAGCGTGATCGAGGGGTAGAAGGCGGAACGGGCGGCGTTGGTAGTGTAGAATGCCTGTGCCAACGACTGTTCGGCACTGCGCACGTCGGGGCGGTTGGCAAGCATCTGCAAGGGCACGCCCACCGAAAGGTTCTCCGGCAGGCGCTGCTCGGCGAGGCGTCCGCGGGGAAGGGTGCGGGGGACGTCGGCAAGGAGCAGCGAAAGGGCGTTCTCCACCTGGTTGAGCTGTTCGCGCAGGTCGAGCAGGGTGGTACATATATTGTAGTATGTGGCCTCAGTCTGCGAGAGGGCGGCTTCGGTCACCATTCCGGCAGCTTTCATGGCGCGGGTGGTGGCAACGCTCTCTTTCCAGGCGGCTTCGGTGGCGGTGGAGATCTCGATCTGGGCGTCGAGCATCAGCAACGTATAGTAGTTGTTGGCGACGGCGGCAATCAGTTGCGTCTGTACCGCCTGTTCATAGTCACGGCTCTGCGCCACGACAGCTTGTGCACGCCGCTTGGCGTTCGTCAGCCGGCCGAAGATGTCGATCTCCCAACTGGCGCTGACGGGCAGTGAGTAGGTTTGCGAGGCTTTCCCGCCGTCGAAGCTGCTGGCCGTTCCCTGCGGGGAGAGGGAGAAGGCGGGCAGATAGGAGAGTCGGACGGAGAGCAAGGTGGCTTCGGCCTCTTTCACACGGAGGTGGGCCGTACGCAGGTCGGTGTTGCGCACGAGGGCGGTGTCGATCAGCGTGCGGAGGCAAGGATCGGTGAAGACCTCCTGCCAGGGGAGGCTGCCGAGGTTGGAGGCGGAGTCGGAAGGATTCGCGCCTTCTTGGCCGTAAAGGCCGTCGGGAACCTCGGTAGCGGGTTTGTATTTGGAGTAAATGCCGCAACTGCTGAGTGCCAGCGTGGCGGCAAGGGATATGATTAACTTTTTCATGATTGCTTGTTTTATGGGAGCCTCCCTCCCCCGGTTCCTCCGGTGGAAGAGGAGGGGAGGGGGCTGCTAATGATAAATAGGGTTGAACGGGGGAAGAACTCTTTTCACCGCAGAGTAACACAGAGTATCACAGAGTGATATGGAGTGGTACGGAGTCATACAGAGCGATACGAAGTAAAGTATGGCGGAGTAGTACAGAGTATCACCGGGTAGAGTATCACCGGGTGAATCTTGCTCCTTTGATCGTTCATACCAATAACCTGTCTTCCTCTGTGTCACTCTGTGTTCCTCTGTGGTGAAAAGAGTCCTTTATTCCTTCAAAGCCCCTCCTTTCGCTTCCTTCTTTTCCCGGTCGCTCGCTACGATCTCTTCCTCGATCTGCCAGTCGTGCGTCGGTTCGGCCTGTACCGGACGAATGCGTTCCTGCAACCACTGGAAAGCGATGAAGAGCGACGGCACGATGAACAGCAGTGCCAGCGTACCGATGACCATACCGCCCACGGCGCCCGTTCCCAACGAACGGTTACCGTTTGCCCCTACGCCACTTGCCACCATCAGCGGGAACAACCCGAAGATCATCGTCAGTGCCGTCATCAATATCGGGCGCAGACGGGCTTTGGCGGCGCTCAGCGCGGAGGCTATCAGCCCCATGCCCGCTTTGCGGCGTTCGGCGGCATACTCGGTGAGCAGGATCGCCGTCTTGGCAAGCAGACCGATCAGCATAATCAGTCCCGTTTGCAGGTAGATGTTGTTCTCCAGACCGAACAGGCGGGCGAAGAGGAACGAACCCATCAGTCCGCACGGCACGCTCAGGAGCACCGCGAAGGGGATCAGGAAGCTCTCGTAGAGCGCGCTCAGAATCAGGTAGATCATCAGGAAGCAGATGCCGAAGATGATCGCCGTCGTGCCGCTCTGCTCCGTCTCCTCACGGGTGATGCCTCCGTAGTCGTAGCCGTAGCCCTTGGGCAGGGCGGTGGAGGCTGTCTCCTGTACGGCACGGATGGCGTCACCCGTACTGTAACCGTCGGCCGGCATGGCGTTCACGGCGATGGAGTTGTACATGTTGAAGCGGCTCAGCGACTCGGCTCCGTACGTGCGGGTCAGCGTCACGAACTGGCTCAGAGGCGCCATCTCGCCGTTCGACATCCGCACGAAGGTGTTGCCCAGCGAAGCTTCGTCGAGGCGGTATTGCGGGTCGGATTGGATCATCACCTTATATACTTTCGAGAAGCGGTTGAAGTTGGACACGTACTGCCCGCCGTAGTAGCCCGAGAGGGTGCTCAACACCTGGTCGGGGGTGATGCCCGAGCGCTTACATTTCGACGGGTCTATCTCGACCAGCCATTGCGGGTAGCGGACGTCGAACGTGGAGTAGGCCATGGCGATCTCCGGACGCTGGTTCAGCGCGCCCAGATACTGCTGCGTGGTCTGGAAGAAGGTGTTCACGTCGCCTCCCGTCTTGTCCTGCATGTGCATTTCGAGGGCGTTACCCATACCGTAGCCGGAGATCATTCCCGGTGAGATGGCAAATACGGTGGCGTCCTTGATGTCGCCCGTCCGCCCGTATACCTGGCCGATGACCGACTGCACGTTGTCTTCCTTTCCGGGGCGTTCGTCCCACGGTTTCAGCTTCAGAACCAGCATACCGAACGAGCTTCCCTGGCCCGCCAGCAGTCCGTAGCCCGTCACTTTCTGCACGTGCTCCACTTGCGGGATCTGTTCCATGCGCTGCTCGATGCGCTTCATCACCTCGTCCGTCGTGCGCAGCGAACTGCCGGCGGCGGTGCTGACGTTGACAAACACCACGCCCTGGTCTTCGTCGGGCACGAGGCTGGTCTTCGTCGTGTTCATCAGCACCACCAGCAGGGCGATACTTGCCACGAGGAGTCCGCCCGTCAGCCAACGGTGTTTGATGAAGAAGAGCACGATGCCCTTGTAACGGTCTATCACCACGTCGAACGCTGCGTTGAATGCTTTGCGGAAGCGGGCGGCGAAGTTCTGCTTCTGCGTGCCGTCCTCGTTGATGTACGGTTTCAGCAGCAGCGCGCAGAGGGCGGGGCTCAGTGTCAGGGCGTTCACGGCGGAGATACCTACCGCTACGGCCATCGTCAGTCCGAACTGCGTGTAGAACGTCCCCGATGTGCCGGACATGAACGATACGGGGATGAACACCGCCATGAACACCAGCGACGAGGTGATGACGGCATTCGAAATACCTTTCATGGCGTCGATGCTCGCCATGTAGGACGATTTGTAGCCCACGTCGAACCGTGCCTGCACGGCCTCGACCACCACGATGGCATCGTCCACCACCGTACCGATGACCAGTACCAGCGCGAACAGCGTGATCAGGTTGATACTGAATCCCGCCATCGCCATGAAGGCGAACGTACCGACGAGCGACACGATGATGCCCACCAGCGGGATCAGCGTCGAGCGGATGTCCTGCAAGAAGATGTATACGACGAGGATCACGAGCAGGATGGCTTCGAGCAGCGTCTTCACCACCTCGTGGATGGAGGCGTAGAGGAAGTCGTTGCTGGACATCAGTTGCGTCAGTTCCACTCCGCGGGGGAGGTCTTTGCGTGCCTCTTCAAGGAAGTCGTTGATGCGGTTGTTCACCTCCGTAGCATTGGAACCTGCAGTCTGGAAGAGCATGCACGAGATACCATTATGCCCGTCCGTCGTTCCGCTGTAGGCGTAGCTTTCCTGTCCTAACTCGATGGTGGCGATGTCCTTCAGTTTCAGCACCTGCCCGTCGTCGGTGGAGCGGATCACGATCTCGCCGAACTCTTCCGGGGTGATGCGGCGGCCTTTGTACTTCATGGTGTATTGGTACGTCTCGTCGGAGTTCTCGCCGAACGATCCGGTGGCAGACTCGATGTTCTGTTCCGCCAGCACCGCCGAAACGTCCGAGGGGATCAGGCGGTATTGCGCCATCACGTCCGGTTTCATCCAGATGCGCAGGCTGTAGTCGCCTCCCATGATCATCATGTCGCCCACGCCCGAGATGCGGAGAATCTCCGGCTTGAGGTTGATACTGATGTAGTTGGCCAGGAAAGCCTCGTCATAAGAGTCGTCCGGGCTGTGGAGCGAGAACATTTGCAGGATACTCGTCTGCCGCTTCGAGGTGGTGACACCCACCTGGTTCACCTCCGAGGGGAGCTGTCCCGTGGCTTTGGAGACCCGGTTCTGCACGTTCACCGCCGCCATGTCCGGGTCGGTTCCCTGTTTAAAGTAGACAGTGATGGAGACCGTTCCGGCGTTGGTGGCGCTGGAGGTCATATACGTCATGTCCTCCACTCCGTTGATGGCCTCTTCGAGCGGGGCGATGACACTCTTTTGCAACGTCTCCGCGCTGGCTCCGAAGTAGCTGGTGGAGACCATGATGGTTGGCGGGGCGATATCCGGGTATTGTTCGACGGGCAATGTAAACAGCCCGATGATCCCGACCACGACGATGGTGATGGAGATAACGGCCGATAGGACGGGCCGTTCGATGAATGTTCGTAAGTTCATAATTATAGGGTTATATGTTTCCTTTGTGCCACTCTGTGGTGAGCCTTGTTCTTTGTTTTATTGCATACGATGAGCGTTCACCGTTCCTCGTTCACCGCTTTGATCTCCGTTCCTTCCCGGAGCAGTCCGACGCCTTCGGCCACGATCACGTCACCGGTCTGTAGCCCGCTCTCCACGATGTACTCCTGTCCGCCGTTGACGCGCGTCACCTGTACCGGAGCCGATTGCGCCTTGCCGTCCACTACCTTATATACAAATACCTTGTCCTGTACTTCGAATGTGGCCGCTTGCGGAATCACCAGCGCTCCCGTCTTCTCCGTCGGCACGATCACGTTTCCGGCGCCGCCGCTATGCAGCAGCCCTTCCCGGTTGGGGAACACCGCCCGCAGGCTCACCGTTCCCGTCGTGCGGTCTATCACCCCGCTGATCGTCTCGATCCGTCCCGCCTGCGGATAGTCCGAACGGTCGTTCAGTTGCAGGCCGATTTCCGGCATCTGTTTCAAGGCTTCCTCCTTCGATCCGTAACGGCGGATCAGTCCTAAGAGCTGGTTCTCCGTCATCGAGAAGTAGACGTACATGTCCGAGTTGTCCGAAACGGTAGTCAGCGGTTCCGGCAGGCTGGCGCTCACCAGTGCTCCCACCCGGTAGGGCAGCGTGCCCACTACTCCGTCCGCCGGACTCTTCACCAGCGTATACGATAAGTTGTTGCGTGCGTTCACCTCCTGTGCCTTCATCTGCGCCAGTTGCGCCTGCGCTGCCAGGAGAGAGTTCTTTGCCGTGCTCAGGTCGAAGGCGGACACCACGTTCTGCCTGTACAATTCCTGCTTGCTGTCATACGTCAGTTGTGCCGTGGCCAGCGACGCCTTTGCCGCCTCCACGTTTGCCAGGGCAGTCTGCAAGGCAGCCTCGTAAGGCACTTGGTCGATGACGAACAGCGACTGTCCCCGTTTCACCCGTTCCCCCTCGCTGACACACACCTGCGTCAGCGTACCGCTTACCTGCGGATAGATCTCGATGTCTTGTCGTCCGCGTATCGTTGCCGAATACGTACTCGATAGCGTCCGGTCGGCAGGCGCGAGGGTCATCACTTTGTATCCCGACTCCACGTTTGCCTGTGGTGCTTGCTTGCATCCCCCGACGGCCAGACAGCAGGCCAGTATCACGGCCTGTTTCACTTTACTTACCTTTTCAATCATAGTTCCTATTTAATTTTGTCGCGGCAAAGGTAGAGCGTTTTCCCCTTCGGCAGCTTTTCATACCCACCTCACTATTGTTCATAATCGGAACAACTTTTCGCCTAATTCACTAAAAAGACCTACCTTTGCAGGCGAAATAAAGAACACGATATGGAAAAAAGTAATCTGCTCACTCTCACTCTCGACCAGCCCTTCGTGGCAGGAACCGACGACTTCGCCCCTTTCTACAACCGGTTGCACAAGCTCAACTGTGCCATCATTCTCTACTGCCGCAGCGGTCGTGCCACGCTTGCCATCGACCTGAAGAAATACGAGATCACCCCCAATACCCAGGTTGTCCTCCTGCCCGGCTCCGTCATCACCCTTGAAGAGAAGAGCGACGACCTGCAGATCTCCTTTTTCGCCTCCCACATCGAGATGTTCCGTGAAGCCTGCATCCGCTTCGAACCCTCCTTCTTCCGCTTCCTCAAGGAGAAGCCCTGCTATACGCTCCCTCCCGAATTTACCGCCCCCATCAATGGTCTTCTGCACGCCACCGGCGCCATCTTCGCCGACACCGACCACCGCTTCCGCAACCAGATAGCCCGCAACCACCTGCAAAGCTTCCTGCTCGATGTATACGACAAAGTGCACCGCCTTTTCACCCATAAAGAGATCGAAGGCGGCAACCGTCCGAACGAGCTTTTTCATAAGTTCGTCACCTTGGTGCACGAGCATTGTTGTTCGCAGCGCGACGTTGTCTTCTACGCCGACCGTCTCTGCATTTCTACCAAATACCTGACGAGCATCTGCCGCTCCCTTATGGGCGGCTCAGCCAAAAAAGTGATTGATGATTTCACGGCCTTGGAGATCAAAGTCTTCCTCCAGTCCACCGATCTCAGTATCCAGGAGATAGCCGACCGCCTGAACTTCCCCGACCAATCTTATCTTGGCCGGTATTTCAAACGTCACGAAGGGGTTTCGCCGATGGAGTACAGGGCGAGGTTGGCGGGTCTAAAATAGGAGTTCTCTGGGAAATGCGTAGTTGCGACATCCGTCCCGGTAATCTTGATAATCAGCAGATTGTATTTACCTATATTTTTCTTTCAATGTAAGACCGTTTACCCCGGCACGTAAAGCCATTTACCCCGGCATGTAAAACTGTTTACCCCGGCACGTAAAACCATTTACGCCGGCACGTAAAACCGGTTATCCCGGCACGTAAATGAAGTCGGCATTCAAGGTAACAGATGTCCCCCTGTAGGATGCGCATCCAAACGACGCATTCTCCGGATGGAACCGAAGTATCCGGCTCTTGTGTGTGATTGAATAAAAACAGGAAAGGCGGTTGCTTATGTATACCAGATCTCGTTATACACAGGCTTTGTCCGGCTTTCTGCCGGAGTCGCCTTCCATGCCTGTGAAGAGGCATCTCCACATCCTTTTTCAATTGGCGACTGTTCCAACAGAGTCGATTCCAGAACAACTTTTCTGCCCGGTACGCTGTTGATAATGACTTCGAAATGACTGAAACTGAAATTCCGTGTAGTTTTCATTCCGGAGAATGCTTTCATTTCCTGTGACATAAGAGGTAACTATTTATAGTATGGTAATGAATAACACCGGAGGTACGAAAGTGTTTGCTAAATGGCGTTGTTTTCTGTTAATTTAAAAGCAGGGATGCCGGTTTTGGGTTAAATCTATAAGGAAAGCATGACGTAGTCCGGTTTGTATTACCTTTGCCGGTGAACTAAAGAAATCAGGCTATGTCTGTATTGTCAGAACCTTTGGGCATATCCGATACCGCCTTGCAGCAATATGCCGACCAACTCCGGAAAGGGGGACATACGTTTGAGACTTATCAATAATATCCGTGCCTGAATGGACGGACGGCAGAAGAATAGGATACTGTGAAGGGATAATTGAAAAAAATACCCCTGTCCCTGTCACATAATTAAAAAGAAAGATGTAATTTTGCATGCCAAAAAACAACTTATCTTATGGCAGTTTACGTAGAAGAAGTATCAAGAACTTTCGGTGAATATTTACTTATTCCCGGTCTTACCACCAAACAGTGTGTACCTTCCAATGTATCTTTACGCACCCCGCTGGTGAAACATGCGGCAGGCACACAAGCAGCAATCGAATTGAACATTCCTTTCGTTTCGGCAATCATGCAGTCGGTTTCCGGTCCCGAACTGGCTATCGAGCTGGCACGCAACGGAGGACTCTCGTTTATCTTCGGCTCGCAACCCATCGCCAGTCAGGCGGAAATGGTGCGGAAAGTGAAGAAATTTAAAGCCGGTTTCGTGACCAGTGACTCGAACCTGACACCGGAACATACGTTGGATGATGTACTTCGCCTGCTTCGTCAGACCGGACACTCTACCATCGGAATCACGGATGACGGCACACCGAACGGGCATCTTCTGGGATTGGTAACCAGCCGCGACTATCGCCTTTCCAGAGATCCGCTGGACAAAAAGATCAAAGACTTCATGACCCCTTTCGACAAGCTGATTGTAGGCGAAGTGGGACTGACACTGAGCGAAGCGAACCAGATTATCTGGGACCACAAACTCAACACTCTTCCCATCATCGACAAGGACGGCCGTCTGGCTTATTTCGTTTTCCGCAAAGATTACGACAGCCACAAGGAAAACCCTAACGAGGTGTCAAGCCCCGACAAGAAATTGCTGGTGGGTGCCGGTATCAATACCCGTGACTATCAGGAACGTGTACCTGCTCTGGTAGAAGCAGGAGTGGATGTGCTTTGCATCGATTCTTCGGACGGCTATTCGGAATGGCAATGCGAGACTCTGCAATGGATCAAGCAGCAGTATGGGGATAAAGTACTGGTAGGTGCCGGTAACGTGGTAGATAAAGAAGGCTTCCTCTATCTGGCGGAAGCTGGTGCGGACTTCGTGAAAGTGGGTATTGGCGGTGGATCTATCTGCATCACCCGTGAACAGAAAGGTATCGGACGCGGACAGGCGACTGCTTTGCAGGACGTGGCTCGTGCCCGTGACGAATATCAGGCACGCACAGGCATCTATGTGCCTATTTGCAGCGACGGCGGACTGGTGCACGACTATCATATGGTGCTTGCCCTTGCCATGGGGGCCGATTTCCTGATGATGGGCCGTTACTTTGCCCGTTTCGACGAATCGCCTACGAAGAAGCTCTGCATCAAGAACAATTATGTGAAAGAGTACTGGGGAGAAGGTTCGAACCGTGCCCAGAACTGGCAGCGCTATGATATGGGCGGGACGGAATCTTTGAAGTTTGAAGAGGGAGTCGATAGTTACGTGCCTTATGCCGGTAAGATGAAAGATAATCTGGCTGCCACACTGAGCAAGATCAAAGCTACGATGTGCAGTTGCGGTGCCGTTACCATTCCCGATTTGCAGCAAAACGCCAAGATTACGTTGGTTTCGTCTACCAGTATCGTAGAAGGCGGGGCACACGACGTGATTCTGAAGGAAAAAGGATAATAAACTTTTCACTATCCGCACACAGACCATCCAATAAGTGCGACTAATATAGGACAGGCGGACGGATACGGGGTTTGAGATGACTGTATAGTTGTTGAAACTCGTTTCGGTCCGCCTGTTTCGTAGGTCTGACCTTATTTCTCTGCGTTCCGGAACTTCTGTGGGGTCATCCCCACTTGCTTCTTGAAAAACTTATTGAAGAACGCCGCATTGTTGAATCCCAGGTTCAGGGCGATGTCTTTCACCGGAGTGGGTGTGGTTCGCAGCAGGGTTCGGGCAGCCAGGATCAGGATACTGTTGATGATTTCCATTGCTGTCTGTCCGCCCGATTCTTTCTTTATGATGTGGCAGAGGGTAGTTGATTTCATTCCCATTTCGGCCGCATAAAACTGTACCTGATGTTGGTGGGCATGATTCTCCTGTACCAGTCGGACAAACTGGCGAAAGACGGCGGAATGTTTGTTGGCAGGCGCTACCTGCGACAACGCTTTTCGCTGACTGAGCTCTGTGAACCCCTGTAGGAGTGCTTCAAGCATAGACTTCAGTGTGGCATGGCTGAAGAGGAACGGTGCATCTTTATGGATGTGTGTCAGAAGCGCGAAAGTCTGGACGTAGATGCCGAAAATTCTCGGGGACAATGGGAGCAGGGGGTGTTCGTTGATGATGTAGAACGTATTGATGATCGATCTGTCCAAGTGGGTTTCGTGAATGAATGCAAGTGAAAAGAGTACCGCATGCATCTGCACATCGTCCGATGTCTTCTGCACTTGTATGAAACTTTCTGAGGGGATAGCGATCATCGTACCGGGACCGATATTGTATTGCACCAGGTTGATCATCGCTTTGACACGTCCCCGCATACAGAGGGCAAAAATAACAGCTTTCGTCTTTTTGAGTTCGGCGCAATATGTCCACAGTGTTTCGCTGCTGATGCGGTCGGCAGTGGTGAAATTGTCTGATATATGTAACTCCGGAGTAAGCATGTTCTTTTGTTTGCTATAACGCTGAGATCCCTTTTTGGTTGCAAAAGTCATTATATTACGGTCTATTATAGTTAATGACTTGTTAATTCTGTCCGGGGCTTTTCTTGTCATAGTTAAAAGTGGTCAATCCGTACATGATGGAATGTTTTGTGAGAATAATAGAATATCGTTTCCAACCCGATTCGTTGCCGGTGACTGATATTAGTACGATCTTTGTGTTCTGACACAACTGAATTTATATGAACCGATTTTCATTCAACACCTTTGTTTTTCCTGTCTTTTTTTCTTCTTTGGCTATTGGGGACAATAGTCTGATTACGGTTATTGTTTTGCTGCTTATTGTCGTGTTTGCCTTGTGTGTGGCGGTGAAGTGCCTCTACGGGCAGAGGCGGGCGCTCAAAAAGGCGCTGGTGGGAGATGCCATATGCAGGCAACTGTTTGATGTGTGGCCGCTGAGCATTCTTGTCCTCGGCGCTGACGGGAAGATAGAACGGATGAACAAGTTGTTGCTGGAAGAGCTGCAACTGGATTTGAAGCAGGTTGCCGGGCGACAGGCGGTTGAGATCATCGAACTGATCCAGGACAAGGAGAACCTTTTGCCCCGGTTTCTGAAAGAGATACAGAGCGGAAAGCGCAACATTTTGTTTTCTACCAATTGCTTCATTCGCGAGCCCCGTTCCAATATCAGCTTCCTGATTCAAGGCGGCATTGTGGGGATTTATGAAAGCGGCCGCTTGATCAAGATGATCGTCTACCTGCGCAATGTGCTTGAAGAACGGACGCAGCGGCATGTGCTGAATATCGCCCTGAGCAAAACACATATCTTTTCCTGGTCGTTCGACATGGAGCGGAACCTGATGGTGATTGACCCGCGTTATTTCGACTATCTGAAGATTCCGACCCGAGATTATACGTTGACCATGGAACAGTTTTCCGACTTGGTGCATCCCGATGACCGGAAGGTACTTTTCGACGCCCTTGCCGGGCAGTTGACGGGAAACTTGTACGAGGCGCCCGTACCTTATCGTCTGCGCCGGGGAGACGGGGGCTGGGAGTGGTTCGAGGGGCAGTCTACTTATGTGGGTCAGCTGTCGGATCTGCCGTTCCGTATTGTGGGTATCTGCATGAGTACACAGCGGTATAAAGATATAGAGGACAGGCTGAACGACGCCCTCCGGAAGGCACAGCGGAGCGACCGGTTGAAGAGTGCTTTCCTGGCCAATATGAGTCACGAGATCCGCACTCCACTGAATGCTATCGTGGGTTTTTCCACACTGCTGGTGAGCGAGCAATCCGATTTAAGGCCGGAGGACATCGAGGAGTATGCTGCGTTGATAGAGAAAAACGGGCAGTTGCTGATGTTCCTGATTTCGGATATTCTGGATCTTTCGAAGATTGAATCGAACACCATGGAGTTTAACGTTTCGGTTTTCTCACTGAACAAGATGTTTGCCGACATTGCCCGCATGCAGCGTCTGAACGTGAAGCCCGGTGTAGAACTGATTGCGGATCTGCCCGCAGAGGATGTGTCGATTACCGCAGACCCGGTAAGGCTGGAGCAGGTGGTGAATAATCTGATCAATAACGCGATAAAGTTTACGAGCCGGGGCAGCATCCGGATAGGTTATCGCCGGAGGGGGGAGAAGGATGTACAGCTGTTTGTCGAAGACACCGGGAAAGGAATGTCGGAGGAAGTGATTGCACATATTTTTGAGCGCTTTTATAAAGGAGATTCTTTTGTTCAAGGAACGGGGTTGGGACTTGCCATCTGTAAGACGATTGTGGAACATTTCGGCGGAGAGATTCGTGCGGAGTCCGAAGCGGGTGAGGGGGCGAGGTTTGAAGTCTGCCTGCCGATAGGAAGAAAATAGAAACGGGGGGTACCCAAATGAAACGAGGAAAGTCACGTTGCGCGTTGTCCCATAACCGCTTGTGATTTCCCCGTTTCTGTGTTTATTTTAAGAATGCCCTCGGGCATGGAGTCAATACACGCTTGCCCCCTTAATCACGATCTTTTCCAGCAATTCCTGCATCTTTCCGATCACCGGTTCCGCTTCCAGCCCGTATTCGGCCGCCATCACCTGCATCTGTGGGAAAGTGGCCCATACGCTGCCATTTTTATCCTCCCAAACGGAGATCTTCAGCGGCAATTCGATCGAGATGCTCGGATTATCCTGCATCAGCTTTGTGCCCACTTTCGGCGAACCGAAGACGATCACTTGGTTCGGGCGAAGCGTCAAGCCTACCTCTTCCGCATTCTTTCCGTGGTCGAATTTGGCGAAGACAGGGATTCCCATTGCCCGGAGCGTCTGCTCGATGCGTCCCATGGTTTCGTCTACGCTGAACTGGCTCTCGTAGGTGTACAGCAGGTTGTCGTTGGCTCCCGTGCCCATCTTGGCGCTGTCGAAAGCGGCGGCGATGCGCCGTCCCAGGTTCGTCAGGTCCACTCCCTCCTTGTTGGCGAGCAGGGTGACGCATACCAGTTCCGAAGCGTCGGTGAAACGGCTCAGGAAAGCTGAATGTCCCGATACGTCGCCTTTGATGTCCATCAGCCCGTTGTGGTTATAGAACTGCCAGCCTGTCATGGCGGGGACCACCTTGCCGTTGGCCAGCCGGGTGGGTTTGTACACGATGTCACGGTTTTCCGGTTTCTCGATCAAGGCGCTTCCCGCCAGTCCGATGTCCCAATGGGAAACGTTCTCCGCCGATGCCCAGATGTCGGAGAAACCTTTCAGTGCCGTAGGGCTGACAGCAGGCGCTGCGACGAGCCGGCCGTCTTTTTCAACGTATCCGGTCGTTGTTTCCGAGGGGTTGATATAGTCCCGGTCCTTCTTGAATGTCTGGTGCACGTTGCCCGTAGTGGTCACGTCCTCCTGTTTTACTTTCGCCAGGTCTTCTCCGAAGAAAGTCTGCCGCAGTCCCAAGTAGTCAATCTGATACTTCTTCACGAAATCGTGGTAAGGCATTTTGCCCGCCTTCTCGATGATGGAAGTCAGCAGCAGGAAGTTCGTGGCGCTCTGCTTCACGTCCGTTCCCGGTTCGAAGGTCAGTGGCAGTGCGGCTACGGTCTCGATCAGCTGTTCCGGACGATAATCGGCAGAGACGTCGAAACCCTTCTGCGCGCGGTAGTCGGCGATGCCCGAGCTGTGCTGCATCAACTGGAGGATGCTGACCGGTTTCCAGCTTTCCGGCACATCTTTCAGGTACTTGCCGACGGGGTCGTTCAGGTCGAGTTTGCCCCGTTCGTAGAGTTGCATCACCGCCACGGCAGCATATCCTTGCGAGATGGGGCCGATGGGCCAGAGCGTCTTGGCGGCGGCGAGGTTTCCTTTCGTGAAATCGGTCACTCCGTAGCCCACCACCCGGGGGATGTAAGGCGCCTGTACGATGGCAAGCGTCATGCCCGGTATTCCCTGTTCTTCCATAAAATCGTAAATCATCTGGTCGATGGCCTTGCCCTGGTAGGCAACGTGCACATTTCCCCTGCCGGCTTGCGGCAATTGGTTCTCATACTTCTTCATAATGGTTCCTCCGTTCTGTGCCGAGATCGTTGCCGAAGTCAGCAGTGCGACTAAAATTAATAAATTCTTTTTCATAACGTTCGCGGGATTGTTTTAGTTGTTTAAATCTGATGTTGCAAAGATAGGTGCTTATCGCTGCTCGGGAAAGAGCGATATCACACATTGAATAGGCAATTGTTCCCGAAGGCGGGGAAGAGTGGTGTTTCCACTCTCTAAAACCGGTTTGTTATAAGCCTTTTATATATAAATAGGTGTTTCCGTTCCCTCTTCTGATCCATTTCTTTTCCTCATAAGACAAGATAGCATGATTTCTTCTTGTTCGGGAAGAATTGCTAACTTATCCAGCCGTATGGCCCTTTCCCGCCCTGTGTGGAATGCCGATCTTTGCAAAGTCGGAAAACAAGCGGTACACCGACGCCGCACCCTGAGCTAAAAGGAGTATAAACATCTAAAAACAAAAAAAGATTATGGAAGGTATCAACACCCCGTTCGTCATTGACGAACACACAGCGATTGTAATGACAGACCCTCAGAACGATTTCCTGAGCGAGAACGGTCTGGGCTGGGGCGCTTTCGGAGAGAACATACAGAAGAATGGCACGGTGGAGAACCTCCGCCGCATCTTCGAGGTGGCAGCCGCAAAAGGCATGCTGGTATTCATCTCCCCGCACTATTACTATAAGCATGATCACCAATGGCTTTTCGAAGGCCCCATTGAGAAACTGATGCACGACACGGGCATGTTCGAACGCCGGGGACAGTTGACCGGCGAAGGCTTTGAAGGTTCGGGTGCCGACTGGCTGGAACTCTACAAACCCTATATCGATGGGGGCACGAATATCATCGTCACGGCACCCCACAAACTGTACGGGCCGGAAAACAATGACCTGATTCTTCAACTCCGCAAGCGTGGGGTGAACAAGGTAGTGGTGTGTGGCATGTCCGGCAACCTCTGCGCGGAGTCCCATCTGCGCGAGTTGCAGGAACGCGGATTCGAGGCAGCCGTCGTCTTTGACGCCACGGCCTCTGCCAAGCTCTCCGGACTGGATGCCGATACGGCAGCGTTCATCAACTTCACCCTGCTGGCAGAGAAGGTCTACACGACCGACGAGTTCGTGGCAGAGATGCGGCAGCGGTGAGTATACGGGGTTATATAGGCCGTTAATCGGGGGGCTCTCTCTGAGCGGAGTTCCTGAAAGGATATTCATCCCGGAAACGGCCTTCCGATAAACGGAAGATTCCCTTATCTCAACTTTCTCAATGGATGGGAAAAGCTGGGATAAGGGAATTTTTAGTATAAGTAATGACGGATTATGAACCGAATCTTACATTGGATAAACGATGACCCTGCTGTTGGGCAGGTCCGGAATATACATCGTTCCGGAGGCTACCGTGATATCTGCCGGGCCGGACAGCGGTTTCTCCGGGTTAATGTCGAGTGGCGTGATCTTTCGGGTATTCATGTCGACGGCACAAACTTGTGCGGGTGTCCAGTTGGTGATGTACATCGTTTTCTTGTCGGCAGAGAGGGCGATACCGTCATATTGTCCCGGGGTGGTGATGAACTTCTCTGGAACGGGGTTGCTCAGGTCGGTAATCTGATAGATGACATTGTTGTCCGTTGTCTTCCCGTCAGCGGAATAAGAGGCGACGTACATGGTTCCGTTTTCGATAATCAGCCCGTTAGGTCCGGCGATGCTCACCCATTCGGCAGGAATCCCCACTGCGTCTGGGTTACTGATATCGATGCTGAAGATTTTTCCTGTATTGGTGACAGAAGCATAAAGTGTATTCCCTTCCGCCACGAGGTCGTTTACGAAAAGATTGCCTTCGGGCAGCAGGACGACTTGCGGTGCTTTCTCCGGTGCTTGTAGGTTGTAGACTACGATTTTGTTGACGTCGCAGATGAACAGGTGCTCGTCACGAATAAACATTCCTTTCGGTCCGGAGAGGTTGCCGTCGGCAGGAATCAGGATTTCTGTCCGGTTGTCTTTATGGTAGGCGATGTATCCCCTGCCTTCCGTGTTGAGTGGATTGAGCTGCTCCGTTCCGAAGTTGGCGACCAGGATACCTCCCTGATAGGGGTACGTGCTTTCGCAGAAACGAATGCTGTCACTGATGATCGTTGTTTCCGGTTGCTGTGCCTCTTCCGCCGGCTGGTTTTGTTTTTTGCTTTGGCAACACAGAGCGGTAGCCGAGAAGGTGATCAATAGGATGGGAGTAAAGAATTTAGTTTTCATAAGCTGATCTTGTATTTCATAAGATGAATTTCATGCAGCAAAGATACAGGCAAACAGAGAACGGGTTGTTGCCCGTTTGGTTCAGTCTCCGGTCTGTTTGGTTCAGGGTACGTTTACGAATGCTTCGTCCCGGTAGCTTCCCACACCTTATGTATAGGTCTTCGATTATCTCCATTCCTCACTTCTCGTCCATCGTTCATCGCTTTTCGCCCATCATTCATTATTCCTCCCCCTATATTCAGTAGGTGTCATCTGATATTGCTCTTTAAAGAGCCGGGCAAAGTGTGCCGCACTCACAAATCCGCTCGCGTCCGTTACTTCTTCGATCGTTTTGTCCGACGTGTCGAGCAGATAAGCAGCGCGTTCCAGTTTTTTTCTGCGTATCCATCCGCGGGGAGCTTCACCATATTCCTGGGCAAACTCCCGCTTAAAGCTCGACAGACTTCTGCCGGAAAGCATAGCCAGTTCGTTGACGGTGGCCGGGGAATACAAATGCCGGTCGAGCACGACTGACAGTGCCGGGCTTTCGCTTCGTGCCGCATCCAGGAGGAAGGAAGCTATCAGTTGCCGGTAAGGACTGTCCAGAAGCAGGTATACCAGTTCGGTAAATTTCAGCCGGATCAGCTCGCACATAAACGGACTCTTACTCTTGCTGTATTCCTCCAACGAAGAAAACAGTTTCTCTATTTCCCGGTTGTGGGGAATGATCTTTACGGCTTCTCTTTTTGCCGGTATCCTTTCCGGTATACGTTCCGGCAAACATCCATTCAGTTGTTCGGTCAGTCCTTGCGCAACCCGTTTGCTGAAAAACAACATCAGGCTGCGGAACCCGTGTTCGCCGGTAATGTATTCCGACATCACGTACTCTCCCCTTGGTATCAGAAACAGTTCTCCGGGCCGGATGTCAAACTGATTGCTCCCTACCTTGATCTGCTTCACTCCGGAGAGGATGTATACCAGGGCATGGTGCGTCAGGAAAGCGTCGAAGTTTTCCTGTGTGGTAGAGTTGACGTATTGGAGCAGGCGTATGTTCTTGTCTTCACCCGGCTGTGCCGGGCGGAGAATGTCATCGGGGACGAAAAGGCGCTTAGTGGGCATAAGATGAAAGGTTTTGGAGTTAGCTGACGCAAATATAGGATAAAACTTCCTGAAAAATGCGGGGAGACGGGCGAAATCTTGTTCCGGTCGCCTTGCCCCCGCACATATACCCTCTCTGCTTGGTCCGCCTGCTGTGCCTACAGCGGCATGTTTCCGTGTTTCTTCGGCGGATTCGTCTGCATTTTGTTTTCCGTCATCTCCAATGCCTGTATCAAGCGTTTACGGGTCTGTTTCGGCAGGATGATCTCGTCGATGAATCCCAGTTCGGCAGCCTGGTATGGAGTGGCAAACTTCTCTTTGTAGGCATCCAGTTCTTTGGCTTTGCTCTCTGCGTCCGCCTTGCGGAACAGGATGTTTACAGCTCCTTCGGCACCCATCACGGCAATTTCCGCACTCGGGTAGGCAAAGTTCACGTCCGCCCCCGTCTGTTTGGAGTTCATCACGATGTAAGCGCCACCATAGGCCTTGCGGGTGATTACAGTCAGCTTGGGCACTGTGGCCTCGGCAAAGGCATACACAATTTTGGCACCGTGGCGGATGATGCCGTTGTTCTCCTGCGTATATCCCGGCAGGAAGCCCGGAACGTCTTCGAACGTAATCAGAGGAATGTTGAAACAGTCGCAGAAGCGGATGAAACGGCTTGCCTTGTCGCTGGCATCGATGTCGAGCACACCCGCCAGGTATGCCGGCTGGTTGGCCACGATACCTACCGAGCGTCCGGCTAAGCGGGCAAAACCGATGATGATGTTTTTGGCAAAGTTCTGCATCACTTCAAAGAAGTAGCCCTCGTCAACAACCCGTTCGATGATCTCTTTCATATCATACGGTATGTTCGGGTCGGCGGGGACAATGTTGCCGAGTGATGCATCTTCGCGGTTGATGTCATCAGTGCAGTTCTGCTTGCGCGTTTCGTCCATATTGTTTTGCGGGAGGAAGGAGAGCAGCTCGCGGATCGACATCAGCAATTCTTCCTCGGTGTTTGCTATGAAATGCGTTACACCGCTCTTGCTGCTGTGCGTCATGGCACCGCCCAGTTCTTCTTTGCTGACTTCTTCGTGGATCACCGTCTTTACCACATCCGGTCCGGTGACGAACATATGGCTTTTCTCCTTCACCATAAAGATGAAATCCGTCAGTGCCGGAGAGTAGCAGGCACCTCCGGCGCATGGACCGAGGATAGCCGAAATCTGCGGGATCACGCCGCTTGCCATCGTGTTCTGGTAAAAGATGTCGGCATAGCCCGACAGGCTTTCGATTCCTTCCTGGATACGTGCACCGCCCGAGTCGTTCAGTGCGATGATCGGCGCGCCATTCTTCAAAGCCAGTTGTTGTACCTTGACAATCTTCTTGGCATTCGATGCTGAGAGCGAACCACCGTAAACGGTGAAGTCGTAAGCGTAGACAAACACTTGACGGCCGTCGATCTTTCCGTAACCCGACACCACACCATCGCCCGGAACCTTGTTACGGTCCATGCCATAGTTGGTGCAGCGGTGCACCATCAGCTTGTCAAGTTCCACAAATGTTCCCTTGTCCAGTAACATATCGATGCGTTCGCGGGCAGTCATCTTTCCGCTCGCATGTTGTATTTCAATCTTGGCAGCGCCTCCGCCTTGGGAAGCGATACGGTCACGCTCTTCGAACGTGGCATAGGCTTTATTTACTTCTTCCATTGTCTTTCTATTATTCCTTATTCTAACGTTATCAACGTCTGGTCTCCGGCGATATTATCACCTTCCTGTACCAGAATCTCTTTAATCCGACAGTCCGAAGTCACCTTGTAGTTACTCTGCATCTTCATCGCTTCGATGACGATGACAGTTTCTCCGGCTTTCATCTCCTGTCCCACACTGACGGGGATTTTCACTACCTTGCCCGGCATGGGCGAAATGATGCGGTCGTTCTGTGTTTCTTCACCTTTCTTGCGCATCCGCAGATATTTTGCCTGACTGTCCACAATCTCGACATTGAAACTGCTGTAGTGTGTATTCACTTTGTAACTCTTTCCGTTCTCTTTGCGAATCAGTTGGGCGTTGGAGCTGCGTCCGTCCATCAGGATGTTGCAATTCCCGTTCTCTGCCATGACAACGTCCGCTTCGAACGTTTTTCCGTCGATGGTGAGTACCACTTTGTTATCTTCTTTGCTGACCAGTTCTATTTCGGCCACGCGATTTCCTATATGTATTTCCATGCTCTTCTATATTCTTAATACCCCTTTGTGCAGTCCGAATTCTTTCCATTTGCTGATCGGGCGGTTGTCCGCAGCCAGTCCGCTGTTATTCTCCTCCAGGTTCATCAGGTAATCCATGTAAGCGGCGATCAGTGCGATGTTCTCTGCACGTTCGCTGGTACGGGTGATGCAGTGTTGGAGCACTTCCCCGTTTTTGCTGATGAATCCCGTATCGTAATGCCCTTCTACAAAGTCGGGAGTATCCATGATGGCGCGCAGATAACTGATGTTGTTCTTTACTCCTGTCAGCTTATATTCGTGGAGTACACGGCGCATTCGTTCGATGGCGTATTCGCGTGTGGTTGCCCATACAATCAGCTTGCCGATCATCGGGTCATAATAAATCGGAATCTCGTAACCTTCGTATACATAGCTGTCGATGCGCACCCCGATGCCGTTTGGCTCCGTAATCTGCTTGATGACACCCGGGCTGGGCATGAAGTTCATTTCTGTATCTTCTGCGCAGATGCGGCATTCGATGGCATGTCCGCGTTGCTGGATATCTTCCTGTTTCAGTTGCAACACCTGTCCTTCGGCCACTTTAATCTGCTCTTTCACTAAATCTACGCCGACTACCTCTTCGGTAATCGGATGTTCCACTTGCAGGCGCGTGTTCATTTCCAGGAAGTAATAGTTGCGGTGCTTGTCCACCAGAAATTCGATGGTTCCCGCTCCGACATAGTTCACGGCTTTGGCGGCGGCCACTGCTTTTTCTCCCATATCCCGGCGTAGTTCAGGAGTGACGAACACCGAAGGGCTCTCTTCCACAATCTTCTGGTTGCGGCGTTGCACCGAACATTCACGTTCGCACAGATGAATCACGTTGCCATGCTTGTCGCCCAGAATCTGGAACTCGATGTGATGCGGTTCTTCTACAAATTTCTCCAGGTAAACTGTGTCGTCGCCGAATGACGAAAGTGATTCGCTCTTGGCGGTTGTGTAGGCCTCTTCCACTTCATCTGCACGATGAATCAGCCGCATACCCTTTCCGCCACCTCCCATCGAGGCTTTCAGCATTACCGGATAACCGATTTGATTGCAGAGTTCTACCGCTTCTTCAAGGCTCTTCAGGTTTTCTTGAGTACCCGGAACCACCGGTACACCGGCTTCTATCATCTTGATACGTGCCGAAATCTTATCTCCCATCGCCTCCATGGTTTCCGGGTCCGGACCGATGAAGATGATCCCCTCTTCACGACAACGACGGGCAAAGGTTGCATTTTCGGACAAGAACCCGTATCCCGGATGGATGGCGTCTGCGCGGCACGACTTTGCCACTTCGATAATCTTTTCTATATTCAGATAACTCTCTTTCGATGCTGCCGGGCCGATGCAGTAAGCTTCGTCGGCATAGAGCACATGCTTCGCTGTTCGGTCCGCTTCCGAGAAAACGGCAATGCTCGTTATTTCCATCTCCCGGCAGGAGCGCATCACCCTCACGGCTATTTCGCCGCGGTTGGCGACTAAGATTCTTTTAATCATATTCATTTCTCAATTAAATGGAATACACATATTCATGCTTTCCACCCTGCGGACATGAGTCCACCCGATGAAAACACAGTATTTCTACGATTTGGGGCTTAACAACGATGCTTTCTTTCCTAACCCACGAGGTAAAAAAGCTCTTATTCATTGAATGGCAGGTCTTCTGACTGACTCTACATCTTATCGGACCTTCCCGACGTTTCCTTTTCCGTCAGTGGTTTGTAATTGGTTTATTGATAAGATGTTATATAGAGCTTCACAGCAGCGGGACTGTCCGGGATTTACACCCGATTCCCTTTTAATCTTCGTCCGTTGACCACGGATTCCGAACCAATTCGGGGACAAATATAGAGAAATATTGGATAGAGTGGATACTTTTTGCACGAAAAGTTCAATTTTGTGCAATGACCAACGGTGCTTTGTTTCAAAATAAATGTCATATAGACGAAACACAAATAGACTGTCGATTGTTCTTTTTTACAAATAAAAGAGCATAAACGGAATGAATTACTAACGAAATATACATGCCATGTCACACTTACCTACCTTAATTGCCGACCTTGCCCTAATACTGATGTCCGCAAGTATCATTACCCTTTTGTTCAAATGGTTGAAACAACCCTTGGTACTGGGATATATCGTCGCAGGATTATTGGCGGGACCTTACGTGCAGATTTTCCCGACTGTAGGTGATATTGAGAACATCAATATCTGGGCTGAGATAGGAGTTGTTTTTTTACTTTTCGCCCTTGGGTTGGAGTTTAGTTTTAAGAAATTAATAAATGTCGGGTCAGCTGCCTTTATCACGGCAACCACCGAAGTTATCAGCATGTTGCTGATCGGTTATATGGTAGGACATCTGTTAGGCTGGAGCACAATGAATTCTATTTTTCTGGGGGGTATGTTGTCTATGTCGTCAACAACGATTATTATCAAAGCGTTTGATGATCTCGGCTTACGTAACCAACGCTTCACGGGTGTTGTATTCGGGACATTGGTAGTTGAAGATCTGATCGCTATCCTGATGATGGTCATCCTTTCTACAATGGCAGTGAGTAAGGAGTTTGTAGGTGAAGAGCTGTTGATGAGTGTGTTGAAGGTTGTTTTCTTTCTGATCCTATGGTTCCTGATTGGGATATTTATCCTTCCGTTCTTTTTGAAAAAAGCAAAACGGCTGATGAATAACGAAACCTTACTGATCGTTTCGCTGGGACTTTGTCTGGGAATGGTTGTGTTGGCTACCCGTACAGGATTCTCGGCTGCACTGGGTGCTTTCATTATGGGATCTATCCTTGCCGAGACGGTTGAGGCCGAACACATAGAACATATCATCCAGCCGGTGAAAGATCTTTTCGGAGCTATTTTCTTTGTCTCTGTCGGTATGTTGGTCAATCCGGCTGTCTTGGTGCAGTATGCCTGGCCGGTGGTCATCATTACTTTGGTAACTCTTGTGGGTAAATCTATATTTTCTTCATTGGGAGTTTTATTATCCGGTGAACCGTTGAAGGTTTCCGTCAAGTCAGGATTCAGCCTTGCCCAGATAGGAGAGTTCGCTTTCATTATCGCAGGGCTGGGGGCTTCACTTAAAGTACTGGATAGTTTTATCCCTCCAATTATTGTTGCGGTATCGGTGATTACTACATTCACAACTCCTTATTTTATCCGGTTGGCAAATCCGTTTGCCGAATGGCTTTATAAAATACTTCCGCCTAAAACCAGGGAAAGTCTGGACCGCTATGCTTCCGGTAAGAAGACGGTCAATCATGACAGCGATTGGAAGCGGTTGTTGAAGACGATTGTCGGAAGAGTGATTATCTATAGTGTCCTTCTCACGGCGATTTGGTTATTGTCTGTGCAAACTGTTTATCCCACGATAAATGAGATGTTCGATGCTCCCGGGCGATGGGTAAACATAGGGATGTGTCTGGTCACACTTCTGTTGATGACACCTTTCCTGTGGGCACTTGTTTCAGATAAGTATAATTCCCCGGATGTATTTTTAAAGTTGTGGAATGATGATAATTACAATCACGGACGGTTGGTCGCGCTGATTTTGTTCCGTGTGTCGGTTGCCGTCTTTTTCATTGCAGGGGTCGTTATCAGTTACTTCAGCCTCAATTATGGGATAGGCATTGTGATAGCCGTTGCCATATTGGCATTGATTCTTATTTTCAGGGAGAACCTCACGCAATATTCGCATCTGGAAACACACTTTCTGACCAATCTGAACGGAAGGGAAGAAGCTGCCCGCAAACGTTATCCTCTGAAAAGTCGTTTTAACAGTGAGTTTAATGACAAAGATGTTGAGCTGACTTCCGTTTGGGTGTCTCCTTATTCGTCTTATATCGGTAAGTCATTGGATGAACTCCCTTTCAGGCGGGAGTTTGGTGTCAATATAGTAAGTATTGTCAGAGGGGAGCGGAGAATATACATTCCACAAAGTTCCGAACGAATTTATCCGCAGGATAAGTTAGTGGTGGTCGGGACAGACGGACAGCTGCAAGAGTTCCGGACGGAACTTGAGAACAGACAGGATTTGCCGGATGAAAAGAATATAAAACAAGATGTGACGCTTCATTCATTTACGGTAGATGAAGATTTTCCGTTTCTGAACAAAAGCATTGCTCAGTCCCGGTTAGGAAAAAGATATGATAGTCTCGTCGTAGCCCTTGAACGGGAGGGTGAATTGGTTCCGGTGAATCAGGCTACAGTTTTCCAATTGGGAGATTTGGTTTGGGTGGTAGGAGACAGGGAGAAGATCAGGCAGTTTTTGGTGCGGAAGAAGTAAGAGTGGTAAAGAGCAGAGGAAAGGAAAACGGCTGAGGCGAAAATTTGCATTTTGACAGATACACAATGAAGTATCATTCTGTATTTTCAATACGGTCTGTATTCGTTTCTTTCTGGCCTCGTTTGCGACTGCTTCCGAAAAGGCTCTTATTTTCCCATCAGACAGAATCAAAATGATGTGATTTTACCTTTTTATCAAGCATATGGTTGGTGGTCCTTGTTTTTAGACATCTTCTGTCGTTGTAGGTCGGATTGAACCTTTAAAATGATAGTTGACACATATCCCTCTGAAGCCTCCGATAATTTCAGGAAACTTGTATTTTACGCCTTCTTTTGCGTTATTAACTTCTTTCGGACAAAAGATTAGCTTCTTCCGAACAAAAGACTAACTTCTTTTCGGGAAAACACTTACTTCTTTTTTGGAAAAGAGTAAGGTCTTTTGTTATATGAAATAGCATATTTACTCAATATGATGCAACTTTCTGTATGTAAATGTCATATCTATGCGTTGTATTCTTCTGCTGCACCGGTTTTTAATATAAAGTGTGTTGTTCAAAAAGGGAAAATAGTTTCTTTTTGATGTTAAAATAGAGATATATGCATCTGTTTGTTTTTAGGCTTTTAAAACTCTGACTTTCTATGAAAAGTTAGTAGATACTATAATATTATTATTAAGTATAAAAGTTAAGATGCCGGTTGTTGATTTCTACTTTCATTGGCTATATTTGTGTATGTCTAAAATATAAAGTACTATGAAGTCCATTTTATTATCTGTTATTTCATTCTTATTAGTCATGAATGTCTGTGGTAAGAATGATGTGGATATGAGAACTTATTTGAAAAAAGTTCTAAGTAATCTTGATAAGGTAGAATCAGCTTCTTACCATGAACAATCTCAGTCCTGGCAACCCGGTGATACGACTGCTATAACTAATTCTTTTCGGTTTATTAAAGAATACACTAATCCTTCTGATTCGACTATCGGTGCAAGTTATGTGGCTCTTAACGCCAAAGATACGACGCGATTTGAATTTGGTTATGATGGAAAAGTGAAAATGATAAGTTTTCATGAGCATAAAGGGATTATGATCGATGATTTCACGACCAGAAAACTTCCTTTCAGGTTGGTGGGTCCTCCGTTTTTCTGTTACAGCCGGAATATCATCGGATATGCTTTGAGTACGGGGGATAGCATCACAACCGAATGGAAGGATTTAGGAGAAGCGTATTACTTCAAGTTGGTGATACATGAAGACAGACAGGTTGAATTTTTTGGAAAAGCGTACTACATACCGAAGCCTCCTTTTGACTTGGGGGACCCGACCTCGATTTACGAACTGTGGATTAATAAATCGGATGATTTGCCTTATAAAGTCCGCAGGGAAATGTCGCATCAGATTTCTGCCAATATATGTTCGGATGTAGTGTTGAATCAATTGTCAATGGCCGATTTTAACTTATATGATTATTTGCCCCAAGACTATGAAATCCGCAAGTATGGTGAGAAAGGAAAGACTACCCAACTTTCGGCAAGAGAACTTATAGGGAAGAAAGCTCCCGACTGGATGTTGAAAGATATGTACGAGAATCCGGTGTCGTTATCTAATCTTAAGAGTAAAGTGCTTTTAGTGAATCTGACCGGTATCGGATGCGGTGCTTGTCATGCATCCATCCCCTTTCTGAACGGGCTGAAAGAGAAGTTTAATGCCGATGAATTTGAAGTGGTTTCTATAGAAACTTGGGGACGCAAACCTCATTCGCTGCGGACTTATGCGGATAAGAACCAGATAAACTATAGATTCTTATGTGGTGATGAAGGTATTGTCAAGTCATACCGGACATATGGCGCGGCACCTTTCTTCTTTATATTAGATCAGGACCGGGTGGTCAGAAAAGTCATTCAGGGATATGGAATGGAGAAAACCGATAAAGAGATAACGGACGCTATCAAAGCACTGTTATGATAAAATGCATTTGCGGTTGGAGTTTATTCCAGCCGCAAATCGTATAAACAGGCACGTACCTCTTCCGGGCTGCCGATATGTTTCCCTATGTCATCTGATAGTTTCACGCATTCGCGCCATTCCTGATTCAGGTTCATCTTGCACTGCGATAGCTTCATGACGATGTTTGATGGCTTGAATCCGGTATCATTAGTCAGATTTGTGCCGATACCGAATGAACAGCGGATTTTTCCCCGGCAATACTCCTGAATGTCCAGTGCTTTGTCAAAGTCCAGTGCATTGCTGAATACGATTGTCTTGGTAGTCGAGTCAATGCCTAACTCTTTGTAACGGGCAGTCAATCGGTCGATAAACCTGAATTCATCGCCTGAGTCACATCTTACACCATCAAACAATTTGGCTTGTTTGCGACTCAGGTTGCTTAAAAAGATGGCAGATGTATAGGTGTCGGACAAGGCGATGCCGAGGTCCCCGTCGTATACATTTACCCAATTTTCAAGAGCCATGTAATTAGCGTGTTTATAACCGAATTGTGCTCCATGAAACATGAACCATTCATGCGGATGTGTACCCATGGGTTTCATGCCGTATTTCATGGCGAAATGGCAGTTGGAGGTGCCGATGCAATAGCGGGCTGTTTGTCTCAGGTGTCCGATGACTTGATCCTGCACGTCGAATGAGAAGCGTCTCCGTGTTCCGAATTCAGAGAAAAACAGTTGATGCTTGTTGGATAGTTCTGCCTTTTCGGATAGTTTACACAAGATATCTCCCATACTGGCGATATTGCCGGATGATTGATTCTTTATCTCGGAAACGATGGCAAGTAAAGGTACTTCATAAAGCGTTGCCTTATAAAGGTAATCACTGATCTCTATGTGGAGGTGTCGATCTCCGTCCAAACGGACTTCTATTTTTTCCGGTTGGAAACGGAAAGAAGAGAGCCATTCCCAATAGACTCTGGGGAGGAAACGGCAGTTCTTCACCATGTACTCCAGTTCTTCTCCAGTCAGTGCTACATGCGATAAGCGACTGATTTCTGTTTTCAGTCTTTCTACAAACTCGTCGCTGTATTCAGTTTCATCCCTGTCTTTGAAACTGAAAGTGCCCATCGCATACGGGAATAGTTTAATGTAAGCATACGAGGTAGTGAATTTGTAAAGGTCTGTATCGAGTATGGTACGAATAATCATTGGATTCTTTTAATTGGTAAAACGATATTTCAGATTTAAAATGTAGGGCGAAGATACTAACAATTGTCCAAAGGTTTAGGTTTTATAAAAGGAAGTTTTTAGGGTATCAGTACTTCATGCAGATTTTTTCTTCGCGAGTAGGGCATTGGCTTGCTATATCCCATACGGAGTAAAACGCCCGGTATTTCAGTTTTTTTATTGTTTAGCAGTTCTCTTTGCATTTGTTCAGAGAGGATTTCCACTTCGCATGGTTGATTGATAAAAGCGGTGGACACACCGATTTCCGTTGTTTTCAGCAGAAAGCACTCTAAAGATCTTCCCAGATTAATCCAATCTTTCGGAGTATCTTTCTCGGCACAGAACAGCATGATGTGTGAAGACGATCGGAGCTTTTTTTCATCACTTTTATTTTGTATTTTGGGAGTCAGACAAGCATTCATGATGTGGCGAGATAACCATTGTGGTAAGTTAGGTGCACCAAAAACGGCATAACTTAAACCATCTTTAGTCGATTCTGCATGCTTCTTATTGAACCTCATCCAGTTTTTCAACTCATTCTTGAAGTGGAAGTCGGTCATCTGGATTGTATTCCCCCTCAGAACATAGTAACGAACTCTGTCGAACTCAGGCGTTCCGATTTTCCAGCAATGGAGGTGCACTGTTGCTGCTTTCGGTATTGAAAGCAACTTATGTATCATTTCTTCCGGAATCAGTTGTCCTGTATATATACTTCTGTTGGTTTGCCGCTTGCCAATTTGTCCAATGATAGAAGAAGGGGTAATTACGCCTGCATTGGGCTGGAGTTTTACTGTGATATTCCCATTATCTGCAATGTTTACTTGGGTTGAATATCCTTTAGTTTGTGCAGCCAGGCACAAATTTTCAGTTGCACATCCCAGGGAGATGAACATTTCACGCTGGTTTCCATCCACAATTGATAGTGTTTTAGTTTTATCCGGATGAATCTCAATACCTGCTTCTACGATACGAAATAACCAAGGTTGGGTGTTATGTCCCGAAGGAGCTTTAGTGGCTTGTTCTATCATGAATAAATAGTCATCTGTTATTGTTTCCATAATTAATAGATCGATCTGAGATCATTATTGCTGTATTCTATTATATCTTTATTGCATCCGTTGAGTAATATTGCCAGTATGCAAATTCCAAACGTTATCATCTTTTTCATTTTTTGTTATTGCTTTTCTAACCATAGGTCCACTAATATGTTGATTCCGTCTTCCAGTTCTTTCCAACCGCTCTCTTCCTGAAGTTTGAGACCATTGAGGGTAGAACAGTTTTCTTCCAGCAACGTGAGATAACTGATGGCTGCTGTAATGATAGTGGCAAGGGCTGCTATTTCTTTTTGCGGGTGTTTTGACAGTTTGCTTACAGCATCTATCAGCCAAATGCCTTTGGCTTCTCTTTTCTCGCGGAGGTCTTTTATAAAATTGTTGTCTGACGTGAGTTCCCATCTGTATAGCCGTTTCAAAGTGTAGCTTTTTCGCATTATTATGATTTGTTTCCGGAACATCTCTTTGATGAATTCACCAAGGTGGTTTTTATCCGGTAGTGCTCCGTCAAAGTTAATCCAATAATCATGTTGGCCGATATATGCTGCTATCAGACCTTCTAAAGAGTTGAAATAACGGTAGATCAACATTTTTGATACTCCGGCTTTTGCTGCTACTGCATTGATGCCTAATCCTTCGAAACCTTTCTCTTCGATTAATTCGTCTACTGCTTTGATGAGGATTAGTTCTGTTACCTGTCTGTTTTTGATAAACTCTTTTTCCATGGCTTTATATTATTGTTACTGATCGGTCACAAAAATATGTTTCTTATCGGTAACATCGAGAGGAAAAGAGAAATATTTTTCCCAAACAGCATTTTTCTACTGTTTGGGATATAATATTTTTGGGGTAAAAGGAGAATCTTTTATGCCAGGTTTACCGTTGGATTGTGTATGGTCAGCCCGCCGTCTACTACTATTGTTTGCCCGGTAATGTATCGCGCGTCTTCGGAAGCCAGAAAAGCAATTGTTGCGGCGATGTCTTGCGGTTCTCCTAAATATGGTGTCGCACATTGTCCGAGAAATACGTTCCGTATATCTTCATTCAGGTTGTTTAATGCTGCAGGTGTGAGAACCAGTCCCGGGGCTACAGCATTGCATCGTATGTTTTTCTTTCCTGTTTGTGTCGCAATGTATTTGGTCAGATTGATGACTCCTGCTTTGCTTGCTCCATAAAGAGTGCCGTTCGCATCAGCTGTAATTCCACTGACTGAGGCTACGTTCACAATATTGCCACCGCCATGTGCGTTCATTATGGGGATAACCAGTTGGGACAGGTACATGGTACAAGATAAATTAAGATGGAAAGCTTCGTCGAAGTAATCCATGTCCAGTGTCTCAATGTCGGTATCCCGTTTAGGATTTGTACCTCCTACGTTGTTTACCAATACATCTACCTGCCCGTATTCTTTTATGGCAAAGGCGATCAACTCTTTGCAACTCTGCAATTCTGTTGCAGAAAAATAGATCGGGCGTACATCTGCTCCTAAAGCATTGAGTTCGGCAGCAAGTTGTTCTGCTCTTTCTTTTGAGTGGTCGGCTATAACAACTTTCCCACCTTCGGATACAATGCGGCGTGTGGTTGCTTCGCCAATTCCACCGGCAGCGCCCGTGATAACGGCTGTTTTATTTTCAAATCTGTTCATATAGGATTATTTTTGAGGATTATTATCCTCAAAAACAGTTCATTGGGGAATTTGTTATCCGAATAAACCCTCTTTAGCACCATTTGCCTGACTTTAGCATCTATGTATCTTCTATTTCGCTAAATCTTTATAAGTCTGTTAAATGTTAACAAAAGAAAGGCTAAATGTTAACATCATGGCTCTTCTATTAAACCATGTTATAAGATATCCTGTTTTGCTTTGTAAATTTGCAAAATTACCAGAAGTCCGTATCTTTGCAATGTGTTTTTCATAGTATTAGATTTAAGGTTAACAAAAGATTGGCTGTCTGGGATAGATAGCCTTTTTTTATTGCCATATATGAAGCGGTTAGCATTAAAATACTTATTATTAAATTATTGGTGAATAGAGAATTAACCGGGTGAAAGGCAGGGATAAACAAAATAGTGGATAACCTCTATTCTAATGTAAGCTGTTATGTAGGCAAAAATTAGCCTACATAAGTTTTGGTACAATCTCAAACTATCGTTACTAATAAGGATTAATTGCTTTTTATCGGCTTCTATTTCCCGATGCAGCATATTTACATCACTGATTATCAGTGACTATTCATTTTAATCGGTACAACCTCTGTTTTTACAAGTACACAGAATGTAGGGACAAATGCAAATCATTGTGTTTCATAATTTTGCATATACATGTTGTACCGCCTCTTTTCAGTCCTTTTGTGGAATGTCCGCTATCAGATACAACGTGTTGAATGATAGTGGATTTCCGCATGGATGTTACAGAACGCTTGTTGAATGCAAAAGTAGTGTTTTTCTTGGAATTTCTGCGGTTTGCATCGGAATTTTTGCGCTCCGATTATTTTGGGTACTTGATTCGTTGTAAAAAGTGTAGCGAAACTAAATTATTCGCTTGAAAAAGTGTAGGATGGTGCTTGTGTACTTTAGTTTATATGGTTTTGAATCTTATTATACCTTGTCTGATATAATAATGTTGGTGATAAAATAAATTATACCTCTTGTGGTATAATGTGAGATATTTGTATTAATTTTGCACCCGAAAAGGTATAAATAAAGTGTAAACCGAGTGGAAAATTAAACTTATTTGATTTGTTCTGAGGTGCAGCCTTTATTGTAAAATTATGGATTTTAAACGTTGAATGCTTATGAACAATCTTTCTATTACAGTTAAGATGCTGCGAAAGCAGTATAATCTGACACAAGAAGAGCTCTCGTTGAAGTCGGGGGTTGGATTGCGCTTTGTGCGAGACCTTGAACAAGGAAAGGAAACGCTGCGCCTTGATAAGGTGAACCAGCTCCTTGACTTCTTCAATTATGAAATGGTTGCTACTGTAAAACATGATAATCAATGAGACAAGCCCGTATATTTTATAAAGACCAGTTGGCAGGGATTCTAACAGAAAACGATGCCGGATATGAGTTCCGTTATTTGTCGGAATATCTCTCTTTGGATACAGCAAAGGCTGTCAGTTTGACATTGCCATTGCAGGAAAAAGTATATACAAGTTCTGTACTATTCCCGTTTTTCGATGGTTTGATTCCTGAAGGATGGTTGCTGGATGTTGCATTGCGGAATACAGACATCAGTATTCTTGACCGAATGTCGTTGTTGCTGACATGCTGTAAGGATTGTATTGGAGCAGTAAGCGTTATTCCAATGGAAGAAAAGGAGGGAATCCATGTGTAATTGCTTATATTGTTATCGTCCGCTCCTGAAGGGGGAAAAGGATATGCACACGGCTTGCATAAAGAAGTTCTTCGGAACAACAACATTGCCCGTTCTTGATTACACAACAGAGCAATTTGACCAGCTTGCTCTGCAAATCATCCAAGACCAAACTTCTTTGACTGGTGTTCAGCCGAAGTTGTCCTTGCACCTAAATGAGCATGAGGGAAGCAAGCGATTGACTATTGTCGGGCTGTGGGGCGGTTATATATGTAAACCACAGACCTCGCAATATGAAATGATGCCGGAGGTGGAGGATTTGACCATGCACCTTGCAGAGATGGCACGTATTGAGGTGGTTCCTCATACACTGATGCGGATGGCAGATGATACATTATGCTATCTTACCCGCAGAATTGACAGAACTTCTGCCGGTGAGAAGATAGCAATGGAAGATATGTGCCAACTGACGGAAAGGCAAACGGAACATAAGTACAAGAGTAGCTATGAGCGTATCGGTAAGGCTGTTTTGAAATACTCGTCTTTGCCCAAAATGGATGTTACCAATTTCTTCGAGTTGGTGCTTTTTTCTTGGCTGACAGGAAATAACGATATGCACTTGAAAAATTTCTCTTTGTATGAAGTAGGGGATAAGATACGCTTGACACCTGCTTACGATTTGCTAAATGCAGCTATCATCAATCCCAAAGATGATGAAGAGTTGGCATTAACCTTGAATGGTCGGAAGAAAAAGCTTCAGAGGGAGGATTTTTTCAAATCAGCAGCTACTTTGGGTATAGAGAATGTGGTTATAGAACGATTGATAAATAAGTATATCAAACTATTGCCTAAGTTCGAGACTGTCATTCAAAACTCTTTTCTAAGTGCTGAATTGAAGGAAAAGTATAGCGAATTGTTGAAAGAACGGTTTGCGAGGCTTTCACAAGAACTATAAAACTGTCTGATGTTTACTTGGTTATATGGAAATTTAGATGTATTTTTGTTCATAATTTAACGAGTATAAATTGAATGAGCATGTTGAATAATCGACAAATAGTGATGAATAGGATTAAAGTGGTGCTTGCAGAAAAGCAAAGAACCAATAGATGGTTGGCGGAACAAATGGGCAAATCTGAGAATACAATTTCAAGATGGTGTTCGAATAAGTCGCAGCCTTCTATTGTGCAATTACAAGAGGTTGCCAACTTGTTAGATGTTGATGTTCGTGTATTATTAAAATCACAGAAAGAGTAATTTGTAATGTCAAAACGTATTGATTATATAATAGATGATATCAAGGAACAGTATCTTGAAAATGATAATAATATACCTTGGATTATCGGATTTAGCGGAGGTAAGGATAGTACGGTTGTCCTAACTTTGGTATGGAGAGCGTTGCTTGCTATACGAAAGGAGCTGGGAAACATTGCCCTTGTTCGACAAGTGTATGTTGTAAACAATGATACACTAGTTGAGAATCCGATCATCACTGATTATATTGTCGAGGTGATGGATAGAATTCAATCAGCCGCTATCGAACAGAAATTGCCAATCAATGTTCAAACAACAGTTCCGAAATTAGAGGATAGTTTTTGGATTAGTTTCTTGGGTAAGGGATACCCTGTACCTAATAACACTTTCAGATGGTGTACTGATAGATTAAAGATTAAGCCTACTACGCAATTTATATTGGATAAGGTGGATGCAATGGGAGAAGCAATTGTACTTATTGGTACACGTCTTACAGAGAGTGCTACTCGTGCCAAATCTATACGCCGCCATGAAATCAAGGGTAAACGTCTGACAAAACATCCTCTAAATCCCAATACTTATACATACCCTCCAATTAAGGATTTATATTTAGAGGAGGTTTGGTATATTCTTAATAACGAGCCTTCGCCTTGGGGATATGATAATAAGAAGTTGTTTCAAATTTATGCTGATGCAACAGCTGATGATTATGAGTGTCCAACTGTGATAACTGATAAAACTCAACCTTCTTGTGGTCAGAGTCGATTTGGTTGTTGGGTATGTACTGTTGTGAAGGAAGATAAATCAATGAAGGCTCTTATTAACAATGGCAACCAGTGGATGGCTCCTCTATTAAAGTATAGAGATGAAATGGTGGCAGGTCGTAACATATCGGAGAATCGATATGCAACACGCCGAAATGGACAAGCCGCACAAGATGCAGATGGACACAATCAAGGTAATTATACTTTTGAATATCGTTGTGAAATGCTTCGTAAATTATTGGAGTTACAGCGAGATATGCAGCAGGTTAAGCCACATATGGAGTTGATTTCAAACCAAGAATTAGTCGCAATTCAAATTAATTGGTATCGAGATGGTTTTTTCTCACCTAAAATAACAGACATTTATAATGAGGTATACAATCGAAATATGCCTTTTGAGAATATGCAATACCAAGAGCGTTTGATTCTTGAAAAGGTTTGTATAGAACATCCTGAAGATTATCATTTGATTAATGACCTAGTGTCGCTTCAAAAAAGTAAGACTATTTTAATGAATAACAATGGTCTTCAAGGAGATATAGAGAAACGATTAGATAACTACCTCAATCAACAATAAAATATGTTTATCGAGTCTATAATATTACATAATTACAGAGCGTATAGAGGGCATAACAAAACCTCTTTTAAGCCAGATACAAAGAATATATTTCTTGTAGCTGGCAATAATGGTTTTGGTAAGACGACATTCCTTACGTCACTTGTGTGGTGTCTATACGGTAAACTAATGGTAGATGTTGATGAGAAGTTTAGGAAAGACATCAACGATGCTCAAGGATATAAGAATTATGCTCGTCAGAGTCTACATAAGGAGCTAGCAAATGCTGTTAACGCATATGAAGTTAGTTTAGAAGAACGAAAACAAATTGTAAAGCACGGTTATTCTTCAGATAGCGAATACATAAAAGAAGATTCTCAGTACTATGTAGAAATCAGTCTAACGGATGTATTTATTCCATCTATACCTTGCCGAACTATAACCATTCGTAGAACCTATGATTATTTTCTTGACATAGAGTCTATTGAAGTTTTGATTGACGGTCAGGTTAATGAACTGGCCAAAGAGGTTGGCTATGATATTTTTATTAACGACTTTATTCTGTCAAAAGATATTGCAAAGTTCTTCTTCTTTGATGCCGAAAAGATTGTTAATCTTGCCGAAGTAAAGTCTATTGATGAGAAGCGTCGTTTGAGTACTGCATACAGTGAGGTTTTGGGTATTAGAAAGTATGAGGATATTAAACGAAATCTTGAAAATCTTCGACTTAAATTTAGACGAAGTGCCGGTTCAACCGCAAGTAAGGCTAAGTTGGATAAACTTACTAACAGTGTCGCTGATATAGAGGTTAAAATTAAAACCAAAGAAGCGGAGCGCGAAAATGTAGATAGTCAAATCCAACAATATAGAACCGAGTCTGCTCAATTGCAAGAACGATTGATTCGAGAAGGTAATGCAATAAGTGTCGAAGAACTGAAAAAACAAAAAGAATTGCTTGTTGCACTAAAAGACAAAGATACGAAACTAAAAAACCAATTACGTGACATGTTGGATATAGCACCTTTTGCTATATCAGGAAAATTATTTGCCAATTTGATGAGGCAAGTTGCAGTAGAGAAAGATGTCAAAATGTTTGCGGCAAGTTGTACTGCAATTAATTCAGCGTTGCAATCTACCCACACTCAAATTACAGAAGCTGTAGCCACTTTAAAATTTTCTACTTCACAAAAGCAAGCAATTGAGCATATAATAGCTGATGTGTTTGCTAAAAATATTCTTGACATAAGTGATGCTACTATTGATGATGTCAAGATGCTAGTTGATTATACTGATGATGAAGCTAATGAGTTCCAAGCGTTATTTGACAATATTAGATACTCTTTTAGTACCATATTCAAGCAATTAGTAAAGGATATTAAAAATAACGCATTGTTCCTAGCCAAAACACAACGTAAGATTGTGGAGGCTGAATATGATGATGGCAATGCAAATGTCAAAGAAATAAGAATGCGTAAGGCTGAGGTTGATGAATTGTTGGCACAGCTAGATATTCAAACACGCCAATTGTCTGAACAAATTGGAACACTCAATAAAGATATCAAAGTACTAAAGAAACAATTATCAGAGGTTACGAAAAATGTTAGAGTTGATAAATCTGATAAGGAGAAAGATATTATTGCAGAGCGACTTATTGGCGAATTGACTACTTTTTTATTTGAATTGCGAGCAAAACGTAAGTTCTCGTTAGAGCAGAAGATACTGGCTGGTATTGATGTGTTGATGCACAAAGCTGATTTTATACACAATGTGCGAATTGATTTGCAGGATGATATTATTGAAATTGAATTATTAGATAAAACAGGAGAAATTATTAGCAAAGAAAAGTTATCAAAGGGAGAGCAGCAGTTGTACGCAACTGCAATTCTTAATGCACTTGTTGAAGAATCAGGTATAGAGTTTCCTGTATTTATCGATAGCCCCTTGCAGAAGTTTGACAGCATTCACTCTCGCAATATTATAACAAAATTCTATCCTAGTATATCGAAGCAAGTAGTCATTTTTCCGTTGCTCGGCAAAGAGCTTTCGGAAGAGGAATATAATGCATTATTACCCAATGTTAATAGAGTTTACGTTATAGAGAATGAGGATGGTTGTTCTTCGTTCAAGAATATAGTTCCTAATAAATTATTTGAAACATTGTTATAGCTATGTTTACATCAATAAAAACATCCAGGACTAACAAAGATATTGTTACAGACCTAAGTCGAAAATTTAATCTGGGAGCTGAGAATATAATTGCTAGAATAGCATTAACATATTCTCTCTCTAAAGATCGTTTATTGTCTTTGACAGATATTGCAGATTCTCAGGGTAAGGAGTATAGTAAGAATGTTTTATTTGGAAATAACTTGCCATATTATATTGGACTTATTTGTGTAAAATATGGACTTTATAAAACGGATAAGGATATCCCTAAATACATTAAAATGCATATTGATGACGGACTGCAACTAATGAATAAAGAGTTACAAGATAATCCTAATTTAAATGGTTACGATTATCTTATAGATAAAATTACTAATGGCTTGGAAGATATAATATGTTAAGAGATGTGCATTTCAAACATAGTTATTCTTCAGGATATTATGAACCTAAGGATTTTTTCACTGAAGCACTAATTGAAAGTTCTACTTTCGATTTGGGCTTGGGATTCTTTTCATCAAGTGGAATAAGAAGTTTAGCATATGGTTTTGCCTTATTCATTGCGAATGGAGGTAAAATGCGTGTTGTTATGAACCATTTTCTTAGTAAAGAAGATAAAGAGGCAATAGAAAATGGTCAAAAGCATTTGGTTGAGAATTTTGAAAATCGTATTCTGTCAGATATTAAAAAATTGGCAAAAACACTTTCTAAGGAGGATGAACATTTTTTCCATTGTTTGTCATATCTAATTTCAATCAATAGAATTGAATTTATTGCAACTATTTCAACTAAAGGCGGGCTTGGTCACGATAAATATGGAATCTTTACTGATGATGAAGGGAATAAAGTTGCGTTTATAGGTTCTGCAAACTTTTCTCATTCTGCATTGGAACTTAATGGTGAAACTATCACTGTATTTACATCGCCAAATGACGATAAAAGAATATCAGAATACCAAACCTTGTTTGATAAATCTTGGGAAAATGATACGCCACATTTGATCCATATACCCATAGATGAGGTCAAAACTTATATTAGTGAGAATTTTTACAAAGAATCATTAAAACAGTTGCTTGGTACTAGCATAGATTTAAGAGAGGATAAATCTATCAATGATTTTTGTAAGCCTTTGTCTCAAAGGGTTCTTGACAAAATAGAATTAAAAGAGCAAGAACCTCGTTTCCCATTTCCTGAAGAAAGAACCATTCAAATAGATGCGTATAATGCGTGGATAAAAAATGGGAAAAATGGAGTATTTGCTATGGCTACCGGTTCTGGCAAAACTGTAACAGCTTTAAATTGTTTAAGGAAACAATTTAAAGAGAATGGATTCTATAAAGCAATTATTGTAGTTCCGACTCAGGCTTTAGCTATACAATGGAAACATGAAGCTGAGTCATTCAATTTCCAGAATATAATATCAACCCATACAGATAAGGATTGGAAAAATATATTAAGCCGTTATACAACAAGAAGTTTGTTGGATCAAACCAAAAATATAATTTTAATTACTACATATGCAACATTTAATCGCAGAGATATTCAGACCTTTATTGATAGAACAAAAGGAATAGAAACTTTCATTTATATTGCAGATGAAGCACATAATATAGGTTCGAAAAGTTCACTAAAACATTTGCCTGAAGCAATAAAATGGCGAATAGGGTTATCTGCAACGCCTGAGAGGGTTTATGATGATTTTGGATCTGAAAAGTTGTATGAGTTCTTTAAATCAAGACCTCCAGAGTATACGTTTCGTTATACAATGAAACAGGCTATTAATTCTGGAATTTTATGTCATTATGATTATTATCCTATTTTTGTAGAGTTGACAAGTTCTGAGATGGATGAGTATGAAAGGATATCTTCTCAGCTTAGAAAATTTATAGATTCTGATACAGGCAAGTATAAGCCTGAAGCTGAAAAATTATTATTGAAGCGCAAAAGAATTATTCATAAGGCAGAAAATAAAAAAGTTGCAATATCTGGGTTATTAGAAGATTTGAAACGGAAACGAAAACTTGATTATACTTTTGTTTTTGTGCCTGAAGGATATGAACCGGATTATTCTGAGAGTGATTCTTATCAGATTGAACAGGATGATATTCATATAATTGATGAATATGCTCAAATGTTTAAAGATCATGGATATAGTTATCACAAATATATTAGTGGTTTAGATGATGCACCTGATATACTAAAAAGTTTTGCAGATGGAGATATTCAAGTTTTGCTTTCTATGAAATGTTTAGATGAAGGAGTTGATATACCAAGAGCAGAACATGCAATTTTCTGTTCAAGTACAGGGAATCCTCGTCAATTTGTTCAGCGTCGAGGGCGTGTTTTAAGAAAAAGCAAAGAGAAGGAGAAAGCAAAAATTTGGGATTTAATAGTTACTCCACCTAATGTCGTTGAAGATGCAGAATGTATAGAGCGAAATATGTTTATTAGTGAAGTTAAAAGAATTATAAATTTTGCCGCACTTGCTGATAATCAAATAGACATATTATATGGAGAGTTAAAAGAGTATTGCGAAATATTAAGGATTGATTTATTTGCAATGCTTGAAGAAGAAAATAATAACTATAAATAATAATGCTATGGCTATACAAGACGAAATGTATAAGGCAATTGAGAAAGAAATTAATCAGACAGTTGAATCTGGAACTGAGAAAGTTTCTGTAAACTTTGAAAAAGCAAAAGAGGTTGCCAAAATGCTGACTGATCTATCAACTAGTGCTGGAGATGCAGATGCATTAACCAATCAGTATATTGCCAATATTAAAAATATATGTAACTCATAATACGTAAAATTATGATTATCAAAAATATTACTATCGAAAATTTCCAATCTTACCATGAAAGTCAGACTATGGATTTTTCTAATGGTTTGAATCTTATTATAGGTAATGGTGGAAAAGGAAAATCCAAATTATTTAATGCCTTTTATTGGGTGTTATTCGGTAAGATATATATCACTGGGATTGGTTGGTGTACAACTGACAGTCTGCCACAATCAGCAAAATTTGCAATGCAGCGTTATGAGTTCATCAATAAAAGAGCTTTATTTAAAGCACAAGTAAATGATGAAATTACTGCATCTGTACAAATAGAGATTGAAGATGATAGAGGTGTAAATTATATAATAGAACGTTCTGTCAGTGCATTAAGGCTTGACGAAAATGAGTGGGATTCTGATAATGCATGGCAAGTAAGACCTAATATGTTGAAAGTATCTTTTGATTCCAATACAGGGACAAAGGTACTTAACGATATGATGGCTGAGGATAAAATTAACGAATTATTCCCAGATGGTATAAGAAACTACATTTGGTTTCAGGGCGAATCACTTGAGAGCCTTATTAATTTTAGAAATAAAGAGACATTAAAAGCAGCCGTAAAACATATTTCTTATTTTCCTTACTATGAGAAACTTTCAGAAATAATCAGTAAGTCTAAATTGAAGATTACTGGAATTGAAAGTCGCAAATTGAAAGAAGTAAATAAGCATAATTCAAGTGTTAAAGGTTTATTGGCTGCTATTGATACTTTGAACTACAAAATTGCTAAAGAAGAAGAAAATAAAAAGCAACTTGAGACTAATATTGAAACTATCAAAATAGCTTTAGCTGATGGAGAGACAAAAATCTCAGGATTAGCGAGCTATTCAATGTTGGTAAAGAAATATAAGGATTGCGAAAATGAAATAAACAAATTCTTAACAGAAACGACTCGTGTAGATGAATTTCAGAGAGAAAAGCTTCCATCTTTATGGATTCTTCGTGGAATAGAACCGATGATTCAACAATGTAAAGACATTATTGAGAAGCATAAAGAGGAAGAATACACTGTACCCGAAAAGAAATATTTAGATAATCCTAGTCGCTCTAAGTTAGAAGAAATACTTAAGGATAAAAAATGCTTTGTGTGTGGTACTGAGTTTACAGAAGAAGATGCACCATATCATTATATAACAGAAAGACTAAGATTACAAGAAGAGTATTTAAAGGAGATGGAAGAATATACTAGCAATATGCAACTGTCTAAGCAGTTTAATATGTTTGTTGGTAAGATTCAGGATTATCCGGATTCCTTACTAATATCTTTATCAAAAATAGACAAGCAGTGGAAAGACAGTGAAGATGAACTAGAAAAATTTATGGCTCAGCGAAGAAGAAAGCAAGAGGAGAAACGCAAGTTAGACGAGCAAATAGAAGAGATAAAGAAGAGATATGGAGTGGACCCTGTAACTCAAGCAGAGACAGCAGGAATTATCAACTCTACGATACGAGCAAGTAGAAGTAATCTTGAGACTCAACAGAGGAAATTAGAAGCTTCCAAGCAGACTCTTAATAATTATCGAAGTGAATTGCGTACTGCAGAACGAGAGCTAGAAAAATTAGGAGTAAAAGATGCGACTGTTGCAAAAGTTCCAGAAACAGAATGGAAGCATATTTCAACATTCCTTGAAGATATATGTAAGAGGGTTCAGGAAAGTGCTAGAAAAGATTTGCTTCATAAAATTGAAGAAAGGGCAAACATCTTTTATGCCAAATTTACAGAACATGATAATGGATATAAAGGTAATGTAAGGATTGGTGAGGATTACTCTATTGAATTTGATGCTGGTCTTAATACTAGCCATGAGGATAGAAAAAAGATGAGCATAATAAATGCATTATTGTCTTTGAATCAAGAGGCAATGGGTATCTATTATCCATTTATAAGTGATGCTCCAACATCAAGTTTTGACTTAGAAACTACTCATAAATACTTACTTGGCATCAAGGATATATTTGGACAGTCTATAATACTGACTAAAGATGTAGATTTAGAAAGTGATAAATATCTTGATTTGCAAAGCCAAAATAATGTGTCAAGAATTTACAATTTAGAGAGTAAAATATATAGCGGAGGTTCTGATCGTGGTCAACATGAGGTCTCAACGCAAATAACAATCTTAAAATAAGGTTTATATGGAAAATATATTTGAAATTAAATTTTCATTTGAGCAAAATGTTAAGGATAATGTAATCCTTAAATTTTCTAATAAACAAGGTGGTGCTTACAATGTATTTTCATATCATTGGCAATGTTTTGTTTGGGCGGCAGTCGTTGGCTTTATACACAATGAACGTAGACCTCTGCAATCACCTATTGCTGATAGACCGTTTAGTTTGAATACAATGTGTAATAGCGGTGGCGAAAAAGATGCTGAAGCTTTATTGTGTATGTGTATCGCTAAGGTTGGTTCTCTTGACATTATGAAAGAGCCAACAAAAGCAATAGACTTGATAAATGAGTATGCTAATGGAGGTTTTTATTACATAATGAAAATGATGCAAGACCAATCAATCACAAATGATTTGGAGTGGGTTAAACAAGAAATTTTTATGAGGTAATTCATATGAAGAATAAATATACTATAATTGAAGCAGCAAAAAAAGTTCTATCTGTAACGAATAGCTTCATGTCTGTTACTGAGATTTATACACAAATTTTAGAGCATTCATTGTATGTTTTTCATGCACAGGATCCTATATCGGTTTTGAGAGGAGAACTAAGAAGTCATTCTATCGGTATAGATTTTCCTACAGCCTCTTCTAAAAAATATTTCCTTTATGATGAATCTCAGAGACGCTTTCGTTTGTTAGGAGATGAGAAGCAGGCTATTAAGAAGAATGGAAAAGAGCAAATATCATTGCGAACTGTACGGGAAATGCACCGGGAATATGTTGAAGTTTTTCGGTCGAAAATATTGAATCAACTAAAAGGTTTAAACCCATATGAATTTGAAAAATTTTGTATGAATCTTTTAGACGCATATGGTTTTATTGATTTATCTGTCACTCAGAAAAGTAGGGATGGTGGCATTGATGGGTTTGGAAAATTGAAGATAGGTTTAGCGTATATGAAAGTAGCATTTCAATGTAAAAGATGGAATGCTGGAGTTGTTGCAAGAAAAGAAATAGATGCTTTTAGAGGAGCAATTCAAGGGGAATATGAACAAGGTATCTTTTTCACGACATCCTCTTTTACGAAAGAAGCAATGAACTATTCTATCAAGCAAGGTGCAGTTCCTGTGATTCTTATAGATGGAAATATGATTGTTGATTTTATGATTGAAAAGCAATTTGGAATCGAACATGAAAATTTGCCTATTTACATAAATGCATTAGATCAAATTTTATCGTAAATAAATATGAATACTAATATTAATGTTATAGAAGGAAATCCTACAAAGAAATTTTTCATAGAAATGATTACAAGAGACATTTCTATAGAAGATGCTATTATTGATTTATTGGATAACTCTATAGATGGAGCTAATAGAATAAATCCCGAAAATTATACAGATCTTTGGATTAACTTGACAATTAACGATAAAGAGTTTGTTATTCAAGATAATTGTGGTGGCTTTTCGTTAGAAACAGCTCAAAAGTATGCTTTTAGGTTTGGGCGTCCAGAAGAAGCTCCTAAGGCTAATAATACAGTTGGGCGATTTGGTATTGGAATGAAACGTTCATTATTTAAAATAGGACGAGATTTTGCAGTAGAATCACAATGCCGAAATGACCATTTTAAAGTAGAAGTAAATGTTGATGAATGGAGTCGAAGAACCAAAAAAGTAACGACAGAAGATGGCGTAGAAACTACCATTGATGATTGGAGTTTTTCATATAAATATGTAGAAAAGCCTAATATGGCAGATGGTACTATAATTAAAATTTCAAATCTAAATAGTGAAGTTGTTGATTTATTTGCAGATGACAGTTTTCTAAACGACCTCTCTGATGATATTCAGAAATTATTAAATTTCAGTTTGTTGAAAGGAATTAAGATTACTCTTAATGGCAGAGAGCTTACAGGGAAACGTATTGATTTATTAATTTCTGAGTATAGTAAACCGTATTATGCAGATGGTATTATAGATGATGTGAATTATCGTATTATTGCTGGGTTAGGAGGTATTGGAGAACCAAAAAATTCAGGTTGGTATATATATTGTAATAATCGTCTAGTTCTTGAAGCTGACACTTCTAACATAACAGGTTGGGGAGTCCATCCACTCCCTCAATGGCATATAAATTATGTAATGTTTAGAGGAATTTTATTTCTAGATTCGGAGGAAACTTTAAATTTACCTTTAACTACTACAAAGAAAGGGGTTGATGCAACGTCTGAAGTCTATAAAGCTCTTTTACCTATAATGAAAAATGCTATGATTAAGGTATTTGAGTTTTTGAAGAAAATTCCCAAAATGGGGGATGAAGCTAATGATTATAGGCAAACTCTATGTGAGACTTTTGATAAAATTTCGGCTGTAGAACTCAAAGTATATGACTTTTCAGATTATCCTCAGAAGCAGTTTTATGCACCAGAATTGGATATGGATATTATTTCAAGGAAAAAGCAATATGTTCGGATTGCATATGATGCAAACAAAGATTTAGCTGAATTGGCAAAAGAACATGCGGAGGCTAAAAATTATAAAGAGTTAGGAAATACTACTTTCGAATATTATTTAAAAATGGAAGATATTAGAAATGAAGAGTCCAACTGTTCTGAATTATGAAATACGACCTTGTAAATTTGCCGAAAGGCGAATGCTTTTAGCATCATTTGCTCGTATTATTGGAGTATTCAAACAACAATACCAATATGTGGGGTTTGGTGGTCTGTCTTTTACAGACTTTAAGTTATTCCATCGTGAATTACACATTAATACAATGTATAGTATTGAAGGAGAGTATTGTAAGCCAAAATTGGAATTCAATAAACCATATTCGTGTATTTCAATTTTACATGGGCATTCATCAGATATGCTTTCATCGATAGATTTAAGTAAACCTAGTATCATTTGGTTGGATTATGACAATGTTTTATCTATGGATATATTTACAGATCTGGAGTTGGTTCTTCATGCAATACCTAGAGGCAGTATTTATATAATGTCATGTAATAGACAATTGCGTAAAGATAAAGAAACACCATATTCCAATGATGAATTAAGAGATTTGTACGGTAGCTTAGTACCTTTTGATATTCAAGAAAATTGTTGTACTGATGCAAATTCTTCTTATACCATAAAGAAAATGATAGATAATCATTGTAATAAAATATTAAGGGATAGGAATAAATTAGGTGAAAACTTGATGTACAAATCTTTATACAACATCAAATATAGCGAATATAGGGGAGCGAGAATGTTTACGTGTGGAGGAATAGTGCTAAATAAAAACGATCAAGATTTAAATTTAAACCTTGAAGATTTTGATTATATATCAACAGTACATCCATACGAAATTGATATTCCTAATTTGACGTATAGAGAAGCTAGTCATTTAAATCAGATTTTAGATGTTCCTGATAAGGAGTGCGATATAGTTCAGAAAGGTATTGTCTCATCAGAGGATGTTAGCAAATATAAAAAGATTTATAGATTTATTCCTAATTTTTACGATGTTAGAATATAGAAATAAAGATATTGAGCCATGTAGGTTAGAACTAAAGATTGAGTTTATTAGAATATAATTATGTCACAAGATATTCAATTTATATTATACAATCTTCCAGAAAAGGATGGGAAGGTGCAGGTAATCATCAGATATGAAACCCTTTGGTGTACTCAAAAGGCGATGGCTCAACTTTTTGGTGTGGATAGGACAGTCATTTCCAAACACCTCAAAAATATATTCGAGTCATCTGAGTTACAACAGGATTCAGTATGTGCAAAATTTGCACATACTGCTGAAGATGGCAAAATATATAACACACAGTTTTATAATCTTGATGCTGTTATCTCGGTTGGTTATCGGGTAAATTCGTTGCAAGCCACTCGCTTTCGTCAATGGGCTACTAAAATCTTGAATGAATACATTAAAAAGGGGTTTGTGCTTGACGATGATCGCTTAAAGCAAGGAACAGCAGTATTCGGAAAAGATTATTTCCGTGAATTGCTTGAAAGGGTTCGCTCTATCCGTACCAGTGAACGGCGTATATGGCAGCAGATTACCGACATATATGCAGAATGCAGTATTGACTATGACAAAAACTCGCCTACGACACACGATTTCTATGCTATGATACAAAACCGTTTTCATTATGCTATTACAGGGCAAACGGCTGCTGAAATCATCTATACTAAGGCAGACCATACCCAAGAACACATGGGACTGACCACATGGAAGAATGCGCCTGACGGGCGTATTTTGAAATCGGATGTATCAATAGCCAAAAACTATTTGCAGGAAAATGAAATCCGTCGGTTGGAACGTGCCGTAACGGGATATTTCGATTATATTGAGGATCTCATAGAGCGTGAGAATACGTTTAATATGGAGCAGTTTGCAGCCAGTGTCAATGAGTTCCTGACTTTCCGCAAATATCAGATATTGCCAGACAAAGGGCGAATATCTGCGGCACAAGCCAAGGCAAAGGCAGAAAGCGAATACGATATTTTCAATAAAACCCAACGGATTGATTCTGATTTTGATGAGCAAATTAAAAAGATGTTAGAATAAGGAGAGGAAAAAGACCTCTCCTTAACTCTAAACCCAAGTATCAGACATTCAAATCTTTCATCGCCAATCCATAGTTTTCCTGCCCGAACAAGTCTTGATGGATAAGTTTCAAGCCGAGCGTCTGGTAATACTTGTAGTCATCACCTTCGGTGCAGAGGTATTTGTAACCGTAGCGTGGCATGTACTCCTTGAAGAAACGAGCCAAGTCTTTCAGGCTTTCGGCTTGGTTCTTCTTGAAGTTGCTGCGCACAATGATGATGCTCCAGTCGGGGAAGTTGCCTCTTCCATCGCTGTACTCCCAAAAGCGGATGTAGCAGTCTAAATCACGCTCATGGATGTCCACACAGAAGCCATTGGCATTTTGCATCACGCTACAACTGTTTTTGTAGCCGAACTTCTCACACAAATAGAGGTTGAAATCAAGAATCAAATCGTTTTGTAACATAATTAATTGAATTTAAAAAGTTAATAAATAGTGAATTATAAATGAAAGCCTCGCTTGCGCTTAGCCTTTTTCTTTTTCATCAGGCGATTGAACTCAGCATCCTCTGCGGCAGTAGCATCGTATGATGAACTGCCATTCAACAGACCGAGACTGATACTTGAACCATTATCGAATTGTGAAACGCTTTGCTGCACTTCTTCATCTTTATTCGTGAATCCTTGCTTTGGGTATTTAAATGAGGACTCCCAAGCATTCTGCTCCAATCGGTTGTCGATATTCAAATAGCTGAACTCCCGGCTGACTTTTGAACCGGAGAAAGAAAAACCGTTATACTCAAACTTGATACCCTGTATTTCTCTTGTAGTCCGGCTGACCTTGAATTTCATATCAATGCCACGGTCGGCAAGGGCTTCTTTCAGTTCATCCCAATTTTGAGCTTTGGGCAGTTCCTCTTTCAACGCCTTGTATATCTCATGTTTTGCCCGGTCGTATGGGCGCAAGCGTTCCTCCTTGATATGGTCTTTGCCGTTGGCAAAATGTAATCGGTATTTTGCCGTCAGCATCTTACACGCCTTTTCATTTCTGCGGAAGTCGTTCTTGTCGCTAATCGTTTTACCGTCATTGTCCACCCGATTGAAAACGATGTGACAATGCGGATGTTCACGGTCAATATGCCGGGCGATGATGTTCTGCGTGTTTTCGATGCCCATCAGTTTCATGTAGTCGTGGGCGATTTGCAACATCAACGCATCATCAGACTTCAGGCGTTCGCCATCTTCAGGAGAGAAGTTGAGCGAGGTGTGTCCGACAATATTCTTTACCTTGTCATTGAGCAACGCTTGTAATTCAAATTGCTCCGCCATCTGTTCGGGTGAGCCATCCACTCCGACAGCTTCCAACAGTTTGGATTTCTTCTCTTTAAGGACATAGCGGACACAACCGCCGAACGATGTCCCTTTGGTTTGTTTACCTATCATCTTTCAGTTGTTTTATAAGTTGGTTAATATGCTGTGCCATCTTCTCGCATCTTTTGGCGACGGCAAAGAATCCGTAGGTGTTTGCCTGCTTCGCCAACTGGTTAAGATTGGTGCTTTCACCAATCAACTGACGGATGATGTGTATATGTTCTTTTGTGATTCGCTCACGCACCGTCCCGTTCTCGATGAGTGAACGGATGACTGCGCTTTGGGTCTGTTTGCTCCGTCTGCAAAGCGCACCAAGCCATGCGTATTGCTGATATGACAGACGGAGTGTTACTGTATATTTCTTTTTCATTTGAATCTGTTTTTAGTGAATAATGTGTGACCATCGGGAGCCGCCTCCTCAGACTTTTTGAGGAGCAAGTGGTCGGGAAATGTAATACACCGACATTAACTTGCTACAGTAAAAAAGTCTCGATTTATCTCCATTTGCTCAAAGTCTGAATCCCCGTTTCTTAGGCGGTGAAACCTTCGGTTGAGGGATGTCTCGTTGTATGCTGATGAGCTTCAAATCGAATGTCTCTATCAGTGTTTTCAAGTTCGGATTCCTCTTAATCATCTGCTGGAGTATGGCTTCATCGGGGCGTACCTTCAGCAGATAATCGGCAATGTCGTACCCTTCTTTTCGTTCGTTTTCGGTTGCTTTGGTTTCCAGATAATCGAACAGTTGTACATCAATTCCATTGCTTTTCATCAATCCAATTTTGCTCTGCCAATAGTCTGTCGCTCCCAAATCGGGGAATAATACAACGCTTCTTCCTGCGAGAACGGACAGGCTGTTGGCATTGAAACAACCGTTCTTTCCGCCTGATGCAATCCATAGGTATTGGGGTAGGTAGTAGGATGCAATGATTGCCGTTTTCTCGCTTTCGACCAATGCAACAGGACGGCTTTTGTCTTCTGGAAGCAGATGTTCACCGAAGAAGCATTGCTTCAAATTATAGCCATCCTTGTGCAGTATGGAGTGTACCCACGTGACGTGATTGTACGGTTCTTTTATCCGCTTACCTGTTGTCGGATTGTAAAGCATTATCTTACCTGTGCGGACTCTGTTCTGATAATCCATTTGCCAAAATACGGTTGCACCGTCCCAATGTTTGGACGTTCCGACTTTGTATTTCTTCATCAGTTTCAAGGTCTCTGGTTCTCCGAATTGAGCCGATAAGAATTGAAACAGTTTGTTGTCGGGATAGCGTTGCAATGACTGATTGACTATATCTAAATCAATGTAAGAAGTGGCTTTTGGCTCAACTTCTTTTATAGGCGCATAGCTCCGAAAGTTATCCTCAGACAACTTTTCTTTCTCAGACGGATTCCGTTCAAAGTAATCACGGGGCGTGAAGTGATAACCACATTTTTGCTCGTGGTCGCAACGACCTACGTAATCAGGGAACCGGATTTGTTTCTCTGTATCGATATACTTTGAAAAACATCTTTTGCGGTGGCAGTTCGGGCAAGTATGCCGGGTGCTGACACCTTTGTAGGGTTCTAATATGAATCTATGTGTACTCATTGTATGTTTCTTTTTATATGTGTCATTTTTGTCGTTATTGTCGTTTTCGCTTGGAAAGTGTCAAAACCGACAAAAATGTCACAGGTTAATCTTTGAATATTCTCCATGCTTCTCTTTGCGGAACAACGTCCCGATATTGTCATTGAGGAAGCGTTGAAATGTCCGCTCCTTCATTCCGTTTTGCTCGGCTACCTGTATAGCTTGGGCAGTAGTAAAGGAAGGAGGCAACAGATTGACTATCGCTTGTTGCTGGCTGTTGAGGGCATTTTCATTCAGAATATTCTGTACGCTCAATGCGGACTCTTTGAAATACTCCGTCAGTTTAATGGCTCTCTCCACGGCCAGCAGGTCGATACACGTCTTGTCACACTCTCCGCAAGTCCATCGTGCCAGTTGGATAATCAGGCAGAAGCGGATGATGTATATCTCCAGCTTGCAATAGATACTTACGATGGTATCATTTGTTTCCCGGTCGCACAGCTCTGAGAAATGGTGCTGCCACTCGTAAAGCCGTTTCTTGGCATCCTCTGAGAAGCAGAGAATTTGCGGGTCAATCTCTCCTTGTTCATTGAGGTTACACTCTGATTGTATAAGTTGGTCAATAATGGCATTCCATTCTTGTTCTATATCTTCCGGCAATTCTTTGTCATTCCATCGTGCCTTCTGTTGCAGATTGGGCATCACAAACAGGATGCGGTCGATAAACCCGTTGCTGGAGCGTTCACCTTTAGCCAACTCGTTCAGGATTTTCTTTTGGATAGTACCAATGACCGATATATACGGACGCTTGATGAAGATGGAACTCTTGGCATTCTTGCGGTCGGATATGGTGGTCTTGGCACTGAATACCGAAAGCCAGAACTGTTCTTCCGAACCGTTGTTGTATCGATTGAAGTTCTTGAACCAAGCGGATAATTCATCGGCCCACAAGCATAGCCCGCGTTTATTTTGCGCATGAATGAGGCTCAATCCTTCGGGCGTTACATCCGAAACCAAGAAGCGTTTGCGGATAGGCTCTTGCGGAAATTGCTCTCCACCGCTTTCCGCACGTTCCTTGCGGCTCATGCTCATCAGCTCATCGTACTTGGCAAGAGCCTTTTCAAATTCCTGATTCTGTCGGTAGTCATAATCAAGAAACGGTTTCATCGCAAAGCTGAGCGGATGGCTTTTGTTAGCTCCCGGTCTTCCAATCAATGCCATATACAGGATGGGGCTTTCCAGCCAGCCTTGTTTGATTTGGGCAAGATGCGTGTTACCTATGCCGACCGCTATTGCCGTAAGGATGGCTGCGGCGATGTAGTCAGTAGGGTAGTTATGGCATTCGTGTACCTCACGGATAATGCGTTGAATTTTTGCCGGGAATATGCTGATGGGGAATGCCGTACCAAACAATCTTGTGCTTAAATCAATCGCTTCATCAATGATGGATGCCGGATTAATAGAATATGTATCCATAGCCCAATTCGTTAAAATTGTACCGATGATTTGGGCTTATGGCGGACACCGCTCTGCATATTAGCAAGCATCTCCTCGTATGTCTGCTCGGCAGTCTTTCTCCGTCCGTTCTCAATCCAAGCGAGAAGTTCGTCCTCATAGAAATAGAGTTTCTTGCCCTTCTTGTAAGCCGGAAGTATCCCTTTGCGTACCAATGTATATATGGTAGGCTTGGCTTTTTTGATGATACGGCAAGCATCCTCAATTTCAACCAATACATGTTTGTCTGATGCCGGTGGTTGAAGTTCCGAAACCATTCTTTTCAACTCAATGACCTGTTCGGTCAGATAACCTACCGCTTCGGGCAGCTTATCAAATGTTACTGTTTCTTTTTGCATACGCCAATCGTTTTTAATTGTTCGACGGCAAAGGAAACAGGTGTTTCAATGGTGGAATCATTCACCAAAATATAACTGATGAATAACTTTTGATGGTAGTTATTGATGATAAGTCATTGATAATTAATTTGTATTATATGTTTGATTATGTTCTTTGTACTAGTTATTAGAAGTTATTGATGAAAAAGAGGTGATTTTTATGAAATATCAGATTTTATACAGATAAAATAACGGTAGTTGAATTTAAGGATGAATAACTTTTTGTAATTTTACCATCAGATTTTGTTCTTAAATGCAATAGAGATGAAAAATAATTTATATTGGAATGTATATAAATCACTTGAACGTGAATTATTAGCTTTAGCAGAGATTATTCATATAGATGATAAACAGCTTGATGTTTATTCAATGAAAATTGCTGATTTATTGATTCGTACAAGTGTAGAAATAGAATCCATATCTAAAGAATTATATTTTAGAGAAGGAGGTACTAAACCAGATGATAAAGATTTATATTTTGATACAGATTGCTTGGCTCTATTAGAGTCAAAATGGCGTTTAAGTAACAAAGTTGTTATGGTCTCAAGTCCAATATTGTATTTGGAACAAGATGAAAATCTATATTTAGTACCACTACATAAAGCATATAAACGAGGTACTAGTTCTTCAGATTGGCAAAAAGCTTATCAAGCAGTAAAACATAATAGAGGAAAGTCGTTACATAAAGGAACCTTAAAACATTTCATACGTTCATTGGGAGCATTATATCTTTTAAATATATATTATCAAGATCAAACTTTTGATTTAGGTTCAAATAGTAATGGAAACTTATTTGATGCGAGTATTGGGTCTTCCGTATTTTCAATACAATTACATCCTTTCCCTGGTATTGATGCATCTGGAACATACAAAAAGAATGGTGATTTTGATAAATGTATGTATTTACTCCAAGCTACAGACAAAACAAAAGAAATTGCACAAAAAACTATAATTGAATTAGATAATAAGCTGATGGAAAAAGTGTTATCGCAAGTGAATCAGGAGTTTGCAACGATGACTGAACCATTAACATCAATTGATTTAAAAGATAAGGTTGCAAGGTCTATAGAAAAATATAAAGCTCAGTTACTGGTTCCCGTTGCAAAGGAAAATGGAATGTTATTGACTAAAGCTTTTAATGATATTCGATATGAGGCTGTTTTAAATAAATGCCAGTATTAATTATGCAATTTTTCTATCTAGTTTGATACGACACTCTGATTCCGTGTGCGACATTTTTCGCTCAATGGTAGATATTTCTGAATCACGGAGGGTATGAGCAAATACTCTTTTGATAAAAGTGGCAGTCTGTAAGCGTGGCTTGCCGAAAGCCTTGCCGATATTCCATCCAAAGTGCATGATGTCGATGGTCTTTAATTGAGAATCAACTTTTATATGTTCGACTTTAGGCTGAGTGTCTGACATGTAATATTCTGTAACATATCCACATAAGCGATTAAGGTCTGTTTCATTAAGATAGAGAACTAGAGTTTGTTTTACATATGTAAGAACCTTATCTAATTTTTCTTGCGATGCTCGTTCTTTTTCAGCCATAGCGGTAGCATGGTATATCTCGTATTCTGATGGCTGGCTGGATTCTTCTATAGAAGTATTGCTGGATGTAGGGGGGATGACTACTTCTTTTGGAAGTTCCGCCACATTTTCACTGGATTTAGAAAGTGAGGGAATAGAAATTTCTTCTGTGGTGTCAGATGTAGTTTCAACTTTTTGTTCAGATTCAGAAACGATAAGTTCTGTATCTATGGCACATTCAATAACTTCATGATGTTCTATTGGAATTTCAGTTATCACCGTTTTGTTGCGATAACACTCAAATCTCATAAAGCATCTTTCTATTGTTGGAGAAAGAAGTTGCCTGAATACCATTTGCAGATTGAGATAGATTGCACCCATAATAATGGAGCATACCACCAAAATGAGGTAGCTGCTGAACTCGTCCCAACCATAGTGTAGTACGGTCTGGCGGGCTAAAACACCAATGATTGCTATTGTACCAAAAACAATCAGATGCAATGTAATATGTTCTGTCTTTTTCTGCTCCATAGTGATATGTATTAATCGTTTGTGCGCAAATATATGTTGTTTGTTGGAGATTCTGATACAAAGTCAAATAAGTGGTAGCATTTGTCCTCGATATGTAGCATTTTTCTATGCCACCTGTGCCACAATAGAAAAGGAAAGTCCGACATAGGCTAACCTACATCGGACTTCTATGTTGGGGGTATCAGCAATTATAAGTGTTAGCAGAGCTTATTGGAATAAATAGCGATATGTCCCTCTGCTTGAAGGTAGCTTTATTGATAAACCATTTTCTAAATGCAGCAGAATGTCCTGTATCTATTTGATAGGACAGAGCTATAACCATATCGAAATTATACACATCGGCATTGTTCCCATTCTCCAATTTGATATACTTGCAAACTTCGTGGTTCTTCAAAACATTGACTTTCAGGATTTTCTTAATTGCTGTATGGATAGTTCCAGCCGTTGTATAAAACAAGTCTGCAAGCTCCCAAGTGGTCATCCATACTTCGCCATCAGAAATATAGATGCCTTGTCCGTTGTTGGTTATGATTCCTCGTTTCATAGCTGCAATTTACTTGAGTGATATTTTATTGGCTGTTTCTCGCTTCTTGGAATTGACCAAATCGGCATATATTTGAGTCGTGGACACGTTCTTATGGGTTAGCATCTTTGAAACAGTGTAAATATCTGTACCCAAGGATATTTGTATGACCGCATACGAATGTCTGAACCCGTGAAAGGTTATCGGTTTCGTTATTCCTGCCTTTTTGAGCCAGCTTTTCAGTGGATAATTAATCATACTCCGTTTCAAGTCCTTGAATACTTTGCCTGTTCCGGGTGTGCCGCATAGTTCGTAGGCTTCGTAACTGATGGGAAGTGTCGCTTCCGTCTGGGTTTTCTGTGTTCTGATACGCAAGCAATAGCCTTGGTCGGGAGCGATAGTGAAGTCTTCCCATTGCAGGTTTAGAATATCACTGATGCGTAAGCCTGTTAGACAAGCGAATAAAGAAGCTGCTTTCAAAACTGGGATGTCGCAAGGAGTGGCTGCGAGTTGCTTCACTTCGTCCAATGTCAGGTATTCTTTCTTCACATCTTGTGGTTCAATCTTATCAAGGTAATCATTAATGTTCTCCCGAAACCACTTGTCCCGATAGGCAATTTTCAACAATCCTCTGAATGTAGAGTAGTAGCCGGATGCCGAATTGAGAGATATGGGGCGGTTGCTGTGTTTGAGTTGCTTGGCGTTCAACAGATACTCACGGAACTTCTTGCATAAATCCACATTCACATCGCCAAAGGTACATTGCCCTTTGACGAAGTTGTAGAAATGCTGATAAACGAATTGCCATTTCTGGTCTTTGTTCCGGCACATCTTTTTGAAGTAGGCGAGGAAATCGGCTTTTTGCTTGGTTTTATCCAAGAAACCGAACTCTTCGTTAATGAGTGATTGTACTCTGATACAACGAATAGCCTCTGCCTTGTTCAACATGTCGTTGTTGAACTCACGTTCCATCTCGTTCTTAGGATGGGCATAGATGTAGATACCGAGGTATTCCCTGCGGCTCATCTGCATCGTTTCGGGGTTACGGACTGCCGGATAATAATCCAGATACAAGGAGATGCGATCATTCCGAATCGCTCTTTGGCGAACTGTTACTTTTGTACACGTGTGTGACATACTGTTTAATATTTAGAGTTTTACATTTGTTTGGTGCAAAGGAATAAGGTGATTCAATGGTGGGTACATTCACCGAAAAATAACTTATTCAATCTTTGGGGCTGCGAGTAGCTTATCCAATTCCGGTTGGGAGATAAGCGTGTATTTGCCTTTTTTGACCTTGGGGATATTATGATACTTTGCATAGTGATAGAGTTGGTCTCGGGTGAGATTGAACTTCTCCATCGCTTCGGTTACCGTATAGTATTGCGGTTCTTCTGGTATGGCAATTCCCTTGGCTATATCTACGTGCTTCTTGGAATAGTACACCATGATGCCCTCTTTCTTCTTGGGGATGGCATTCTTGGAAACGAAACAATAGATGGCAGATAGGGTCATGCCGAACTTCTCCTGCATTTCTTGGGTACTATACCATTCAGTAATATCAGGATTCGGGGCTTTCTTGGTAAAGTAAGCATCTATATGTTTCTTGCTCCAGTAGGTCTTGCCACGATTGAAAGTTCGGGGGATGTTGTTCTTCTTGGCTACCACAAATATCCATGACTCGTTTACATGGTATTTCTCTTTCACTTCGGCAGTGGTGTAGAAGTCGGTGATGGGAATGGTGTCTTTAGGCTGTCGCTGTTCATAGGGACGAGCTTCTAACATTCGGTCAATATCTCCTTTACGGATAAAAGATAACCTGCTACTTATGCGGAATGCTTGCAGCTTTCCAGCATATACCATTTTATAGATGGCTTGTTTGCTCAGCCCTAATAAAGTTGCAGCCTCTTTGAATGACAGATATTCTTTGTCCTTAAAATCAGATATGGGTTGTTCTCTGATGACCGTTTGGACTTTGGTTTCTACTTCTTGTATTCTCTTTTGCCGAACAGCTTCCTTGTATGCAAGGTTGCTACATCGATGAGAACAGAAACGTGTTGTTAGTTTTTGGGCATAGAATGTTGTGCCACACCATTCACATACCTTCTTGATTTTCATTTTACTTGTTGCCATATTCGTTACTTTTAGAGGTTTATTTCTCTTGTTATTTCTCCATTTTGTTCAACTATCGTAAATCATAGTCAACCACAGTCAACTTTCTCCACGACCTTTCCGACCTAAAATCGGAGAGTAACAAGCGAGCAACAAATGCGGTACAAAAATGAGCTGAAAAAGCCCTATAAACGATAACCATCGCTTATAAGGCTAAAAAGAAAGGCGTTCAAAATGAACGCCTTAATAATCATTGATGTTATATGCTAATCGTTGGTAACCACCACTTACTTGCCGATGCAAAAATGTGCAAATATATTCTGTAGCACCATATCATTGGTCACTTCCCCTGCTATATCGGATAAATGGAAAATACATTCACGTATGTCTTGTGAAAGAAAATCCCCGGAAATATTTGCATCCAATCCTTCTTGTACCCGGTGAATTGCATCCAACGCACGTGTCAGTGCTTCGTAATGACGGACATTCGTTACAATAACATCATTCTGTGTGACTGTTGGTAAATGGGCAGCTGCTACAAGTTTTTGTTGGAGTTCATCCGTGTGCTGACGTTGTTTCGCAGAAATAAAAATAGATTCTATTTCCGAACCGACATGCTCGGAAAGTTGTGAGGTAAGTTCATTTTTCTGAGTTTCATTTATCAGTTCTACCTTATTAAAGACTAAAATCAATTGTTTGTGTTCACAACGAGGAAGAATCTTATCGGAGAGTAGTTTTAGCTGTGAGATTGCGTCTGCTGAATCAATTATCCATAGTACAATCTCTGCCTGATCGAGTTTTTGAAAAGTTCGTTCGATACCCAGACTTTCAATCATATCGTTAGTTTCCCGAATGCCGGCTGTATCGATAAAGCGAAAAGTGATACCACCTATATTTACAGTATCCTCAATGACATCGCGTGTTGTGCCGTGAATGTCACTGACAATTGCCTTATCTTCGTTCAACAGAACATTAAGTAAGGTAGATTTTCCTGCATTGGTTTCTCCGATAATAGCTACCGGAACACCATTCTTTATAGCATTTCCTACACTGAACGAGTCTACAAGGCGTGCGATCACCTTCTCAATTCCGTCAGCTAACTGGCGCAAGGCAGATCGGTCGGCAAATTCCACATCTTCTTCACTGAAATCCAATTCCAGCTCAATCATTGATGTGAAGTTCAATAGTTTCTCGCGCAATATTGCCAATTCCTTGCTAAATCCGCCACGCATTTGACTCAGAGCAAGACGATGGGTGGCGGCAGAAGATGAGGCTATTAGGTCGGCTACAGCTTCGGCCTGGCTTAAATCCATCTTACCATTGAGGAAAGCTCGTTGAGTGTATTCTCCTGGCTGTGCGGTACGGCATCCGTTTTTTATCAGCAATTGCATTACTTGCTGTAGAATATAGGATGAGCCGTGACAAGTGATTTCAGTACTGTCTTCCCCCGTATAGGAATGTGGGGCCCGGAAAAGGCTGACGAGAACCTCGTCTATCAGTTCTTCTCCGTTATAAATTCGGCCGAAAGTTAGCGTATAAGGCTTTTGTTCACTCAGCAGCTTTCCGGGTTTAGCCGGAGTAAAAATACGACTGGTGATGGTTATTGCTTCAGGACCGGAAACACGAATGCTTCCGATGGCTCCTCCTTGAGCGGTTGCTATGGCGCAAATTGTGTCTTGATTCATTATCTATTTCATTTTGAGTGGCAAAGATAGAGCTTTCTCTGTAAAAAACAGAGTAAACAGATAGAAGTTATGCTTTATTATTTTATCTTTGCTCGCATACAGCAAGACAAATTTTATGGCTATGGGACACGCAAAAGATTCATTTTCGGGGATGGAGAATATTGAAAAATTAAAAGAGGATTACCAGAAGATCACTTCTGTTTTGGCCGGACATCAGATTGCATTCTGGGAATACGATATTCCCACGGGCGAATGTAATTTTACAGATGAATATTTTAGTATCTTGGGTTTAAAGGAAGCAGGAATTGTTTTCAGAGAAATTAATGACTTTTATCGGTTTGCTCATCCGGATGATGTTACTTCTTATCAAACAGCTTTTAACCGCATGCTTGAGTCGGATACAAAGACTTCTCAAATAGTAGTGCGTTGCTTGGGAGAGCATGGAAAAACAATTTGGCTTGAAGATAATTTCATTGCGTATAAGAAGAATAAGGAGAATGGTTCTGATAAAATTATAGCATATACTGCCAATATTACTTCACGCTGTGAAAAAGAAGTGCAGATCAGACAGCTTGAAGAGCGAAACCGGAAAATTATTGAGGCACTCCCTGAGTTTATATTTATTTTTGATGATAATTTCTTTATCACGGATGTATTGATGGCACCCGGTACGGAACTTTTACATCCGGTAGAAGTCTTGAAAGGAGCAGATGGGAGATCTATTTATTCAGAGGAGGTCAGCGAATTGTTTATCAGTAGTATACGTGAATGTCTGAAAAGTGGAAAACTGAAAGAAATAGAATATCCTTTAGATGTAGAAACCGGCAGACATTATTTTCAGGCGCGTATTGCTCCGTTTGAGGGGAATAAGGTATTAGCTCTGATTCATGATATAGGTGACCGGATACGGCGCTCGCAAGAATTGCTTGATGCTAAACGGCGGGCAGAAGAGGCGGACCGGATGAAATCGCTGTTTCTTGCTAATATGAGCCATGAAATACGTACTCCTTTGAATGCGATTGTCGGTTTCTCGGAGATAATAGCTCTGACTGAGGATGAAAAGGAGAAAGAGGAGTATTTAGGGATTATCCAGCAGAATAGTAATCTATTGCTGCAACTGATCAATGATATTCTTGATTTGTCACGCATAGAGTCTGGTAAATCGGAAATGCACTGTCAGTTGACAGAAATAAGCGGGCTGGTAGATGAAGTGTATAAGGTACACCGTCTTAAAATGAAGAAAGGGGTCGAACTAAATGTGATTCGTCCATCAGATGAAATCTGGATTTCGACGGACAGAAATCGTGTAACACAGGTATTGTTTAATTTCTTATCGAATGCAATTAAAAATACGATTGAGGGGAGCATCACCTTTGGACTTGTAAAAGAGGAAGAATGGGTGAAATTTTATGTGGCAGATACCGGTTGTGGCATTTCTAAAGATAAGCTCCCTTTGATATTTACCCGTTTTGAGAAGTTGAATGATTTTGTACAAGGTACAGGATTGGGTTTACCTATCTGTAAAAGTATTGTGGAACGGTTAGGAGGTCGGATCGAAGTGGAATCCGAGCTTGAGAAGGGGAGTACTTTCACTCTTTATCTGCCCAATAAGCAAGAGCAAAAAGTTACGGTTGCGGAAAGAGGAAATGCAACCGTCACTGTGGGACTGAGCAACCGGCAGAAGAAGATACTGATAGCGGAAGATGTGGAGTCCGGTTATCTGCAGATTAATGCCTTTTTGAAGAAAGAATATACAATTCTTTGGGTGCCAAATGGAGAGGAAGCAGTAAAAAGTTTCATGCGTGAGAAGCCCGATCTGATTCTGATGGATATCCGAATGCCAGTGATGAATGGTATTCAGGCGACAGCTAAAATTCGTGCAATTTCGCAAGAGGTACCGATTATTGCGGTTACAGCATATGCATTCTGTCCGGAAGGGGAGCAGGCTATTGAAGCAGGGTGTAACGAAGTGATTGCGAAACCTTATCCTCTGGAAAAGCTGAGAGAAACTATCAAAGCTTATTTGCAGGAGGGAAGATAAGCCTGTTTTTCGATGCAACAATTTATGATATAGAGTGTTATGTAGAAAACAAATAATACTGTATAGATAAATTGGATTATGAAGAAAGTTGTGATAATCGGAGCCAGCGGCTTCGTGGGTTCGGCTATTCTAAATGAAGCTTTGAACCGTGGATTTCATGTGACGGCGGTAGTTCGTCATCCTGAAAAAATTAAGATTGAGAATGAGAATCTGGAAGTGAAGAAAGCCGATGTCTCTTCATTAGATGAAGTTTGTGAAGTTTGTCAAGGTGCCGATGCCGTGATTAGTGCTTTTAATCCGGGTTGGAATAACCCTAATATATATAAGGAAACCATTGAGGTCTATCTAACGATTATTGATGGTGTGAAAAAGGCCGGAGTCAACCGTTTTTTAATGGTGGGAGGGGCCGGTTCATTGTTTATTGCTCCGGGTATTCGTCTCGTTGATTCGGGAGAAGTTCCCGAAAAAATATTGCCCGGGGTGAGGGCTTTAAGTGATTTCTACCTTGATTTTTTGAAGAAGGAAAAAGAGATTGATTGGGTCTTCTTCTCACCGGCAGCAGATATGGCTCCGGGAGTACGTACCGGAAGATACCGTCTGGGTAAGGATGATATGATTGTAGATATTGTGGGTAACAGTCATATTTCCGTAGAAGATTATGCCGCTGCCATGGTTGATGAACTTGAAAAGCCGGAGCATCATCAGGAACGTTTCACCATAGGGTATTAAACGGACGGTATCTCTCAAGATAATTAAGATAAAGTATTGCACATCCCCGGGCGTCGGAAAGGGCTTCGTGGTGCTTAAGTTCAATTCCCTCCCGTTCGCAGCAAGCACTCAGATTGACTGGTTTATATCCCAAAGAACGGTAGATTCGGCAGGTACATTCCCAATGTTCCGGAAGTAATAGTTCGTCATAGTCCAGTCTGTACATCTGCATGGTGCGTTTTAGTACATTACGGTCGAATTGCTCATTATGTGCAACTATTACTTTTCCTTGCAACCGCTTTTTTATTTCAGGATAAATGGCATGAAACCCCGGAAGTGATTCCGTCATTTCCGGGGTTATTCCATGTACGAGGATATTTGCACGCCAGTATTCATTCTCCGGTGGTTGAATCAGGCTGTAATATTCATCCGTAATTTCTCCGTCGGTAACGGTGACAATACCTACGGCACAGGCACTTTTCATGTATCCTGTGGCTGTTTCGAAATCAATGGCGGCAAATGATAGATTCATCAGATTCGGTCAAGAACAGTTTTTATTAATGTATCGATGGTATTTTTATAGCCCGTATTCGCTTCTTTGATCAAACGGTTGGCTATAACCATACAGACTGTCATGGCTTTGTGTCCCATCAGCTTGCCGAGGCCGGCAAGAGCGGAACTCTCCATTTCAAAGTTAGTTATTTTATAACCCTTGTATTCAAACTTTTCGATTTTGTCATTTTGGTTGGGATCTGCCAAAGGAACACGAAGTTCACGTCCTTGCGGTCCGAAAAAGCCTCCCGCTGCAATGGTAACTCCACGTACCATATCATCTTGAGCAATACGGTCAATCAATTCAGCATTGGCATCAATCACATAAGGGGCAGGAGCGCATATATTGCCAGACCAACCCATGTGGTTCAGAAATGCCCGCTCAAAAGGAAGATCGCAAACGGCATTGCGTCCGGCATAAAAATTCAATAGACCATCAAAACCGATTGATTTTTCGGAACAGACAAAAGTTCCAACCGGTGTATTGGGTTGCAGTCCCCCACAAGTACCGATACGGACTAATTCCAATGACCGAAGGTGCTCTTTCTCTTCCCGTGTCTGAAAGTCGATATTTGCCAGAGCATCCAGTTCATTAATCACAATGTCGATGTTGTCGCAACCGATACCTGTAGATACGACCGTTATTCGCTTGCCTTTGTAAGTTCCGGTTATAGTCTTAAATTCGCGGCTTTCCACTTCGCATTCTTTGTTTTCGAAGTGAGAAGCTACGAGAGCCACCCGTCCGGGATCACCTACCAATATAACTTTGTCTGCCAACCATTCCGGCTTTACATGCAAATGAAATACCGAACCATCTTCATTAATGATTAATTCGGAGGAAGGAAAATACTTTTTCATGTTATTGAAAGGTTTTAGTTTTATAAATAAGTTCACCACAAATTACATAGATTAACCACTCTTTTTAAGAGATTATTCTTCTCCAATCAGTTGTGGTATGCTGTGTAGTTTGTGGTGAATGATTTCTCTTTAATCACCCAGTGGTTTGCTGGTAGATCCGCCAATTGGCTTAGCTATATTTTCACGCATTGAGGTGTCAGCCTGGATGTTTTTCATCTTATAATAATCCATAATACCAAGATTTCCATTGCGGAAAGCTTCAGCCATGGCTTTGGGGACTTCTGCTTCTGCTTGAATCACATTAGCTCGGGCTTCTTCTGCTTTGGCTTTCATTTCCTGTTCGGTAGCCACAGCCATTGCGCGACGCTCTTCTGCTTTGGCTTGCGCAATATTCTTATCGGCATTTGCCTGGTCTATCTGTAGAGCAGCACCAATATTCTTACCTATATCGATATCGGCGATATCAATAGAGAGGATCTCAAAGGCAGTACCTGCATCGAGTCCTTTGCGTAGTACCAGTTTTGAGATAGAATCAGGATTCTCAAGTACTGACTTATGGTTTTCAGAGGAACCGATTGATGAAACGATACCTTCGCCTACACGTGCCAGGATTGTATCTTCACCGGCACCACCCACCAATTGGCGGATATTGGCGCGTACCGTCACACGTGCTTTGGCTATCAACTGGATACCGTCTTTGGCAACAGCTGTTACGGGAGGTGTATCAATAACTTTTGGATTAACTGACATCTGTACAGCTTCGAAGACATCACGGCCTGCGAGGTCAATAGCAGTAGCCATCTGGAATGGAAGTTCAATATTGGCTTTTGATGCCGATACCAGCGCATGAACTACCCGTTCCACATGACCGCCTGCCAGATAGTGTGCTTCAAGTTCGTCACGGGTTATGTTACTCAATCCCGCTTTATGTGCTTCGATCATACCGGGTACGATGATGTAGGGCGGAACATTACGGATACGCATCAGGAAAAGTTGTACCAGTGAAATATTAACTCCCGATACTTTGGCTGACAACCACAGGAAGAAAGGTACATAATGAAAGAAGAGAACCAGGAAGATAATACCTCCTGCTATCAAGAAGATAGTCAGATACATGGGTTCGACATTCATAATTGTGCTTGATTTTAAATGAATATTAGGATTTTAGTTTTTCGACAAAGATTATTCCATCAGTGATCCGATTGACTATAATCGGAGTTTTTTCATTCAGTAAACCGTCCATTGATTTTACTTCTATGATATTCCCATTGATTTCAGCATTGCCAATCTGAGCCAGGCGGGTAACTGTGATACCCGTATCGCCCACTTTTACTTTTTCGGCAGCACTTCGGTCTATTTTGGATGTTATATCTTTCTTCAATGCGAGCTTATCCAGAGTTTTCGATCGCATAAACCAGACAAGCGAACCGATGCAGGCGACTCCTGAAATGATAAGTGTTGTGAATCCCGCCCCTGTCCCCAGATTGACAAAAGCGTAATAGTTGGCATAGATGATGCAAACCAAAGCCGAAATACCGGCAAGGCTGATACCCGGAATCACAAACAGTTCAACTAAAAAGAGTATTACTGCTGCAACAATCAATGCAATGATGATCAGTACATCCATAATTGGGTTATTTTAAATTTTGTTTTTCTGCGTTCCGGACTTCGATAGCCTGTTTATCCAGTTCTTTCGACATTTGGAATATCCTTTTCTCAAGATCACGGATAGCCGGAGCCATTTTCGTTTGTTCGTCTTTGTTAGACCGTGCAAATCCCTCACGTTGGTTAGTTAGTTTGTTAGTTTGCTGACGGTAGTCTTTCTCCATCTGTTCGTATTTCAAATACAGTTGTTTGGCTTTAGGAGATTTGAAATCCGTCAAATGATGGTAGGTAGAATGGTCGTCAATAACAAACTCAAAATCGAAGTTTTGTTGTATGTCAGGTTTGTGGTTAATAGCTGCTTCAAGGCGTTGGCGGGCATTATCCACTATTTTCTGATCTTTCCAGGTACTCTCCAAAGAATGGAGGTGAGCTAACCCGATTATTTCTTCCGGATTCATTGCTTCGTAATTATAAGTCCGTTTGGATTCATTGGGTACGAAAACGTATATACAAACCTTGTCCTCGGGTTGGTGACGGTCGGAAGCGAACCATCCCAGATTATTGTATTCATCGATGACATACATATAATCGTTGTAAGGAGAGTTGAAAGGCATTCCTACATTTTCCGGAACCAGATAGGTATCAGTATTAGTGTTATATCGGGTCACAAAAATATCGTATCCTCCCATAGAACCATCGCCGTCGGAAGCATAATAGATAGTCACTCCATCCGACAATACGTATGGGTAATTGGCGTTTCCCGAGGCATTAATACTTCCCGGAAGTGGTTTCCCTTGACTCCATTCATCCAACATTTTGGTCTTGGACAGGATATTCAGGTTTTCTTCTCCTTGTTCGCTGTAATAAATGCGATTTCCGATTTCTGTTTCATAAACCGTTCCCGGATGATAACCTTTGGTTTTGAAATAATCATTGTAAGTGAAAAGTTTACCTGCCTCTTCACTTATTTTATAAGCTTTCAAGAAGTCGACCTTGTCTACTACAAAGCTATCGATGACACATACGTCTTCTACTCCTTTCAGCATGCGAAGATTTCCTTTTGCCTTTTCCAGCAGTTGTTCCGCTTCTTCTGTGGGTTTCTTTCGTTTTGATAGGTCAGCTATGTATGTTTCATAGCAGTCTACCGCATCCTGAAACCGGTATAGATCATTGTAAGTTTGCGCAAGGTACAGCTGCCCGCTCGGAATTCGCTTTTTTACTGCAGTTTCCAGATACTTCAACGCTTCGGCTGCATCACCGGTTTTAAGACAACATACGCCATACCATAGATTATAATTACCGTTTGCCGGTTGCGATTTAACATATTTCTGGAAAACGGGTTTGGCTTCAGCATATTGTCCTTTACCGTACATACCCCTTGCTTGTTCCAAGGTTTGTGCCGATACGCTTGTCAGGAGAAAGCATAATAGAAAGAATAGAATATTTTTTTTCTTCATAAATGGTCTCGGGTTATTATTCGGAAGTTCAAAAATACAAATTAATTGGAAATAAACCTTTTTTCTCTTCTTCTATTATGTTAATTCTTCTTTAAATCATTCTTTTCTCTTACTTTTGCAGCCGATTTTTAAAAGAGTTATGGCACAGATTACGGAAGAAGAGAAAACCATTCGGCGTATCGAAAAACGGTTTAATAGAGGGATAGTTCAATATGGACTGATAGAAGAGGGAGATAAAGTGCTTGTCGGTCTTTCGGGAGGGAAAGATTCTTTGGCATTGGTGGAATTATTAGGTAAACGTTCACGTATTTTCAAACCTCGTTTTTCGGTGGTGGCAGTACATGTGGTTATGAAGAATATTCCCTATCAGAGTGATTTGGATTATCTTCGTGCACATGCTGAAAGTTATGGAGTTCCGTTGGTTGTTTATGAAACCTCATTTGATCCTTCTACTGATACCCGCAAATCTCCTTGCTTTCTTTGTTCGTGGAATCGGAGAAAAGCCTTGTTTACAGTTGCCAAAGAACAGGGGTGCAATAAGATTGCTCTCGGACATCACATGGACGATATTCTGGAAACACTATTGATGAATATTACATATCAAGGAGCATTCAGCACAATGCCTCCACGGTTAGTAATGAATAAGTTTGATATGACTATTATTCGTCCGATGTGTCTGGTGCACGAAGCAGATCTGCTGGAACTCACGCAGATACGTGGATACAGGAAGCAAGTAAAAAACTGTCCATATGAATCGCAGTCGAGCCGTAGTGATATGAAAGGAATACTCCGCCAATTGGAAAAGATGAATCCGGAAGCCCGATATAGCCTTTGGGGAAGCATGACGAATGTACAGGAAGAGTTACTGCCTAAAGAAGTCGAATTTTAATTTCAAATATAAGTATGAAAGGTGTTTATGCAATTTCGTTATTGATTGTTTCCAATATTTTTATGACTTTTGCCTGGTATGGGCATCTGAAACTGCAGGAGACAAAAATGATCAGTAATTGGCCTCTGTATGGCGTGGTTTTGTTTTCATGGGTCATTGCGCTGGCAGAATATTCTTGTCAGGTTCCGGCCAATAGATTGGGGTTTAGTGGGAACGGGGGGCCATTTTCATTAATGCAACTCAAAATAATACAAGAAGTGATCACTTTGATCATATTTACTGTCTTTTCTACTTTACTGTTTAAAGGAGAGTCATTACATTGGAATCATGTGGCTGCTTTTGTCTGTTTGATAGCGGCTGTATATTTCGTGTTTATGAAGTAGGCAGTTTGCGTCGGTATCTCCCGAAAGAATATCCCCGGAGAAAGGATATACATATTTCTCCGGGGATATTCTTTTTATTTATCAAGATATTGTTCCATGTTTTTTGTGAAATAGCTTTTCAACTCCCCTTTCTCATCACTGTAGATAAAATAAGCACCTATGTTGGGGTGTGATTTTGTAAATGCCTCCGCTTCATCCAATCCCATTACCATAAAGGCTGTAGCCAATGCGTCGGCGGTCATGCAATCCTCTGCAACTACGGTTGCCGAAAGAATGTTGTGTTGTACCGGATATCCGGTACGGGGATCGATGGTATGGGCATACTTTTTGCCATCTTTATAATAAAAGTTACGATAGTTTCCGGAAGTAGCAATGCCGACATCTGTCAACTTGAGCGTTGTTTGTATCTCTTGATTGAGGGATAACGAATCGTCTACCGGTTTGTTAATGCCGATTCTCCATGCTTCATCTTTGGGATTCAGTCCCTTTACGACCAGTTCTCCACCTATATCGATCATGTAGTTCTTAATACCTTTGCTATCCAGATACCGCGCTACCACATCTACTGAATAACCTTTGGCCACTGCACTGCAACTTAACATCACTCGGGGATCTTCTTTTATTACTTTGCCGTCTTCCAGTTTCGCTTTTTGGTAACCTGTGATTTGGAGCAGGCTGTCTATCATGGTTGAGTCAGGGAAGGCACCCTTCTTGAAACCGAATCCCCATGCGTTAGCCAACGGAGCTACTGTAATATCGAAAGCTCCTTGGGTTTCGGCTGAGATTTCCATGGATCTGTTGAAACAGGTTTGGAAGAAAGTATCCGTTACAATTTCTTCGTTACGGTTGACACGGGTAATAACAGACGTGTCATTGAAAGGGGAGAGGGAACCGTCGAACCTCTTTAATTCAGCGTCAATTTCTGTTTTCAGATTACCGTCATATTGATAAGTAATATTATATACAGTACCGAATACAAGGCCGTTGATACTGTTGTAAGGTACCTGTTTATTGCGTTGAGCTAATATCCAGATTGTTCCCAACAGAAGGATAGCCAGCCAAATAAAGCTTTTTCTTGTTTTCTTTTCCATAATGAATAAAAGTATGCAAGCGACAAACCTGTTTATGATTTTCCAGGGTCTTGTGGCTTGTGGTTGATAGCTAATTATTAAAGAATAAGTGTTCTATTAATATTTTGGTTCCGATAAGGATCAGTATAATCCCTCCCCATAATTCAGCACGGAGCTTTCGGGCAATACCACATCCAAAGCGGATGCCGAAGATGAGCCCTATAAGAGACATCAGAAAGGAGACAAATCCGATAATGCCCACCGGGTAAAGGATGGACGAGCAACTCTTAATACCCAGGAAAGCGAAAGACACTCCTATAGCCAATGCGTCAATGCTGGTTGCTATAGCCATTGTTATCACAACTTTCAAGCTTGCCGGATTAAATCTTTGGCAACAATCTTCTTCTTTAAAGGATTCTTTAATCATCCGTCCTCCCAGGAAAGCCAAGATGGCAAAGGCGATCCAATGATCAACCGATTCGATAAGATGACTGAATGTACTTGCTCCCAGCCACCCTAATAGAGGCATGATAGCTTGAAAAAGTCCAAAAAAGAATGCCATGACGAGCATGGGCCGCCATTGGATACGTTTTAAAATAATACCGCTTGCAATAGAGACAGCGAGACAGTCCATCGCTAAACCAATTGCAAGCAGCCAAATTTCTAATCCTGTCATGTCGTTAAAATGGTAGTTTATAAATCAGGGTATATGTGATACCTATGTTTGAAGAGTCATATTCACCGAACCCCGGTACATACCATGGATTTCCATGTTCGTTGACTGAAGCCGAGGTCTTGAACTTAAAGCGTAAGGTCCATCCCATATAGAATCTTTTATAGATTTGAACGTTTACTCCGGCTACTAACTCAAGCCATTGCATATTGGATTTTAGTCCATTGTAATGATAAGGTACACTTCCTCCCCAGATACCGTCTATTAATCCCGGATTGGCCATACTTCCACCATAAATAGGGTCGGAAAAGGGTGTACTTGAGATGTCGTATTTGAAACTGCTGAATCCATAACGCAGTCCCACATACAAATATTCTTTAACGACATTATAATCTACTCCGATACGGAAGTAAGGGGCTGCACTTTTGTAATGGATACCATTATCGCTCCAAGTATCTGTCTGTCCGAAACCTATTTCTGCTGTGGGGATAAATTTCCTTTTTAAGTTCACCCGTACATTTACTTCGGAACTTAGAAAATCCCCTCCAAGTAGTTTACTGCCTAACCCAAATAAGTCTACACCTACATACGTACCATTATAAAATGGAATCGTATCCACTTTTATCTCCTCTTTAGCTTTCTCTTTTGTGGAGGGACGTGCATTCGGTCTTTGTTGTTGTGCATGGAGCGGAAGACTGAATGCAAGGCACAGCAGACTAACGATTGTAGCGGTAGAATATTTTAAGATTTTCTGTTCCATTAATGTTAGCTGCATTTGATTTGATATATATGGAGTCTATGCTATGATATTTCTTTTTATTGGTATCTGTATAATCGATCGGATGAATACTGATAATGTTTTGTTTCATACTGTATCCACAATCCATCGATTGGAAGTAGGGAGTATTGGTTTGTCGGATAACCATTGTGTCTCTTAACAGGGGGGTATAATGAAACACAAGAATGGTAGAGTCACTTGTGTAGCGTAGAGGAAGGGCGATATCATGAACCTTTTTTTGATTATTGATGATAATTGAGTCAGTTCCGAACGCTGTTACAGTCAGAGAGTCAAGAGTGTCGTTCAGTACGGCTTTTGTTTCCGGATTGATGGTATACATATTGGCATAAACCATCGGACGTCCGGTCATGGAGCAGTCGCTCTCTTCCGAGCAAGCAGAAAAGATAGCACCGGTCAGTGGGTAAGCTATCATCAGGAAGAGTATCAGTTTTATTAATTTTTTCATCGTACAGGTTTCATTTATCATTCATTATATTATTTTTTCTATCAGGTAATTGTTACGTTCCGGAGCGTTTCGTGAGATCAGTTCACCAAGGAAACCAGCCAGGAATAGCTGTGTTCCGATAATCATGGCAGTCAGTGACAGATAAAAATAAGGGGAGTCTGTTACCAGGCGGTAAGGCATGCCGTGACTCATATTGTATAACTTGCTGGCTCCTACAATAACCACTGAGATGAATCCCAGTATGAACATCAGTGAACCTAACAATCCGAAAAAGTGCATCGGCTTAATGCCGAATTTGGAAAGGAACCAGAGAGAGATTAAGTCAAGATACCCGTTGAAGAAACGGTTCCACCCGCCAAATTTGGTCTTTCCGAATTTACGTGCTTGATGATGTACCACCTTTTCGCCGATCTTCTGAAATCCGGCATTTTTTGCCAGATAAGGGATATAGCGGTGCATTTCTCCATATACTTCGATGTTCTTCACTACGGCTTTACGATAAGCTTTCAGTCCACAATTAAAGTCGTGGAGGTTATGTATTCCTGAAACTTTGCGTGCGGTCGCATTAAATAATTTGGTAGGCAAAGTTTTCGATAGCGGATCGTATCTTTTTTGTTTATATCCTGAGACAAGGTCATACCCTTCTTCGGTAATCATGCGATATAGTTCCGGTATTTCGTCGGGACTATCTTGCAAATCAGCATCCATAGTGATTACTACATCGCCTTCGGCTCGTTCGAATCCGCAATATAGAGCAGGTGATTTCCCGTAATTTCGTCGGAATTTGATGCCTTTTACTGTGCTCGACTGTTTTTGGAGTGATTCGATAATTTCCCATGAACGGTCGGTACTACCATCATTTACAAAGATAACTTCGTACGAAAAGCCATTGGCTTTCATCACTTTCTCAATCCAGGCATAAAGTTCCGGGATGGATTCTTCTTCATTGAACAACGGTACTACAACAGATATATCCATTTTTTATATGAATTAGATATTATAAATTATAGAGGTTGTACCTCCGGTGATTTGGGCTTTCGCATTACAAATAAGGCAGTGGGGACGGCTAATATGCTGCCATAGAACACATTTTGCGACATCAGTTGCATGGTAATGTCTATCGGTGTCAATGTACTGATCATTTCCATCACTTCTTTGAGTTGTCCGATATAACCTTCTACGCCTGGTACATCTTTATTAGTCAATTCGTCAAACATTCCCATATAGGTGTTTACAATAAAACCATGGTCGATGAACCGGAAATAAATATAATGAGCTACTGCCGTAAGGAGTGCCGCAAACATATACATAAAGACAATAAATACCCATGCTTGCAGAAAACGGATGGAACCGCCACATACTTTGTCGCGATAGGTGCGTGCGTAATAATATCCCATAAACGGAACTCCTAAAGTCAGTCCGAAAAACAGGAATAAAAGAAATGGAATAGATAATCCCAGTGGGAATAGAATGAACTTAAGTATCCAGTATACTCCCATATAGGTGCCAAAATGCATGGCATATTTTTGTAAGTTACTTCTGCTCTCTGTCATTTTATAAATAAATAGCGCACAAAGGTACAAATAATATTGGTTGGTATGGAATTTATGCCTGTTAAAGTTAATAAAGCTATCCGGACAGAAAAAAAACATTTTTTTTTCGATTTTAAATCTCTGAAAAGTAGATGCTTACTGATGAGCCTTACAAAAAAATGCAAGCTCCCTATTGCAGGTTTAATAAAAATACCTACCTTTGCACCCGGGTAAGTCCTATACGGCCAGCTCCCTTCGAATCCTCCAGGGCTTGATCGCAGCAAAGGTAGTTGGTTGTAGCGGCGCGATATAGTAAGCTTACCCACTTGCCTCTTTAGCTCAGTTGGCCAGAGCACGTGATTTGTAATCTCGGGGTCGTTGGTTCGAATCCGACAAGAGGCTCAAAAAAAAGAAAAGCATCTCGGCACTGAAAAACCTCTGTTTTTTCAGATCAGCTTTCTTGAAGAGCAAAAGTGAGAGTCGCCAAGTTAGAAATACTAACTTGGCGACTTTTCTATTTTTTTTAAAGCGAGCTCTTGAAACGCTTGATAGCCTCGTCCGTATGGACAGGCAAACACTTATCTTGATTAATTATGTAAAAAAGCAGCTTTCCTTAAATTGATTTGAAGATCCTCTTGATATTTGCTGCAAAGATGACCATAGCGCCTTGCGGTTGCATACAAGAGATCCCGTACGACAATGCCCTGTCGTATCCGAATACCTGCTTTAGTTCCGCGTTTTTCAGTTCTGTTTTATACCTTATACGGGACTTGGCTTTAAGGTCTTCCATATCTTGAAAGATCAACTGCGAGCCCCCGTGTGAGTAGCATCAACTATGATGGCTTTCGATTTCATAATGCCTTTCTCGATTGCTATGGACACAGTCTTGCCGATTAGTTAGAAGGATCAGCAGATCTTTGGACAAATCAAGAACCTGATCCTTACGAGGGTGCTTTTTCAGTGCCCTGAAGATTTTCGGGGGCAGCTTTTTATTTGGAGTATCATTTAAATTAGGGACAAGGACCGATCTTTGTTTTGAAAATAAAGTGTATCATGAAGGAGGAAAGTGGAGACGGTTTTAGTACATTATACCATATTCCATTTTACTTCTGTATGTTTGGTTTGGAACTATATTATTCTGTGTAAATCATCTTTTTAGTCATCCCTCCGTCAATCGTGATATTTTCACCGTTGATAAAGTCATTTCCTTCTTCACAAAGGAATCTACACATGCGGGCTATATCTTCCGGTTTACCGACTCTTCTTGAAGGGTGTTGTGCATGATCCTCCGGACGGAGACAATCGTAGTCATGGGTTTGTATCCAGCCCGGCGCAATAGAATTGACTGTGATATGAAATTGAGCAAGTGACAAGGCTAACGCATGTGTTAGTGAATAGATTCCCCCTTTAGAGGCTGCATACCCCTCGCTGCCGGATTCACTCATTAAATATCTGGTAGAGCAGATGTTGATGATTCTTCCGTACGGATTGGGTGTTGTTTGCGATTGACGGTGGACAGCCATGAAGTGTGAAGTAATAAATACCGGGCGTAGATTAATGGATAGAATCCTGTCGAAATCTTCTACGCTTGTTTCAGTGATAGGAGAGAAGTCACTGATGCCTGCGTTATTGATTAAGACATCAATGTCATCCCATTCCTCAATGATGCGTTGCATGCAGTGTTCAAGCATATCCTTGTCACTTATGTCAACTTGATGGAAAATGGCTCCTGTTTCTTCTGCAGTACGCTTTCCTGCTATTTCGTCTTTGTCACAAAATGCCACCCGGTACCCACTTTTACAGAATATTTCTACAATAGCTTTACCAATTCCATTGGCTCCTCCCGTTATAAATACTCTTTTATGATTATGGGGCTCTGTTGTTGTTTGAGCCGCTTGTTCCGTTTTAGCAGAGTGAGTGATACTCGTTTTCTTTTTGCCATATTTGCGTGCTTTTTCCCAAGCCGCTTTTCTGGCTTCATATTGCTCGTATTGTCTTTCGATATAATTGTCTGCCATAATATTTAGGTATTCAAATTGGGTATAGGGTAATGATTCTTAGGTTATTTATTTGCACCGATGCTGCATATTGGACTAATTGATTACCAATAGTTTGAAACTTAAATGGTAGAAAAGTCCGTTTTGCCCTTCTTTTTCTTCGCTGAACGAATGCAAAGATAGTGCGTTTTTCTGTCATAAGAAAGCAAGTGAAAAATACTTTTGAGAAACATTGTGTGAAATCATGTTTCCGGACATTGATTTACAGGTGTTGTTGTGGATGAATTGCAAAGTATAACTGGTAGTGTTTATGGTGTGGGTTCAACCCATCTCATGAATCTTACGCAGTGCAGGAAAAGACAATCTGATATATATATGTATGATATTATCCTATATGCTGCAGATTCGCATCATCGAGAGAGACTTGTTTAAAAATGAGTTTTATCGTTTAGCTGATTGATATCGTCCTAAAACGAAAAATATATTAGAGAAAGCTTGCCAACGATATAATAAACTTGTTACCCAAGGCAGTATGCTATCGAAGCATTTATAAGATTCTTACATTATTGCTTTAAGGGGGATTGGGATAATCATGAGGTTGATAGTTAGGTTTTTAGGTTTATAGTGTCTTGCTTGTTCTGACTTTTCTTATGGCATTTCCAGATTGTGAACAGGTCGGCAAAGTAGCATCACGTTTTGCCAACCTGTATTCTTTGGAATTTATTCGACCGGAATGTAGATTTCGGTTAATAATTCTTCGGGAAGAGTACATGAAGGATCATTAAGGTATCTTTCGGCACTGGGTTCATCTCTCAGGGTACACTCCATTTCGGGTAAATATTTGCCGTAAATTGTATCATATACAGCTTGTAACTGATCGTATGGCCCCTGGTAGAGGAAGGTTGCATAACGTCCCGCAGGCAATTGTTTGAATCCGACATTTCCTTTTGGAGTTGCGCTTGTTGGTAACAACATACATACATCCGTCCGAAGTTTTCCGGCGGGAGTCACTTTAGGATCATCATGGTAGATGCAGAGAGGTGAAGGATCTCCCATCGGAAGCTTTTCTTCTTTCACAAACTGAATCAGACGTATCCAAGTGCCTGCATAGTCATTGAGTTTATAGTCGCCGAAGAGACGGATGTAAATTGCATTTCGTTGGGGAAGTTCCCTGATTTCCTTTTTCAATTCCAGATCCGGTTTGATAATGGCTGGTTTCATAATTACAAAGTTTTTATTATTACGATATTCTGTTGGTGAAATACCATACATCTGTTTGAATATTTTGGAGAAAGAGGATGGAGAAGCATATCCGATCCGGTAGGCAATATCAGCTATCGGAGCGGATGAGTAGCGTAATAGGCGGGCTGCGGCCTCAGTGCGTGTCCGGACGATAAAAGTACCGACGGGCTCGCCTAAAAAAGCTTTCATGATGCGGTGAAAATAAAAAGGAGAGAAATGGGAAATCCTGGCCAGTGATCTCAGGTCAATTTCTTCACCTAAGTGGAGATTGATATAATCTACCACTGCGTTCACACACTTCTGATACTCTTCTTGCGTTGTCTTTTTTCCTTCCATGATTCAATTGGTATTTCAATGCTGCAAAGATAGGGTGAAAAGAGAGAAAGGACTTGTCCGATGTTGCGGAATACAAATAAAAATGCGATTGGTCTTATTCGGGAACAGGGCTTGCCGGATTCATTTAGGGAGCGCGGCTGCCGGTTACTTTCTATTCGGGTATTCATAGGCTTGGAGCAGAATTGGTTTTAAGAGATATAAAAAGAATCGGGAATAAATCCGATAGGATACGTCAACGGGATGTTTTAAGTTTAAAAGTTTGATATAAAAGATTGGATATGTATACTCGGATTTACATCCTAAAAAAACAGGACAAATGGCCTTGGATTCACTTGCCCGGAAGTTAACCTCCAACCCTCGGACGTACCTTACTAAAGTTTCTTTTGTCTCTTGGATAAATTGTTGTCTCCACGTCGAACTCTTCATCTTAGCGGCTAAGATGTGCATCTTGGCAGGCAAGATATACATCTTGGCGGCTAAGATATGTATCTTGCCAGCCAAGATACAGTTTAATTGCTTCTTTTAACAAGTTTTCTTCCAATACTTCAGAATTCGGGGCAGAATGATATCCTATTTAATAATTTACGATTCAACCTCCTCCTGCCTTTTTTGAAGCTTTCGGATCTTTCTGAAAAATAAACAAATAAGCCCGTCTTGCAAAAAATGATTTGATATGGGAATATCCGAAGTATTCATAAGATGGATTGGTATACAGCTGCCTTGCCTCCAGATGTTACTCTTTGATCATTGTCAGCAACATCTTAAACCTTTCAATGGCTGTCAGTGCATGCGGCGCGTTGGCCGGAAATACGATACTTTCTCCGGCTTTCACCGTAAACTCCTGACCGTTTACTATCATATTCGCACTTCCTTCCAATATTTGTACCAAAGCATCGAACGGGGCACGATGCTCGCTAAGTCCCTCTCCTTTGTCGAACGAGAATAGAGTGATATTCCCGGCAGGACTCTTGATCAACTGTTTACTGATAATTCCTCCTTTGGAATATTCCACCAATGAAGGCAGATGGAGTACGGCTCCCTTTTTAAAAGACTGTTCCATATTCAATATTGTTTTTTGAGTAGATACGAAGATAGAACGTTTGAAGAAAAAGATTGTTTATCTGTTTCTTTTTTCTACCTTTGCCGCATATTCATTATTAAGTCATTGATCTTCCGAATGAAACTCTGCATATAGCTACGCTCAACGAATAGCTCCCGATTTATAAAGCTATTCAGCTATCGGACAGATGCTCCGGCGTCTTTCCCCGAGTTTTTTATATCCGTTTATTTACCCGTTACGTGCATATAGGTACAACCGGACTCGTATGTCTGTTTGATACCTGAATGTGCCGTTTTCATTCAATTGAGCAATGAATTATACTTATCAACAAATAGGACTTATCAATTATCCTGTGATGCTGAGCATCCTGATGGAACAGTTAATCAATATAACCGATGCTATTTTTTTAGGACATGTCGGTGAAGTGGAATTGGGAGCTTCCGCTCTTGCCAGCATCTATTATCTCGCTGTTTACATGTTGGGATTCGGCTTCAGTCTGGGTCTGCAAGTGATGATCGCCCGCCGTAACGGTGAGAGGCGTTATGCCAGAACAGGCAGAACCTTCTTTCAAGGGTTGTTTTTCTTAAGTGCGCTGGCTGTCCTTCTGAGCTTCTCTTCTTATTTCTTTTCACCATTTATCCTGAAGTATTTCATTCACTCGCCTGAGATCTATCGTGCCGTGACCGATTACCTGGATTGGAGATGTTTCGGCCTGCTGTTCTCTTTCCCGTTTCTGACCTTCCGTTCTTTTTATGTTGGCATCACCCGGACCAATGCTTTGTCGTGGGCGGCGATGACGGCTGTTTCAGTCAACATCCTCTGCAACTATCTGTTTATTTTTGTTTGGGGTAAGGGAATAGCAGGTGCGGCCTTAGCCTCTTCTCTGTCTGAGGCTGCTTCCCTCCTGATCGTTGCCGTTTATGCTTGGGTGAAAGTGGACAGGAGAGAGTTCGGACTTAAACCACTATATGACAAACGGTTGTTGGCCGAATTGCTGCGTCTCTCCCTATGGAGTATGTTACACGCTTTTATCAGTGTTGCTCCGTGGTTTCTGTTTTTTGTAGCAATTGAACGGTTGGGGGAGGCGCAACTTGCTGTTTCCAATATTATAAGGAGCGTTTCTACCGTCTTCTTTGTTATTGTCAATTCGTTTGCCGCTACTACGGGGGCACTGGTCAGTAACCTGATCGGAGCGGGGGAGAGGCGATTGTTGTTTCCGCTCTGCCGGAAAATTGTGAAGTTAGGTTATGCAATTGGTTTTCCTCTGATAGTATTGGCTGCGTGTTTTCATCGGCAGATTGCCGGGCTTTATACAGATAGTACCCGACTGATAGAAATGTCAGCCGTCCCTTTTATAGTGATGCTGTTTAATTATGTGTTTGCCTTGCCGGGATATGTGTATATCAATGCGGTGACGGGTACGGGAAAAACCCGTACCGCCTTTCTGTTTCAGTTGACAACGATTGCTGTCTATCTGGCCTATTTATATCTGCTGAGCCGATATGCCGGAGTCCCTTTGGCTGTCTATCTGATGGCGGAATATCTTTTCGTGATTTTGTTGGCTATCCAGTCTGTCCTTTATTTGCGGGCGTCATCGTAACATTTCCTTTTTCAGGTAGAAGCATAAATGATCGTATACATGGCCGTCATAAGTCGTTTCCGCTTCGTGAAGGATACCTTCGTATACAAATCCGTGCCGTTCCAGCAAATGTCGGGAGCGGGTATTATGCGGATAGCAGTTTGCCGAGATCAAATGCAGCCCCAGTACGTTAAATCCATAATCCAATACGGCGTGTGTTGCTTCCGAAGCTATTCCTTTTCCCCAATGGCACTCCTTCAGCCAGTATCCTAACATGCGTGTCTGGGGATTCTCCCGTTTGGGATCGGGAATAATGCCGATAGAACCCACCAGAGAATTATTCTCTTTCAGAATCATAGCAAAGACTCCTTCATTCCCCATAAATACCGTATGCAGGATTTTTTTGGAGTCTTCGATACTTTTGTGAGGTTCCCAACCGGCGTTATTTCCCAGATTCGGGTTCTGGCAGCATTCAAAGAGTTCCTGTAAGTCCGTTTCCCGGAAAGGGCGGAGAAGGAGGCGTTCGGTTTCTAAAGTGATGGTGTCCATAAGATTATAATTCATATTTGGAGTACAGTGAAATTGGATTCTTCTGCAAAGATGGTATTTTTATTTCTAACCTTGCACGGTTTGTGTTATTATCCTCTCTCTTCACCCCCTTTTTTGCTACTTCTTCATTCTTTTTTTTATGATTTTGGGACATAATTATCCAAATTCATGTCATTAGATATAGGCATACTTTTATGTCATGGATTTATAAAACATCTTTCAACACATCTCATACTTTTGCAGACAGATTTCAGTAGTTATTAAAGAAATTAATAGGTAAAAGAGGTTTTATAAACTAAGGAAAAGAGGATATCTTAAAAATATCCTCTTTAAAAGAAAGTAGCTATACACAATAATAATCTAACAGAGAAACAATGAATTCAAGAAAAACATTTTTTATTATCTTCATTTGTGCATTGACAATGACCGGATGCGATACACAAGAACAAACTACTATAGATGGTGGCTTAACTCTGAAACGGGCTACACAAACACTTGACTCTATATATGCAAATTATTCAGTATCAGGAATATGCTTGTTGCGAGAGAATTATCCTTCCAATGTGGGCAACTACACAGCCATGTATTTGGCTTCTGAAGAACAGAAGGAAATCCCCAACCAATATTCTTACTTGTGGCCTTATTCCGGAATGTTTTCTGCTGTAAATGCACTATTGTCAGTAACCGGAGATAAAAGCTATAAGACATTGCTCGATAACAAAGTGCTGCCTGGACTTGAAGAATATTTAGATACCAGTAGAAATCCTACGGGTTATGCTTCCTACATAAGTACAGCTCCTCAATCCGATCGTTTCTATGATGATAATATCTGGTTAGGTATTGATTTTACAGATGCTTATCTAAATACAAAAGAAGAAAAATACCTAAAGAAAGCACAGCTTATCTGGAAATTTGTGGAGAGTGGAGCTGATGACAAATTAGGTGGAGGTATCTATTGGTGTGAACAAAAAAAAATATCTAAAAATACATGTTCTAACGCACCTGCATCAGTCTTCGCATTAAAAATGTTCAAAGCTACCCAAGACAGTTCTTATCTGATAAAAGGGCGGAAACTATATGAATGGACAAAAAAAAGACTGCAAGATCCAACAGATTATTTATACTTTGACAACATCTTTTTGGACGGGAAAATTGATAAGTCTAAGTATGCCTACAATAGTGGACAAATGATGCAGGCTGCCACTTTATTATATCAATTTACCGGTTATAGAAGTTTTTTGAAGGATGCTCAAAATATAGCAGAAGCATGTTATAACTATTTTTTTATAAATTTTGTACCGGAAGAAGGGGAAGCTTTCAAACTCCTCAAAAAAGGAGATGTATGGTTCACCGCTATTATGTTGAGGGGATTTATTGAACTTTACCTAATTGACCATAATGAAAAGTATATCAACTCTTTCAATCGAAACATGGATTACGCTTGGGGACATGTACGTGATAAAAAGGGACTTTTCGATACTGATTTCAGCGGGAGAACTCATGATGACCGTAAGTGGCTGTTAACGCAAGCCGCTATGGTGGAGATGTATGCTCGGTTAGCGGTAACTAAATGAATATAAACACTTATAGAAAAAGAATTGGTATGATAAAAGAAAACTCTTCTTAACTCCATTCCTCCTGTTTACATAAACAAGGAACTGTCAGATGTTGAAAAATAAATGTCTTTTTAATCAAAGTTAGTATTATGAAAATAAAAAAACACATTCTAATACCTCTAATGGTATTGTTACTTCTTGGAAGTATGGACGCGATGGCCGCCATAGAGCAGGCTATACAAGTAAAAGGTAAGGTTATAGACAATATTGGCGAACCTGTAATTGGTGCTAATGTAGTTGTAAAAGGAACCACGACCGGAGTGATTACCAGCATAGACGGTAGTTTTGCCATCGACGCTGTAAAAGGTTCTACTATTGTGGTATCTTTTATCAGTTATTTATCTCAGGAAGTAAAAGTAACTGGTAATTTTCTAAATATTACATTAGAGAACAATACGGAATTGTTGGACGAAGTAGTGGTAGTGGGCTACGGAGTACAAAAGAAAGCCAACCTCACGGGTGCTATCGCCACAGTGGGGGCGAAGGAACTTGAGGACCGTCCTGTAACTAATGCTGCCGCGGCACTTCAGGGTAAAGTAGCCAATTTGAATATCTCCAATGGAGACGGTGGGCCGGGTAAGAAGGCATCGTTCAATATCCGAGGCTATGCCGGACTGGACGCAACCTACAGTCCATTGGTTATCATAGACGGTGTGACCGGTTATTTCGATGATTTGAATCCCAATGACATTGAGACGTTGACTGTCTTGAAAGATGCTGCTGCAAGTGCTATCTACGGAGCACAGGCTGCCTACGGTGTCATATTGGTTACCACTAAGTCAGGTAAGAAGAATGAAAAGACTGTCATCAACTATAACAATAATTTTTCGTTCAACAGTCCGACCGTACTGCCTAAAACAGCCGGTTCATTGGAGTTTTCCAGACTTTTTAGAGAAGCTGACATCAATGGAGGCGGTAGTGGCATTATTGACCTGGAGACGATGGAGCGTATTGAAAAATATTACTATGATCCGACCAGTATTCCCAACAACGTGCCGCAACGAGATAATCCGGACCGTTGGGCTGATTGGGGAGACGGACGTTCAAATGCCAACGAAGACTGGCAAAAAGCTATGTTCAAGAATAACCAGCTCAACCAACAACACAACATCTCAATTCGGGGTGGTAGCGACAAGACTACATACGTCATGTCTCTGGGATATCTGAAAGACGAAGGCAAACTGAGATATTACGATGATCATTATCAACGTTACAATGCGTTGGCCAAAATTACGACTGACGTGACGAAGTGGCTGACCGTGGGCTTGAATGTACGTTATTCACACGAAAAGAGTGTATCTCCCGCTTACGGCATGAATCCGGGTGGCAGTGTCAACGATATGATTGGTTGGACACAAGTAGTGTGGCCTACTATTCCTGTGCGTGATCCCAATGGACATTTCTCTCCGGCCGGACGTATGGTATTCATTGCCGATGCCAATCCTCAGACCTCATACACCGATAACTTCTGGGGCACTGCTAACGTAGTCATCAAGCCACTGAAAGGTTGGACTATCAATGCCGACTTTACCTACAACAAATGGATGAACAAACGTAGTTACTCCAAAGGTCTCATTTATTCCTACTCGGTGAGCAACGAGCCTTACCTTGAAGGTGGATTTGGAACTGAAGATACGCGTGTATGGCAGGAATCTAACAATGATGACTTCACATCAATGAACGCTTATACTACGTATGAAAAAGAGTTCAAGGGACATAATTTCAAGATAATGGCCGGTATGCAGTCGGAATATAAGAAGAACTTCGGTCTTTATGCCAATAAAATGGGGATGGTATTACCGGGCCAACCGTCCATTTCTACCAGTACAGGAAAGATAGAGGCCTGGGATTCTCTGGATCATTACGCTACTCTCGGTTTCTTCGGTCGTTTCAACTATGACTACAAGAGCCGCTATCTCTTTGAGTTCGACCTGCGCAGAGACGGTTCTTCCCGTTATGCCGAAGGACACCAGTGGGGGACTTTCCCAGCTTTTTCCGCCGGTTGGAATGTGGCTAAGGAAACTTTCTTCGAACCTTATACTTCGATACTTTCCGAATTACGTTTAAGAGGATCTTGGGGAGAATTGGGCAATATGAGGGGAAAAAATTACCAATATATCTCTACCGTACCTTATAACGCTACGACCGATTATATTATGGGTGACAAACGAATCAGTGCCTTTGGTGCTCCTAATATGATTGCCTATAATACATGGGAGAAGAATCGTACTTTGGACTTTGGCGTTGACATCGCCGCACTGAACAATCGGCTTACTATGTCGTTCGACTGGTACAGAAGAGATATTATCGGACTTATTACAAAGGGTGTCACTTTGCCGGCCGTGCTGGGTGTAAACTCTCCTGATACGAACAATGCCGATATACGTAATGAGGGTTGGGAACTGACACTCGGATGGAGAGACCAGTTCTCGCTGGCATCTAAATCATTCAATTACAGTGTATCGTTCAATCTTTCTGATTACCAAGGAACTGTTTTGAAATATTCAAATCCCAAGGGGCTGATATATGACTACTACGTAGGTAAGAAGATGGGGACCATATGGGGATATACCACCGATCATATAATGACCGATCCTGCTGAAGCGAAAGCCATTAACGATTCTGGCGTACAGAACAAGTTTGGTGGTGACTGGGTTGTAGGTGACATCAAGTATGTGAATCTGGATGATGATCCTAACATTAACGACGGAAATCAGACGCTGGAAGACCATGGAGACCTCTCTATCATTGGTAATGATACTCCCCGCTATAATTTTGGTTTTGGCTTCAATGCAGATTGGAACGGTATCGACTTTTCCATGTTCTTACAAGGAACCATGAAACGTGACTTATGGCTGGAAGGTCCTGTCGCCTTTGGACTCGGAGGTGGGCAATGGGGTTCCAATGTATGGAAAAACACACTGGACTGCTGGCGTGAGGATGGAAGTAATCCGGATCCATGGTTACCAAGACTCTATTTGTGGAGCACCAGTAAGAATTTGCAGAAACAGACCCGTTACATGGATACCGGTGCTTATTGCCGCCTGAAGAACATTCAGCTGGGATATTCGTTACCGGGAGCTATTATTAATAAGGTAGGGCTGGAAAAAGTACGCATTTACTTCAGTGGAGATAACCTGCTGACTTTCTCCGGTATTAACGAGAACTTCGATCCCGAAGCTCCGTGGGGCGGTGCATATCCCATCTCCAAGTCAATATCCTTTGGTGTTAACGTTACATTCTAAAACTCTAAAAATACAAAAAGATGAAAAAGTTAATCTATACACTTTGCCTATTTACCGGCATGACAATCTCTTCTTGTGAAGACTGGTTGGCAAGAGACCCGCTGGATCAGATTGCGGATGTGAATCTGACCTATACGGCAGATGAATGCAAACTGTACGTAAATCAGTTTTATACCTCATTTTGGGGCTCGCCTAACAACTATATTTACCATATTGACCGAGGTTCGGATAACCTGCTTAGTGACAATTATCAAGATAACAAAGACTTGATTGAAGGTTTACACCAGGTTCCTTCCAGTGGCGAAGGCTGGGGAACTACTGAATGGGGAAAAATACGCAGTGTCAACTTTTTGTTGGATAACTGTGACAAGTCTCCTGAACCGGAGAAAGCCCGCAAATACATTGGTGAAGCTTACTTCTTCAGAGCTATGCTCTACTATGAACAGTTTCTGCGGAAGTTTGGCGGTGCTCCCTGGATTGATAAAACACTGGATCTTGAATCAGGAGAATTGTACGGCCCTCGCCTGAAGCGGCACGAGTTGGCAGATAAGATTCTGAATGACATGGATGACGCCATAGACAGATTACCGACATACAGTCAGCAGGAGACTGGACGTGTCTCAAAAGAGGCGGCTATGCTATACAAAGCACGAATTGCTCTGTTCGAAGCCACTTGGGAAAAGTATCATGCCGGTACTCCTTTCGCCGGAGAGGGAAATGTACAGGCTTATATGGAAGAAGCGGCCAGAATGGCGAAGCTGGTTATTGACAGCCAGCTGTTTGACTTGGACAACATGGGCGTGGAAGACGGCTATCACACACTGTTCAACCGTTGGGACTATTCAAGCAGCAAGGAGATTATGCTATGGAAGAAATTTGATCGTTCACTGGGATTTTGGCACAATGATAACCGTAATCCCGGACGTAATGGTGCCGGTGTAGGATTGACCAGGGCATTGGTTGATTCCTATCTCTGCATCAGTGAAGACGGTACACAGGCATTACCGATAAGCCTGGCCGAAAATTATGCAGGGGATACTAATTTATTGGATGTGGTTGCCAACCGTGACCCACGCTTGGCACAAACAATGTTTACTCCCGGACGTCCGAGAACTATCAACGGGAAGGATACAACAGTTGTGTTCATAAAACCGAATATTACCCTTTCTGGTGTGGAGAAGTGTTCCACAGGATATGAACTGGCCAAAGGTGCTGATCCCGATGCTAACGAGCAGGAGACCATTTCGGGAAGTATCAAAGGAAGTATCATTTTTCGCTATGCTGAAGCATTGCTGATTTATGCAGAGGCAAGAGCCGAACTGGGTAACATCACACAGAATGATTTAGACATTACCATCAATAAACTGCGTGACAGGGTAGGTATGCCACATCTCACACTTTCCGTAGGTTATACCGATCCGAAGGGAGACTTTACGGCAGCAAGAGGTTATGAGGGGGTACCGGTTTCCAATCTGCTACAGGAGATTCGACGTGAACGCCGTATAGAATTAGCATGTGAAGGTTACCGCCACGATGACTTAAAGCGTTGGCGTGCCCACCACTTATGGAATCACGATAGAATACAGGGGGCAAACGCTGCTCAGTTTGAAAACCTGGATTGGTTAGTGAAGTATTTCCAAAACGACTTCCACATTCCCGCCGCAATCAATAAGACAGATTTCATGGAAAAGGTGGGCCGTTGGAGTCCCGAACGTAATCAGGACAACTACTGGGTGGACAGTGAAGGTTATTTTGAACCTTATCAACGCCACATTCCGGACGGACATTTTCATTTTGACCCAACAAAAGCGTATCTTCAGCCGATTCCTACTGAACAATTGGTGTTGAATCCTGACTTGAAACAGAATCCCGGCTGGGAAAAATAGTAATAGTTAAAGTTAAAAATTTAATGTAATATCCATACCTTTGTTTTTCCCTGTCTGTAGGGAGGGGGAAAAGCAAAGGTAAAAACAGAAAATGAACATGAAGAAAAATGTAATTCAGACATTGATTAGCCTTACCGTCATCATCGGAATTTGTAGTTGCACTACCTCCCCAAAGAAAACAACACAAAAAGAGGAGGCCACAGGAAAATGGGTAAAATATGAAAATAATCCTGTCTTGGGTGGTGGCGATTTAGGTACGGTATTCGATATTTGTGTACTGAAAGATAGTGACTCTTATAAGATGTACAGTTCTTGGCGCCCCCAAAAAAGTATTGCATTGTCCACAAGTAAAGATGGAAAAAATTGGAGTGCGCCGCAAATAGTTTTGCCACCTGTTGAAGGCAGTAGTTGGGAGGCTGACATGAATCGTCCGGTTGTTGTTTACAAAGACGGACTGTATCACATGTGGTATACGGGACAAAATGACGGTAAGTCATGGATTGGATATGCTATAAGTAAAGACGGTTATAACTTTGAACGGCAAAACAAAGAACCGGTCTTGTCAGCGGAACAGCCTTGGGAGAAAGTTGCGGTCATGTGTCCTCATGTAATTTGGGATAAACACGAGAATATTTTTAAAATGTGGTATTCCGGAGGAGAACAATATGAACCCGATGCTATCGGTTATGCAACGAGTAAAGACGGGTTACATTGGACTAAATGGGACAAAAATCCGATATTTAAAGCCGATCCTGCACAAAGCTGGGAACAGCATAAGGTTACCGCATGTCAGGTGATAGAACGCGAAAATGATTATTTAATGTTTTATATCGGTTTCTATGACATTAATTTTGCGCAGATAGGAATGGCCCGTTCCAAAGACGGAATCAATGATTGGGAAAGATATTCCGAAAACCCGATCATTTCTCCTACGGAAGGTGGGTGGGATGCCAGTGCCACTTACAAGCCATTTGCCATTCAAGAGAAAGACTGCTGGATGCTTTGGTACAATGGGCGGAATGAACATTTGGAACAGATTGGTTTGGCTATTTATGACAATCATGACTTAAATTTCTAAACTATATGCAAATAAAGAAGTTATTTATAGCTTTAGGTATAGTTTTGCCCCTGCACATGCAGGGGCAAAACTTCCTCATTAAAGATGCTCCGGAAGTAATCGAGTCTTACGTCAATCGATTCAATCGTGAAGATAATGAATTGTATAAACAAGATATCCCTAACTGTGGTGCATCTGATTTTTTAAGAAAGAATATTCCATTTTTTGAGTGTTCGGATAAGGAGCTGGAGAAAACATATTATTTTCGATGGTGGACCTATAGAAAGCATATAAAGAAGACTCCTGACGGGTTCGTTATTACTGAATTCTTGCCGGATGTTCCTTGGGCCGGAAAGTATAATACCATCAGTTGTGCGGCTAACCATCATTTCTACGAGGGTCGGTGGCTGAGAAACGCTGAAATTTTATCTGATTATGCTTCTTTCTGGTTTTCTGGTAGCGGGAATCCGAGGCTATACAGCTTTGGGGCTGCAGACGCTATCTACAATTACTATTTAATTCACAATGATAAAATGCTACTGGCCGATTTGTATCCCAAGCTAAAAGATAACTTTGCAAAGTGGGAAGAAGAAAAGCGGGATTCGACTGGAATGTTCTGGCAGGTTGACGACAGGGATGGAATGGAGATGTCTGTTTCCGGACATTTGTCAGAAGGTGGACGTGGTTATCGCCCTACCATTAACAGCTATATGTACGGTGAGGCTGTTGCGTTGGCAAAAATAGCTTCAATAGTAGATCGTGACATGGAAGCCCGGACCTATCAGAAGAAGGCTGATAAGTTAAAAGGAATGATAAACCGGAGGCTATGGGATAAACAGGCTGATTTCTATAAGGTTATACCTCTAAATGGCAAGATGGAATTCTCTTATGCACGTGAACTTCTTGGATACATTCCCTGGTTCTATAATATACCGCCGGATGACTATTCCATAGCATGGAAACAACTATTTGATTCCAAAGGATTTGAAGCAGCCTATGGCCCAACTACTGTAGAACAGCGTTGCCCTGATTTCAAGATTTCATACGAAGGACACGAATGTCAATGGAATGGTCCCAGTTGGCCCTATTTGACTTCCATGACACTGACAGCAATGGCTAACTATTTCAATAGTTATGATTCTCCCATCATCACTAAAAAAGATTATTTAAGTCTTTTGAGTATATACAGTAATAGTCATCGTATTTTATCAGTCAATAACGATACGATTTGTTGGATTGATGAAAATATCAATCCCTATACGGGAGACTGGATATCGAGGACTCGCCTGAAATCATGGAAAAACGGAACTTGGGATGATTCTAAAGGTGGTGTAGAAAGAGGGAAAGATTATAACCACTCTTCTTTTTGTAATTTGATTATTTCAGGATTAATGGGAGTTCGTCCGCAGGAAGATGGAAGTATTATCATAAACCCTCTTGTTCCTGATGAGTGTTGGGACTATTTTTGCTTGGATAATGTATATTGCCAAGGTAAAACCATTACCATTATTTTTGATAAGAAAGGAAAAAAATATGGTAGGGGAAAAGGTTTTATGGTTTACGTGGATGATAAATGTTTATCTCATACGGCAACGGTGCAGAAAGTAGTAATCCGGTAATTTATTTATGTAACATTCAGGATACTCTTGGAGACCATATATCAGCATTTACAAAATACCCTCATACCTTTCGTTTAACAGTGACAAAGGATGAGGGTATTTTATGAGAACAATTAATCCTTTTGTGTAATTCCTCTCCAGTCATCTGTTCGTAAAGGTGAAGCCGGAAGTCCTGCTCCATTATACAAATTGCAGACTGGATTATTGGCCCAAGCATATCGCACAGCGACCGGATAAGGTACCGCTTCAGGTGCACTGACTATAATTTTGTCTCCGTCTATCTCAGCTTTGGCCCAATGGAATTCATGATTGCGTCCGGCTATAGCAAAGCCTTTCAACTCCTTGCCATCGCTACTTTTCAATCCACCATCGGTATGATCAAAAGAAAGAATTATCTTATTTCCTACAATCTGATGGGAGCGATAGATCGGACCGGAATAAGGCACTTTTTCCCCATATGTTTTGGCACGGGCAATCAAAGCCAGTCGATGTCCTACGGTTTGTTTATCTTTAGGGTGAATGTCGTTGGCGTCACCTCTGTCTATTATTACAGCCATACCGGTATTGCCTACTGCCAATGCACGCATTTGTGCTTCACGAAGCTCTGCCCACTCTGATTCTGCCGGTTGGGAAACTTCATGCATAAAATTGGCCAGTTGCACAAAATAGAATGGAAAATCCTGTTTCCAATCCCGGCGCCAATTCTCTATTACCAATGGGAACAGTTCCCGATACTGATAGGCTCTGGAAGAATTATTCTCACCCTGATACCAAATTGCTCCTCGAATACCGTAGGATATCAGTGGATGAATCATTGCATTATAAAGGGAAGTCGGTAAATTGGGATCTACGGATCTGTCTACCGGAAGTGCCCCTACCTTATGAGTATCCGCAGCAACCTGATATTTCCAATCACCGGACAAACTAATCTGTTCATCATTCGTAGAGCGAAGATAAAGGTCTCCCCAAATGCCACAGTTACCACCTGTATCCAAGACTCGAATGGCTAATATTGCTTTTCCCGCTTTTACCATTTTCCCCGGAATGATGTATTTGCGTTGAAGAGTCGGCCCATCTGTACGGCCTATTTCTATTCCATTCCAATAAGTAATATCATTATCATCAATGGCCCCCAGGGATAGTTGTACATCTTTACCTGCCCAACTAGCGGGAATTTCGATTTCTTTTCTAACCCACATAACTCCATCAAAGCCGGCCAATTGTGGACTCACTTCACCCGGGAAATTCATACTTTCCCAATCTTTGTCATCTAATGATGCAACAGCTCTCATCGGTTTTCCTTCAGCAAAACCTTCGTCCACACGGTTATTCCAGGCAGTGAGCTCCTTTAAATATTCTGCTTTGAGTATTTTCTTATCACCCGGCATCTTCTGAATGGACTCCACTGTTTTCACAAATTCCGGCATCTCCTTCAAGACTTCTCCACTTATCCAGGATTCAACGTTTGTGCCTCCCCAAGAAGTATGTATCAAGCCAACCGGAACATTTTGTTTCTCTGAGATTTCTCTGCCAAAGAAATAAGCCGTAGCAGAAAACTCAGGGATGGTTATCGGTGAACAAACCTGCCAACTGTCATTGCGGACTTTTATATTCGTTGCCGGTTGGGTACTGTTGATTTGTTCTATTTGCAGGAGTCGTATATTAGAGTGTCCGGCTTCTGCAATTTCTTTCTGGTAATTTGTAATCTTTCCCCATCCCCCTAATGGCATTTCCATATTCGATTGTCCCGAACATATCCATACTTCGCCAATCATCACATTTTTTAAACTTACTTTCTTACCATCTGTCAAGGCAATCTCGTATGGTCCTCCGGCAACAGGCGTGTGAACAGTTACTTTCCATTTTCCTGCTTTATCAGCCTGAACCGCATACGTCTTCCCATCCCATGAGGTGGTTACTTTTACAGTTTTCATAGGCTGCGCTTCACCCCAAATGGGAGCATTGGTTTGTTGCTGCAACACCATATTATCAGAGAAAATAGGTGGCAGCACAATTTTTGCAAATGCTGTACCTGACAAGATCAGTAAAATTACAACTAGCATACATTTGTTTTTCATACCCTTTCGTTTTTACTTTGATATACACATTATTTTAGTTTTATTCATTTGTACAAAGATAGAAATCTATACTTAAAAACGCACCTAAATACATGACATTAAAGTATATAGAACCCATAATGACATAAATGGATACATATATGTCACAAATGCAGAACAGAATATTCTATTTATGTGCTAATTTTGCAAACAATAAAACTTTAAAACACATCATTTAGTATGAAAAAACAATTACTGCTGCTATTAATTTTCAGTATTTCTTTGTATGTTCAGGGACAGAACATACACAAGCTGGCTTCGCCGGATGGGAATATTCAGATTTCAGTGAATCTTTCAGATAAAATCTACTACGATGTCATTTGCCGGAATGAGACATTGTTAAAGCAGTGTCACCTTGCAATGGAAATCGGTGACCAGGAATTGGGAACGAATCCTAAAATGACTAAAGTAAGCCATAAGAATATAGACGAGTCTTTAAAGCCTGTTATTCCATTGAAATTTTCGTCTGTAAGTAATCGGTACAACCAACTTCTTCTAGACTTCAAAGGAGGTTATTCCGTAGAGTTTCGTGCCTTCAATGACGGAATTGCCTACCGTTTTATAACCAATAAAAAAGGAATGATCAATGTGAAGAATGAGACCCTCCAAGTGAACTTCCCTGATAATTATTTGCTACACATGCAACAGTCCGGAAGTTTTAAAACGGCTTATGAAGAAGAATATACCCATTTGTATAGCAAAGAATGGAAATCATCTGCCTCAATGGCTTTATTGCCAATTCTGATCGATACTCAAAAAGGAAGTAAGATATTAATCAGTGAAACATCACTAACCGATTATCCGGCTGTTTTTCTGAAAAGTAATGGCAGCAATGGTATGGTTTCTGTATTTCCCAAAGTACCTCTTGAATTTGGAGAAGACGGTGATCGGAGTGTCAAAATACTGAAAGAAGCCGACTATATAGCACAAACCAGTGGAAAGCGTAATTTTCCTTGGCGCTATTTTGTCATTAGTACAGAAGATAGCCAACTCATTGAGAATACGATGTCTTATAGATTGGCCGAAAAGAACATATTGGAAGATACTTCCTGGATTAAGCCCGGATTGGCAAGCTGGGAATGGTGGAACGGTGCTACTCCCTACGGACCGGATGTTAATTTTGTAGCAGGATGCAATCTCGATACTTACAAATATTTTATTGATTTTGCTGCTTATTATGGTATACCATATATTATTATGGACGAGGGCTGGGCTATGAGTACCCGTGATCCCTATACACCAAATCCTGCGGTAGATGTGCATGAACTCATTCGTTATGGCAAAGAAAAAAATGTAGGCATTGTGCTTTGGTTGACATGGCTCACTGTAGAAAACAATTTCGGGCTGTTTGAGACTTTCGAGAAATGGGCTGTGAAGGGAGTCAAAATCGACTTCATGGACAGAAGTGACCAGTGGATAGTGAATTATTATGAAAGAGTAGCCCGAGAGGCTGCCAAGCACCATCTGTTTGTCGATTTTCATGGGGCATTTAAGCCTGCCGGATTGGAATATAAGTATCCGAATGTATTGTCTTATGAGGGCGTAAGAGGAATGGAACAAATGGGTGGATGTCGACCGGACAACAGCATATATCTGCCTTTTATGAGAAATGCGGTTGGTGCAATGGACTATACGCCGGGTGCCATGCTTAGTATGCAACCGGAAATTTATTGTTCCGAACGTCCTAATTCAGCCAGTATAGGTACACGAGCTTACCAAATGGCTTTATTTGTCATTTTCGAAAGTGGGTTGCAGATGATGGCGGACAATCCTACACTTTACTATCGCAATGACGAATGTACCCGATATATTACTCAAGTCCCGCAGACATGGGATGAAACCATTGCTTTGAAAGCTAAGGCTGGGGAATATGTGATTGTGGCAAAACGTAAAGGAGATAAGTGGTATATCGGTGGCATGACTAACAACCGACAGCAAGAGAGAACCTTTGAATTGGATTTCGACTTCCTGAAAGAAGGGCAATCTTATCGGATGACGTCTTTTGAGGATGGGGTTAATGCTAACCGACAAGCTATGGATTACAGAAAAAAAGAATATACTCTTAAAAAAGGAGATAAAATAATAGTGCGTCTGGCACGTAACGGAGGATTTGCCTCTGTCATTGAGTGATAATCCTATCTCGATCTTTATCCAATCCGGACTGGTTGCATCATTTCTCTCTTTTCATATTGCTTTGCAGGGAGAAGTTGTGGAGCAAGTCCGGATTCGGATACTATTTTGATAGAAATGGCAATTTCTTCGGGAGAAAACATTTATCATGCACTTGAGAATTATTTGTCCGGCATGTATTATCTTTGTGAACCCACTAATGCATTATATCTAACATGAAATACATTTATCGAACATACTTGTCACTACTGTATTTTCTTTGCTTACTATTTTGCCTGCCTTTGAAGGTTCATGCATACAGTTTGAGACAATTTTCCAATAGAGATGGTCTTTCAAATAGTGCTATTCTCTCTCTTTATCAGGATGATCGGGGCATCATTTGGATCGGCTCTTGCGATGGCATGAATATCTTTGATGGAACCGACATACATTTGTATACCCCAATAAACTCTTCCAAAACCTTACTTTCCGGAAACTTGATAAATCAAATCATCGAATCGGAGAAGGATATATTATGGGTGCAGACTAATTATGGATTGAATCGCTTAGATACCAAGCAACAGACCAGTCAGAGTTTCACTGAATTCAAAGGGCAATACTTTATGGCTAACAATAAGGATGACATGCTTTTTATTCTGAAAGATGATGGCTATCTTTATTATTATCAGCGAGAAGCACAATCTTTCAATAGATTGGAAATTCCCAATCTTGAATTTAGCTATGTACTCTCTATGACTGTAGATTCAAACGATATTTTATGGATATTTACCTCCAATGAAGAGACTCAAAGTTATCGTATTGAGAATACAAAACAGGGGCTAACATTAACCCGTAAGAATCTTTTTACGCATTCGTGTAAATTATACCATGCCTTTGCCGAGAAAGATATGGCTTACTTTATTGACGAAACCTACGCTCTTTACGAATATGATTTTAATAACCGGCAAGCATACTATATAGCTGATCTAAGAGGTCAGATTGAAGTGCATGGGGAAGTATCTTCCATCATCAAGCAAAAAAACGATTACTACATCGGTTTCAAAAACAGTGGTCTCATTGTTCTAAAATATATGTCCTCTCAAAAGATGAAATATCAGATACAGAAAACAGAAATACATTCCGGTATTTTCTGTCTGATGAAAGATAAATTTCAAGATATTGTATGGATAGGAACAGACGGACAAGGTGTATACATGTATTATAATGACACCTTTTCTATTACCAATACTCTTTTAGACACTCCTGTATATCAAATAAGTAATCCGGTTAGGGCTCTTTACTACGATCAGGAGCAAACGCTTTGGATAGGAACCAAAGGAAGTGGGATACTCCGCATTAAAAAGTATACTCCGGATAACAGTATGCCTATGTCGTCTGATCGGATTACACCATATAATAGTGCGCTGGCAGATAATTCCGTCTATTGTTTTGCTCCCGGATGCAAAGATAAATTGTGGATCGGAACCGAAAATGGAATTAATTATTATTCGTACTTAAGCAGGCAATTAAAAGAACTGCCTATCATTGCCAATGGAGAAAAAGTGAAGTATGTGCATTCTATAAAACAACCGAATGATACGACCTTATGGGTATCTACGGTAGGTGAAGGCATTGTAAAAGTTATCTTTGATGCTTCTACTGCTACTCCTACTGTAAAATCTGCTTCCCGTACTGTTATTGATAACGGGCGTATGGCTTCGAACTATTTCTTTACTTCTTATCAGGAAAATGACTCCATACTTTGGTTTGGCAATCGTGGTTGCGGTGCATATCGCATGAATGTAGAGACAGGGGAAATGATTCCGCATCGTTTTGACAGTATTGTAAGCAGTCAGACAGCTAACGACATTTTTGCTATTTACAAAAATGCAAAAGGTTATTGGTTAGGAACTAGCTCGGGGTTGTTGCATCTTGAACAAGATGATTCCTTATATACGAAAGCGGACTTATTTTTAAATAACACTGTACACGGAGTTTTAGAGGACCACCAAGGCGATCTTTGGTTGAGTACCAACCAGGGATTGATACGTTTCAACCCCGAGACTCGTACAGGGCAAACCTATAACAGCGGAAATGGATTGGAAATCACCGAGTTCAGTGATGGTGCTTTCTATAAAGATGTCGTTTCGGAAACATTGTTTTTTGGAGGTACAAATGGTTTTATTTCCATTCAGACAAATGACTGTATCACCGAAGAGTATATGCCGCAAATCACCCTGAAAGGACTGTCTATCTTTGGCAAAGAACACAATATTCATAAGTTTCTTTATGAAAAGGAGGGTAAAACAATCCTTCAACTGGATTACAGTCAGAACTTCTTTCAGCTAAATTTTATGGCTATTGATTACATCAATGGCAACAACTATTCTTTTTATTATAAGCTTGAAGAAATGAGCAACCAATGGATAGAAAACGGAACATCCACCAGCGCTATTTTCTCTAATCTTGCTCCGGGTGAATATTCTTTATTAGTAAAATACAAAAACAATATAAACGGGCAAGAAAGCCAAACACAATCCGTCATTATCCGTATCACTCCGCCGTGGTATCTCAGTCCGCTGGTCTATATGGTATATTTCATTCTATTTGCACTGTTGTGCACTGCAGGGATATATAGGCTCATTTATATATACCGTCGCAAACAACACCGTATGTTGGACAAGATGCACCGGGAGAAGAAAGAAGAAATCTACGAATCAAAATTGCGTTTTTTCACTAATATCACTCATGAATTCTGTACGCCACTGACCTTGATTTATGGTCCTTGTGAGAAGATACTTGCCAATCCGGAGATTGACGCATACACTCAGAAGTATGCAAAGATGATACAACAAAATACTGAAAAACTGAATAATCTGATTTTAGAGTTACTTGAATTTCGCAGATTGGAAACCGGCAATAAAGTACTTTCTATTCAACAGTTATCCGTGTCGGAAAAGGTTAGAAGCATAGCGGAATCTTTCGAAGAACTGGCTGAAAATAAAGAAATGAATTATCAGTTACATATTTCTCCGGGCATTGAATGGAATACGGATATCAGCTGCTTCAATAAGATTGTCAGCAATTTAATATCCAACGCTTTTAAGTACACGCCCGACAAAGGAATTATCACAATAGAGTTGAAAGTGGAAAACCAGTCGTTAATTTTTTGTATATCCAATTCTGGAAAAGGGATAGCCAAAGAAAATTTATCCAAAATATTCGATCGTTATAAAATATTGGATTCTGTTGAGATGAACGGTAAGAATTCTCGGACAGGACTTGGATTAGCTATTTGTAAGAGCATGATTACGCAGTTGAATGGGGAAATCAGCGTAAATAGTGTTCTCTATGAAATGACAACATTCACCGTTACCTTGCCCAATCTTCCCATAACTGAACGGGACACTACACAAACTACTTATGAAACCGGACTATTACATACGGCTACGGAGGAACCTATTGTTTTAGAAAAGACTGCCATAGAGTTTGATACGGGTAAACGGACCATCATGGTTATTGATGATGATAATTCCATGTTATGGTTCGTTTCAGAACTTTTTGCAGACAAATACAATGTGTGCTCTTTTGATAATGCAAAAGATGCATTGAGCAGTCTGGAGCAGAAGCAACCCGACTTAATTATTTCAGACGTCATGATGCCCGGTATCGATGGACTATCGTTTGCTCAGAAGATAAAGCAACACAAATTATGGAGTCACATTCCACTGATCCTCCTTTCCGCCCTACATCACGAAGACGATCAGGTAAAGGGCATCGAGTCAGGAGCAGAAGCCTATGTTACCAAACCTTTTAACGTGAAGTATCTGGAGAAAATCGTTTATCGTCTCATCAAACGGGAGGCAGACTTGAAAGAATATTATAGCTCTATTTTCAGTTCCTTCACTATGGAACATGGTAATTGTATACATAAAGAAGATCAGGAGTTCCTGGATAAAATGCTCGAGATTATAGAGAAGAATATTGCAAATCCCGATTTACAAGTGGAATTGCTAAGTAGTGAGATGGGGTATAGTACCCGCCAGTTCTACCGGAAACTAAAACCGATAACCGAACAGTCTCCTGCTGATATCATTAAGGAATACCGTCTAACAATGGCAGAACGACTGTTAATAGCCAAGAATCTTACTATTGAAGAGATTATGGATCAGACCGGATTCAACAACCGCGGAACATTCTATAAACTGTTCTCGAAAAGGTATGGCATGCCTCCGCGACAGTATAGAGAGCAACAAAAGGAAAATGTAAAGAAGGAGAAGATATCGGGCATATCAGACGAATAGGGCGTCTGAAACTTGTATAACTTATTATTGGGGCTATACTGCATTATTCTTTCTGAAATTTGTGGGGCTGCAACCTCTGTATTTTTTAAATAGTTTATTTAAATGGCTTTCATCGGTGAAGCCTAATTCTGCTACAATCTCACTGATTCTCATTTCACTATGCAATAATCTGTTTTCTACCAGTTTCAGTTTATAATTCAGTATGTACTGTTGCATTGTTTCGTTTGTGTGTTTTTTAAAGTAACGTCCCAAATAATTCTCTGAAATGCCGAAATGTTGACTGATAGCTTTCGTTTTGATTTTCTCGGATTGATAAATGTAGGTCTGGATATATTGCAGTATACCGAGTGATTTCTCTTCGGAGCATTCATTGACTTGTTCAGGCAGAAACATGGCGATATTGCGTGCAACGACTATTATTATGGTGTTTATCAGTTGCGTTATGATTTCTTTGCTATATAAGTTTCTATTGACGTATTCCCTGATGATGGCTTCAATCATAGGTTTTACGAGTAGTTTGTCTGTTCGATTTCGTAAAATACAGCCAGGTTGGTGGTTGGCATGCTGTAAGATAAATTCTAATCGTTTTATGTTTTCTGTACCGAAAACAGCGGAATGAATGTAGATATCATTGAACTTAATATTGATAAACTTAGTAGTGGAATGTATTTCAAATGAATGTGAGTCTCCGGGAGTTATCATAAATAGGTGTCCGTCGTGATAAGAAAATTTATTATTGTTAATCCATTGGATACCTGTACCCGATAAGATGTAGACCAACTCAAAAAAAGTATGGTCGTGTTCTTTTAGCATTGACTCGTCAAACTCACTGAAACTAATCTCAAACGGTTGATGTAAGTTTTCTCTTTTCATAAGACAAATATAGTCTAAAAAACGTAATTTTACCGATATAACGAAAAGTAATACATAATAATAGATCTGGAAATGGTATAACTTTGCTTTAAATATAAAAAATTGATAGGATATGAACTTTTTAGAACTTACAAAAAAACGTTTCTCGGTGAGAAATTATAAGTCAGACAGGGTCGAACAGGATAAAATCGACTATATCATTGAATGTGCCCGTTTAGCTCCTTCTGCAGTTAATTATCAGCCTTGGCATTTCATGGTGGTGGTCAGTGAAGAACAAAAACAGAATTTACGGCAATGTTATAATAGAGAATGGTTCGCACGGGCACCGGTATACATTGTTGTTTGTGCCGATAAATCGGTAGCATGGGTACGTAAATCCGATAACAAAAATCATGCGGATATCGATGCTGCTATTGCTACAGAGCATATCTGTTTAGCCGCAGCCGAAATAGGGCTGGGAAGTTGTTGGGTGTGCAACTTTGATCCGGAATTGTTTAAAGCTAATTTCAGGCTGTCGTCCGAAAGATATCCGGTAGCTATTGTATCATTGGGATATATCCAAGAGCAACCTGATCACTTTACTACCCGAAAGGACAAGGATGAAATTGTTACTTTCTTATAAATCCGCATGGGAGGGAACGAATGAAAACAGAGATGGAGAAATGCTTGGCTGGTGAATGGTATGATTGCCATGCTCCGGTTTTTCTAGAACTAAAAGGAAAAACTCACCGTTTGTTGATGAGATACAATTCACTGTCTTATGAACAAAAAGAAGAAAAATATGCAATTCTGAAAGAAATGTTCGGTAGTATCGGAACAGAGGTTTCCGTAGGACATTCTTTTCTCTGCGATTATGGATGTAATATTCATATTGGTGATAATGTTACGGTAAATATGGGCTGTGTGTTTGTCGATTGCAATAAGATTACAGTTGGTAATAATGTACTGATTGCTCCTAATGTCCAGATTTATACGGCAACGCATCCCGTTGATTTGAATGAACGGTTAACACCTGTTGAGGCACCGGAGGGAGTTCGATATGTCCGTCATACATTTGCCCTTCCGGTCACTGTTGAAGATGGTTGCTGGATCGGTGGTGGAGTTATTATATTGCCCGGGGTTACTATTGGTAAGGGAAGTGTTATTGGTGCCGGAAGTGTTGTTACCAAAAATGTTCCTGCAAACAGTCTGGCTGTTGGAAACCCATGTAGGGTGATTCGTCAAATCAATAAATCTGAAAATTATGATCCGGCTGGTAGCTTTTGATCTGGATGGTACGATAGGAGATACTATTCCGCTATGTTTAGCAGCATTCAGAGAGGCGACTACTCCTTATGTAGATCATGAACTATCAGATGACGAGATAGCGCGGACCTTCGGATTAAATGAAGAAGGTATGATCAATCAAGTGGTTTCCGGTAATAGTCGGGAGAAGGCATTAAATGATTTCTATGTAATTTATGAAGAAATGCATGCCATTTTATGTCCCAAGCCATTTGAAGGGATGAAAACATTGATCGGGCAATTACATGAAAGAAATGTAATAGTAGTTCTTATTACGGGGAAAGGTATAAGAAGTTGTGATATTACATTGAAACAATTTGGTATGGATGGGTGTTTTGACCGAATAGAAACCGGCTCTTCTGAAAAGAACAGAAAATCAGAAGCAATGAAGGCCATATCATTATATTATGGCTTTAAGTCGAATGAAATGATATATGTAGGCGATGCGGTTTCTGATATCGAGGCATGCTATTCCGTAAAGATACAGTGTTTGTCAGCGGCATGGGCTGCATCGACAGACTGTGAGCAGTTAGAAAAATATAATTCAGGTTATGTCTTTAGTTCAGTTCGATTATTACGGGATTTTCTACTTTGTTGAAGTACTAGTTTGAACCATAAAAAGGTTACTAATATAGTTTGTGGAGATAAATAAAAAACGTTGCGAAAGATGATTCACAACGTTTTTTATTTTAAGTGATGCCACCAGCAACCGACAATCGGTTTGTATGCGCTATTTCTCAGTAAGTTATATCTTTATTACGATGTTAGTCCCTTGAATAAGGTTTTCACAACTTTGTACCGTTCGACATCAGTTTGTATCTTGGGTACGATTTCTGAATGCAAAGATAGAAGATAATTGTTATTTTTCTATAGGTTTTACTTCTTTTATTTCTTTTCCAGCATATGTCCCATATGCTTTTCCGGAAACTTCTCCTTTTTTATAGTAGTCTGCTAACATCTTTAATGTTAAATCTATATCATTTTCTGATTCTATATGGAGTTTTCCATCCTTAACATTCAATTGATTACCATATTTCTTGCAAATCCGTTGCATTTTGTTTATGGCTTTGGTGTCAATTCCTTTGTAATTCCCGATTTTGGTAAGTCGAACCAGTTTTTTATGGATTGATGGATTAGATTCAATTTGTTGGTTGATAATCTCTAAACCTGTAATCATCTTAGTTTCTTCAAGTTGAGTTAAAACTTCTTTTGCTTGCTTTTTATATTCCTCTTCCAATCCAACTATCTGTTCAAATTGAGTTTTCTTAGCGATATAGAAAATATCATTATAATATAAACAATCTACTTGTTTGTCAAGATTGACGGTTTCTCCTTGTATCAACTCTAATTTTTGGCTTTTGGTATTGAAGACAGTTCTTAGTGCCTTAGGAATCCATTTCCGATTGTTACTGTCTTTTTCATCAATAGCGACTTTTCCTGCAAGAATTTTCCGAAATGTGAAAATATTATCTTCGTCTTGGTTTTGAAATCCTACACAATAAGCCCATAGTTCTTCATTTTCAATTATTTCTTCAAGACTTGTGATTTTAGGTGGAATTGCTTTTAACTGGTTATTAACAACATCTGCAAATGACATTACTTTATTTGTCATAGAATAAGTGAACAAATGTTGCGTATCATCTGTAATAACATCATATTCATGTACCTCAGTTTTTTTATTAATGAGATACGATAATTGTTCTTGCGTCAAGGAATATAAATGATTACGGATTTCATCATTTATATCAACTTGATATACTTTAAAAAGATATTTATCCAGAACTTTGCTATTTTTTTTCTGATTCTGTTTTAAAACTCGCGTTATAAAATAGAGATATGTATCACTAACCTCTATATCCTCCAATCTCTCAAGTAAATCTTCTAATATCATATTTATTCTTTGTTTATTGCGAAAAACAGCTTGTTTCCTATTTCATATAATTTTATTTTATCTTCATCCTGTAACGAATTATCTTTTGATATGATAAATCCGTTTTTAATTTTTTTGTTCTTAGAATACTCAATATCATAAATAGAATATTTACAACTAAGAATTGGATTTATTAATATCATTGATGAATTTATATATATCCTATATATAATACCCATTAAAAATAAGATAGAAATCCCTTCATACCACCCATTAAGGCTTTGAAATAGAAAAGGAATTATATAAGTTGCTATATATCCGATAGATTCACTGTTTTTATTCTTAATATCAATAATTTGCGCATTAAATCCATTTTCTGATATATCTTCAATATTTTTCAATGTATTATACAATCCGATAATTCCCAATATAGAGACCAAAGTTAGTACACTTGATAAGCCAAAGAAAGATAGAAATATTTTAATACTATTTATTGATATTCCTCCCCAGTGGAGATAATTATAGTTATCCGAAAGTTGCCTGAGTATTACCAATATAAATAATGGTAAATATGAAGATACGAATAAAGCAAATTTAGCTCCTTTCTTTAAATCGTTATTCTTATATCCCATACGTTTCGTTTTTCAAAAAATATCCTCCGGTTTTAGGCGCACCTCTAAACTCTATCAAGTTTTTATCTTGTAAAGCCTTGATATATCGCATAGTCGTTCTTAAACTCTTGTTGATATGCTTACTGATTTCAGAAGCATTCAAACCGGGAGTGGTTGCCAGCAGATTGAGAATAGCTTGTTCATTCTCGTTTATTGTATCATTTACTATGTCATTTACTCTGCCATTTACTGTGTCATAGTTGGCAGAGTTAGTGATTTTACGTTTGAACACCGCTGTAAACATCCCCTCCGTATGAAATTCCGGTTCGGGCAGATTCGCTTCTCTCATGGCTTCCTGCATACGAGGAATACCGGATGCAACTCTTTCAACCAAGTGCATACGGGTAAATAAACCGAAAATTAGCGGATTACGTGTCATACTTTTATGTCCAAAATCTTTAGCAACAACAGGCAGAAGTCCTCCGGGGTTGGAAATCTCTACCCGGTCATCAAACATTTCTATCATAATGCTTGCGCCTTGTTCGTAGTAATCACGGTGTGATAGGGCATTTATAATAGCTTCTTTAAATACAGTCAGAGGTATTTCCCAAATTTCTTCTCTTGGTCCTGCTCCTTCTATTTTATAAGCTACTTGCAGTTTGCTTTCCAGCCAAGACATAGCCTGTAGATATTGTTGGTACAGTGAACCTCCGAAAGTTTTATCATCTATAATATAGACTTTATTCGTTCCCTTGAAAAGAACACATCTTGTAACAGCATGTGGAAACTTTCGTTCAGGTTGTTTTCCGAAGAACATCGCTGCACCGTTCTTTGCCGTTCCATTCTCGGTAAACAGTTCCAAGTTCTCAAATATTTGTTTGTCGGGTGTGGATGGACTAAGTTTGGCTTCTGTTCGGAAATCCTTAATCATCTGTTCGTCTGCATCCGTGTAGATATTGAACCAATGGCAGGGTATATGGTCAAAAAAGATTTTGTTACATTCCTGAAAGAAGCTGCGCATTTCTTCGGCTGTGCGAAGTTTCTGCGAGTTCGCTCCCTCACGCACATAGATAGAACCGGAAAATATATAAGGTTTGTCCTTGCCGGACGGAACATCAATCACCCAAATAGTTTTATCTCCAATATTTACCGAATACAATTCACAGTGGAGTGCAGGAGATATTTCACTGATAGAACCTTGAATGGCAGAACGCTTATCGTTTTCTAAATTAGTATCTATTACTTGCCCGTTATCATCTACTCCAATAAGCAAATATCCTCCGTCTGCATTGGCGAAAGCACATATTTCCTCTGTAAGTTCACGAACCTTTGAAGGGACACGAACTTTAAATTCTACATTGTAGCCCTCTCCGCTATCAATGAGTGATTGTATGTTTTCTGTATTCAGCATGAATCTCAAATAATTAGAATACAAAGTTAGTTATTTGTTCTGTATAACTTCATTGAGTTTTATTTTATTTGTCTTCAATCGTATCATTGGGTTGCATTCGTAATTTGCCTTTTACAAAATTAGCCATATTGGATAACGGAACAAATAAAAAACAAGCTATTTTTGCCTTATCAATCAAGTTATTACAATTCATCATGGAAAAAGACTTTCAAATACCGACTCTGGAAGCCATAGAGTCTTTGATGGGAAAAGGACTTTATCAAATATGGAATGCTCTTTGTCTTTTAATTGAGCATAAGTATGAGATGGAACGATTGTGGAACAGTGGTGGGAGAAAATGGAAATATGAATATAAGTATCGAAGAGGTGGAAAAACTCTCTGTGCTTTATACGCTAAAGAAAATTCCTTTGGCTTTATGGTTATATTAGGTAAAGGAGAACGTGATAAATTTGAAATGTCACGAGAACTGTTCTCAAAAGAAGTACAAAGATTGTATGATGAAGCAACTGTTTATCATGACGGTAAGTGGATTATGTTTGAGTTGAGAAATACCGGATTGTTTAGTGATATAGAACGCCTTTTAGAAATCAAAAGGCTACCAAACAGAAAATCATTATCTTAAAGAAGTATTTTTCTTTATTATCATACTTTTGAATTTAAAATGAGCAAGAGATATTGTCAAAGTTGCGGTATGCCACTTCGTTTTGATATGGAAGAATGGCTGGGAACTAATTTGGATGGTTCTAAAAGCGATACATTCTGTTACTACTGTCTGAAAGATGGGAAATATACAGTTGACGTGTCGATGCACGAGATGATTGATATTTGGCTTAAATACGTAAATAAATACAATATGTATGCCCATACAGTTTATTCTCCCGAAGAATTGAAAATGATATTGGAGAAAAGACTGCCGACACTCAATCGGTGGAAACAAAAACAAGATACGAAGAATGTTCATAACCAAGCTATTCAAAGTATAGTTAATTATATTAGCAATCATCTGTTTGAAGATTTTGATATAATTACATTGTGCCAAAAGTGCGGAATGTCAGAATATCATTTTAGAAGGGTATTCAAATTTATTGTCGGTGAAAATATAGGAAATTACATACAACGACTTAGATTGGAATATGCTGCACACTTATTGACTTCAACCGAATATACATTATCCCGGATAGCGGAACTGGCAGGTTATCAAAACAAATACAGTATTGCAAAAGCATTCAAGAAGCATTTTGGAGTTTCAACATCCTTATTTAAAGAAATATTTACACCTCGAAGACGAAATGCACATACATCGCTAACTCCCAGAATAATAATGATTAATAAAATGTTTGTTTCTTGTTTGGAAGTGGGGAAAGCATACGAAAATAAGTTTCAATATAAGATGGTATGGGATAAACTGTTGTATTATGCAAGGTTCAATAGGATAGACAAAAAACACACGAACTTTGTCAGTCTAAGTTTGGATAATCCGGCAATAACACCGGAAGATAAATGCCGTTTCTATGTAGGTATAATTATGAATGATATACCGGATGCCAAATTGAATACTGTACAAATCCCTAATGGACGATATGCTATATTCCGGCATATAGGTAGTTATGATTTCTTATGTAATTTATATAGAATAATTTATGAAGAATGGTTTCCTGATAGTCAGTACTATCCCCAAAACACATTTAGTTTTGAGGTGTATATAAATTCTCCATGTGATACAGATGTACCGGAATTGATAACTGACATATATATACCTGTCTTAAAGAAAAAAATATTCACTGATATTAAATAATATAGTATGGGAAAGATTTCAGAAATCGCACTGTTTCAACAATCTGAAACGTATGCATTAGTTGTGGAAATACGTACTACTGTAAAAGAAATAGCTATGGATATTGGCAGAAGCTTTATGGAAATAGAAACGTTGTTTAAAGAACAAAATGCTGTAATGGCAGATGTTCCTTTTGTGGAATATCTTAATTTTGAATCCATGTCAGAAGGTATTCACATGATTATTGGATTCAAATCAGCTAAAGTCCTGTGTGGAAAGGGGAACATAATAGCGATTACCATTCCGGGCAGAAAAATAGTATCTTGCTTACATAAGGGGAACTATACTGAATTAGCTTCTTTGTATCGTGAGATGCAGGAATGGATTGCGGCTAAAGGTTATAAATCTTCAGGAGCATCGATAGAATATTATTATAGTAAGCCGGGAACTTCAGAAGAAGAACTGGTTACTAAGGTTGAAATGCCAGTTTTGTAGGCATCTCATAAAATCTATTGTTAAACATTCATCTAAAGCTGTTTATTTGGCGGCTTTAATATTCTGATATGAAAAATTTATTAGAACAGAGATTTTTCCGGCTATTGTCGGAATGCTCGCAGCGCAAAGTTTCTGTTTTCGAGTTGGCAGAAGCTATTGAGGAATTGGCTATGCATGTAGCCAATTTTGGTATCAACGAACAGGATTACAGCGTTTTACTCCGATATTTTTCCTTTGGTTTACATCGTCTTAAATCGTACCGTATGCGGTTTGAGCAAGAAAAAAATGCCCTATTTGCATTTAATTGATGAAGCGATAGGACTTCTAAACACCGAAATACGCCTTATCGAATGGCGTATCAAATACACGGAACAACTACAACAACGTGCTAATAAGCAATTCCTTTCCCCTCTTTTTCTCGCTGACAAAACAACCCTTATCAACATTATGGAAATGGTAAGCGGTCTGTTCCTCTCCAAAAGCATCATATATCAGAACGGAAAGCCTGCCTATTGGGTGGACTTATCCAAAGGGGTTGAATGGCTGTTCAATATCAAGATAGGCGATTGTTACCAAAAGCATGAGGACGTGATAAAGCGAAAGCCGGGCAAACTGACCGAGTTTCTTAATGGACTGGCAGACTTTATCCGAAAGGAACATGACAAAAAGGATATACACCAGTTCCCCGTTTACCTCACGCAGTAGCATATCATCTACCTTGTAGTCACGTTTAACCAGTTTCATGAGATGTTTAAGGCAATTATCGTAATGTCTTACGGTGATGTTGGCATAGTCCGTTCCGATTAGCTTTCGACAGTTGTCGTTATGCTCCTTGAATATACAATGTTTTGAAAGTTTCGTCCTTTCCCTGATAACGGTTCACTATGGCACGTGCGGAGATAATCTTTCCTTCCGGTTCCAAGTTTTTGTAAATCTGATAGAATTTCACACGCAGGACGTCAATGTAATAGTTAAGTTCTACTGAATTTAGGTCTTTGCCTGTCGATTTCTCTTTTTCCTGCAGCCAAAGTGGGACTTTTATGCTCCGCTTTAGTTGAAGTTCCACGTATAGGCGGTCATAAGTGACACGCACACACACGGATGCTTCCCCGTTTTTTAACAGTTTGCTACGCTTGATGAAGAACGACATGCTGAATCATTTTTACGTTGATCCCACAAATTTTGCCTATTTCTTGGAAAAGAAAAATCTCCGAATTCCTTTGAAATTCAGGGATTTACATCGTTTTTCTTTCTTGAAAAGTGGTGCCACCAGGAATCGTGCTAAATCCACAAGTAGCTGTATATCATCACTTTTAAAAAACATCACAAGAGTAATCTCCTCCTATTGCTCCACCGTTGGACTTCTGCGTTTTGCGTGTCGTTGCAGCGGATGATTTCTTGGTACAAAGATAGTGAATTAGTTTGATTTATTGTCTTTCAGCTTCTGTATTCGAAGATGAAAACGCTTGTTCCGTTGAATCAATAGAACAAGCATGTTGAAACTTTAATAAGTGAATCTGTCAGCAAAAGAGACGATAGCCGTCAGTTATTCATTTACACGCAAGAGAAGATGTGGGACAGATTTATGAAATACCTCCGAAAGAATCCTTCCACTACAATATAGATGATTTTCCTAAAGAAGTGAAAGACTTATATAAGGATGAGATAATCCAGCTATACACAATAGCTATCAGAAAATTCTTCCAGCGTGCGTCAGACCGAAACTCGTATCGCGAAGGAGTTGGTCTTTTGCGAAATTTAATCAAATATGATGGCAAACCGGAGGCTGACAAAATTATAATCGAGCAAAAATCCCATACTCCACGCCGCCCTGCGTTAATTGGTGAATTGTTAAAACAGTAAAGACAAAAAACGAACTTAAAACATCTATTATCAAACGATTAAAACCGTACTCAATCATTTGACCTATTATTTTCCATTGAAAAATCTGCACATCCCGTGCATAGACACCTGATTTCTCTCAAAGACTTATCTGAAACCGTACCTTCGCCGTTAAAATCCCCGCCAAACTCACTATGAAGCAGCGAAACAACGTGAAATAGGGAAAGATGGACTTCGAATGAATGACAAAGGCGAGGCCATAATAACACGCGCTCTGAGCGTGACCACCCACACCGCCCGGCACAGCGGCGTAACCAACATGTACCTATCCCACAAATTCACCATTATCCAGATGATGCACGTCAGCGACCACAAACCCCAAAAGACCTTCTTGGACTACATCAAGCTATCCTCCGATGAAATCGCCGACGAAATCGCGGTGATGTCGAAGAAAGACGGTGAGATGTGGAGAATTAATAACTCGCTCCCAAAAAGTGACCTATTGGCCATTTTTTTGAAGCAAGCGTTTGTCAATAACAAATATTATGACTATTTTTGCAGTCCAAAAAGTTGACCATCTGACCATTTTAATGGAGATTGATATGATTATAAAACGTGACTATTATCTGAATCAGCTCATCTCAAGTAAACACAATGGGCTTATAAAGATTGTTACCGGATTGAGACGATCCGGTAAATCGTATTTATTATTTAATTTGTTTGATGATTACCTAAAGGAACAGGGAGTTTCTGATGATCATATTATAAAAGTTGATTTAGAAGACAGGCGAAATGCTAGTCTTCGTGATCCGGATGCAATACTTGCCCACATTGATTCTAAGATGGTGGATGACAAGATGTATTACATCCTTCTTGATGAGGTCCAGCATGTGCCGGAATTTGAGGATGTCCTCAATAGTTACCTTAAGGTAGAGAATGCCGATGTATATGTAACGGGAAGTAATTCTCGCTTTTTGTCAACGGATATAATAACAGAGTTTAGAGGAAGAGGGGACCATATTCACGTGTATCCATTATCATTCTCGGAATTTATGTCAGTTGATAGTCGGCATCCCATTGAAGCGTGGGTAGATTATTATACATACGGAGGACTTCCTCATGTATTGTCGTTGGACACTTCCAAGAAAAAAATCGACTACCTCAAACAATTGTATTCCACTGTTTATATCACTGACATCGTTGAACGGTATAAACTTAAAGGTGAGCCGGAATTGAAAGAATTGATTCAAGTTCTTGCTTCGGCTATCGGTTCTCCGACAAATCCCAACAAACTAGCAAATACTTTCAAGAGTCTTAAAAACGTATCACTGTCAAATAAGACCATTGATAACTACTTGACATATATCTGTGAGTCGTTCCTTACGGAAAAAGCCATACGTTATGATATCAAGGGAAAGAAGTACATAAATACTCTGTCAAAGTATTACTTTTCAGATGTGGGAGTTCGCAATGCAATTCTTGACTTCAGACAACAGGAAGAGAATCACATTATGGAAAATGTTATATATAATGAACTGAGAATTCGTGGCTTTCAAGTTGATGTTGGTGTAGTCGAATATCGCACGATAAATAAAGAGGGAAAGAGAATTCGTAAACAATATGAAGTGGACTTTGTAGCTAACCAGGGTAGTCTGCGTTACTATATCCAATCAGCGTTTATAATGCCCACAGACGCGAAAGAACGACAAGAATCTGCCTCCTTGTTAAATATTGACGATTCTTTCAAAAAAATCATTATCGTCAAAGATTATATTAACCCCAAAAGGAATGAAGAAGGAATTGTAACAATTGGATTGATTGACTTTCTTCTCAACCCCGAACTATTAACTTGGTAAATTCACCTTCAATAAAAGAATGTATGACACTTCAAGAATTATCACATAAGCGTAAGTCCGTTTCTGATTTGATAAGATTTATAGGGAACTCATCCGGACATATCGATGGGACTGGTATCAAGACTCCAAACTACTCGGTTTTGTTAGGGTCTGGAGCATCAATAACATCTGGTATACGCTCTGGTCAAAATCTAATTGAAATCTGGAAAAAAGAAGTCTTTCAAGAGAGTGGTAAAGACTCAGATATGACTCTCGAGGAATTCTTTTCTTTGAATAATGCTCCAGATTGGTATGAGGAAAGCAATCCCTATTCAGCGCTTTTTGAGAACCGTTATGACTTGCAACGTCATCGTCGTATTTTTGTTGAACATGAGGTTTCAGGTAAAACTCCATCTATTGGATATGCATATTTAGTGAAACTTATTGAGCAAGGATTTTTCAATACTGTTTTTACCACCAATTTCGATGATTTATTAAATGAGGCATTTTATCGTTTTTCGAAGAATAGACCAATAGTTTGCGCCCATGATTCATCGATTTCTGGAATAAGTGTAACGTCAACTCGTCCTAAAATTATTAAATTACACGGAGACTATTTATTTGATGACATAAAAACTACTCTCCGAGAAACCGAGTCCTTGGAAATGAATATGAAAATGAAATTTCAAGAATTTGCCAAGGATTTCGGGTTAATTGTAGTAGGTTATGCCGGTAATGACCGCTCTATTATGGACATATTAACTTATTTGCTCCAACATGAAGATTATTTCAAGAATGGTATATATTGGTGTATCAGAAAGGGCGAGAAAAGTATTAGTACAGAGCTGAAAAAACTTCTTTGGAGAGATCGTGTGTTTTTTGTAGAAATTGATGGTTTCGATGAGCTTTTTGCTGAAATAAATCACAATCTTAATCAGGGGGCACTCCCTATAGATGATGCTTTCCTCAGCCGAGCCCATCAAGAAAATATTATAAAAGAACTTACAGAAAATAATAGATTGAATTTAGGAAATGCCTATTTGGCAGAAGATTGCAAAAAACTCAAAGACCATTTTGAAGATAACTTTGCAAATGATTTTTTTGAGTATATAAGGAAACAAAAAGCAGATCAATCCAAAAACAATGTAAACAGGCGAGCTCGTAAGCGATTACATTTTCCTAAATTATCTGCGGAAGAACAAAAGGAACTAAACGATCTGGTTTCAGAGGCATATGGATTGCGACATCCAATACCTGTACTCCAAAAATTGAAGGCAAAAAATGTGTTTGAGTTAGATGACAGCAGATTCAAACTTGAACTTTTAGAATTAGAAGCAGATCTTCAAAAAGAAATGAAAGATGATGATGTAAAAAGATACTTCAATGAGTTAATTCGCTTAGATTCGTCAAATGAACGCTATTATGAAATTGCAGCTAATCGGTCATCAAACCCAATTCAGTCTTTAGGATATCTATCACTTGCTTGTGAAAGATTTAATAATGATTATTATATCATTAATTCTTATATTTCGGTATTGCTCGATTTTTGGGAAGACAGAATTAAACAAGAAGATTTCCAATCTGATGCAAAAACTATAGAGGATAATATTAATAGAAGCCTACAGCTATTTCCATATATTGACAATATGGCATTCTCGTATCGTGTAAGATATATTCAATTGGTATATGACGATAACAGGGCAAAACTGCAAGCAGAATTAGATTCTATTTGTCAAGATGTGGTGGATAAATACAAATTACATCCACAAACGCTTTATATCCTACGTTTGTCTAAATCTAAATTTCTGAGTGAAAGCTTGATAAAAAAGTCCTTGGAATTCTATTTAAGCGCAGATAACGAGAGTTTTATTGAAAAAATTTACATTGAACTAATACATTGGTATAATAGTCATAATGAATTCAATAAGGTGCTTGAAACATTTGAGCTATTTGAAAACGAATATTTATATTCTGATAACTATAAATTTCTGAAGGGGAAATTACTAATGGATCAAGAGTATTTTGATGATGCTCTTGATATATTCAAAACGTTGCCAAATAATCCTAAGGCCAACGAGCAAGTCATGACAATTTTAGCATATCAAAATAAAAATGAGCAGCTCACGGAATTTTATGATAAACTTGGCAATAAAGATGAATACAAAGAACATTATTATGGTCTTACGAATAATCATGAGGAACTAGTAAGTTTGTATCAGGATAGATTTGCTACGACATCTCCAACTAAAAGCGAAGTTGTTTCTTACGCATTCTCGCTTCTAAAAACTGAGGACTATAACTCTGTATTGTCTTTATTGAAGCCTTACTACGACAATCCACAATTAACAGATGGAGCTATAATGGTCAATTATCAATGGGCACGATTAAAATGCGAACGAAGTGCCACAAACAAAATTAAAGAAAAAATTAAAGAAAAAATTAAAGAAAAAATATTCGATAATAAGTATATTGAATATTCCGATTTTGAAAAATTGGGAGCGGCTTGCATTATTGGAGATAAAAATGAAATAGTTTCATATCTCAGTAAAATCATAAAAGTAACTCCCGTAGATAAATATGTAGTTAAAGGATGGCCTGTATTGGAACCGTATTTAACGGATTCCAAAGTACAACGAATTCTGGAATCATCTGTAAAGAGATGTGGTGCAAATCATGATGTCGGGAAAACGGTATAAGAACGCCCGAAAACGGAAGCAATACGTCCTTTTTTAGAACAAGATTGAAAATAATTTGGCGAATTGGGTTGGCGTAATATGTCTTTGTGCGTGATGATTAGAGTTGTTGTCGCCCTCCTACCCCAGAATTTAGCAGAATCGTGGGATTTTGTAAAAAAAGTCTAAATAGACAATGCCTGTAAAATATGTCTTGATGGCGACCTTGGAAGTTGCGCCTGAAACCCAACTTTCAATTTATCAAGAAGTTGAAGCTAGGATACAAACACAAGTCGGTATTGAAGTGTGATTTGTTATACCTATTTATAAAGGCTTAGAGCAGTAAGGTAAACTTATCTATTTGTATCAGTTGATGAAGTGATGAAACTTCATTAACTGATGCAAAGGTGAGCTCATCTGCAATGTTTGTAATATAGTGATTACGGATGTTGGCGTTTATGGCGGAAGGGCGAGTTGTTTTTTTCGATGTTAGGGATATGAAGAGGATGCGGTTTGAGTCAAATGCCGGGCGTAGATTGAGTGGTATTTGGCGATAGAGGCTGCGGTTGAGGACGTAAATGATGCCACATGTGCCTTTGAGGGCTATGTCAAGAACTTCGCGTTCGAGGGTGGATTGGAAGCCACTGACTATTGCGACATTTGGGTCGTGGCTTACTTTGTTCGCCCAGTTGATTGTTGGTATCACGGAAGTTGGATTGACCTTACGCGAAGCGAGAAATCCCACCTTGTGCAAGGTCAATAAGTCCGTATTTCCGAGATACTGTGGTTCCATTATTTATTCCTCGTTGTTCAGTTCATCACCCATGCGATACTTGATATCATAATTGATGATGAAATCAAGTTCTTCATCTGTAAATCCGTAATGATTAGCAAGAACCTTGTCGATTTCATCAATATATCTTTTGGACAACTTTGGGTAGTATTCATCATATTCAACTCTACCTGTAGATTTGTAGTTGCAAACTTTTCTACCTTTACATTGCTCTAAATCGAGCATCAAAATTTCTACAGCTTGTTTAATACGTTGGCATGAGCCATATTCAAAAGGCATTGCACCTATAACAGTCTTGGTAAAATTGTGTCCATCGGAAAAATTGATGTAAAACCAATAAAACAAGCTAGAATTCAAAAGCCCAACAAATATATCTCTGTCGTATTCGTCATTGATAAAATAGTATTTATCACCAGTGGACTCTTTTACGTTTTCACCCCAAAAATAGGATTTCTTATTTAAGATTTTGCCAAAGTAACCATATCCATACCCATAATAAACGTAATTATTGTTGCGTAAACAACTTTCAAAGCATTGTATAGTCTTTGACATACTCCACACTTTTTCTGCTATGGAATTTTCTATCGCTGTTCGAATTTTTAAAACAGAAAACGCTTTACGGGAAGACTGTGAAAGGTAATAAGAAATGTTTTGAAATAAGATATTACGGCAATGAGAGTAGAACTTAACATATCCAGTAGTTGCCGTCAAAGAAGTTGGCATTCCAACCTCTATTATCGGAATGACAACGCGAATGTGTTGCAGATTCTCAAAAAGTTTACCAGGTCTGTCATCGAAGAATGCGATTGATGAGAACTTGGCATTTTCAAAATACATTTTTTGGAATGATGCCATACGTGGTGTGCAAAAAGCTGACATTTGTATAATCATCCCGTTTCTCGTTCCCTTGTGAGAAAATGAGAGCGTTCGCTCGATAACGTATGCATATAAGTTTCCCGAATCAATACATTTGATACCTGTAACTTGATATTCTTTTCGTATTTTGCTGTACTCCACATAGGGTGGGTTTCCAATAATCACATCAAATCCCCCATTTCCGTGAATGATATCATAGAACTCCGCAACCCAGTTGAAGGGCTGATGGGAATTGAGCCATTCTTCGTATGGCATACCCGATGCGGTGGCGTTGTGAAGGTGATGATTGAGAGTATCGTTGAGTGAGGACAGAAGGTCTCGAAGCTGGTGTTTGGCAGCAATGAACTCCTCGTGATGTTCCGATTCCTGTGTGAGTTGCAAGTGCTTGAACAGCTTGAATATCCGTGCCACCTTGTCCATTTCTGCCGCGACATTTTCCTCAAAATCGTGTATTGCGAACATATCCCCATCATGGTCCTTTACGATGCTTTCGGCATTGACATAACCCACAAGAGTGTTGCCGCAGCGGATGTTGAAGTCAATATCCGGCAACGGATCAAGACCGAGATTGTCGACAAGCGGCTGCACATCAACCACGGCCACCATTTTAAGAAACAGTCGCAACTTGGCTATTTCTGTAGCCTCTGCCATGATGTCCACTCCGTACAGATTACGGAGAATGATAGACTTGTAGATGAAATAATGGATGTTTGAGCGATACTTGCTCTTTATCTCGTCAAGTGCCTTTTGCGTGTCAGGCGATTTCCGCTCAATGCCTTCAAGCCGTGTGATGCAATCATAGTAAAGCGGTTCGAGGATATTCATTGCCGCAAAAAGGAACGCACCAGAGCCACAAGTCGGGTCAAGGATAGTCACTGAACGCAGAGCGTCATAGAAGTTGTAAATGAACGATTGCGGAGCGTCATCAGCATTGATAAGGTCTGCTGCAAATTGGCGTATGTCAAGGTTGTAGGTGATAAAATCGTTGATGGACACAATCTCCCCTTTACGAATTTTATCCAGTATATCCTCGCATCGCTGCAACCGTTCAATGGTCTCGCGCCATATTTCCGTAGGCAAGGCGAATGGCTCAGGTGTTTTTGTGTTCCAGTCTTTGCGACGTTCCAAAAGCTCGGGCTTGGTCGTGTCAAGTCCGATGGCGATATTCTCAGGAATGCGATTGCGCCAGTCAGGGGTATAGCCTTGCTTCACCGCATCAAAGATGTAGCGGTCTCCGCTTTGTTGGAGTTGAAGCCATACCCAACCGTCAGGGGCAAAAAGTTCCGCCATAGGCTTTGAAGCCTTGCCTACTCTATCGAAAAGGAAAGGAAGTATCGTGTTGCGTCCGATATATTCGGTGATGTCCTCTTTGGTGTAATATGCTCCCATCTGCGCCCGGTCATTGATATACTGCTCGAAGATATAACCGAGTACATCGGGATTGATGTCCTTGCCTGAAGCGGTGACACGGGTATCAAGATGCCACTGCCACTTGTCGAAGAAAGCAAACAACGAGATGAAGGCTTCATCGGCAATATCTATGTCGGTATATTCACGCTCTATCTTGTGGCTGTCGAACATACCGCCATTCAGATAAGGGATGCGTCCGAACTGTTGCAGAAACTCCCGGTCGTGATTGGGGTTGTTCAGACCATCAGAAAAGAGACGAGTTAGAAAGCCACGATAAAAGGTGGAGAAGAAACGGTCTTCGCCACGCTCCTTGCGACACCAGTCCAACTTATCACGAAGATAGTTTACGTTACTATTCAGAAAACCTTTCTTCTGAATGAAATAACAGAACATCAGGCGGTTAAGCATCACCGAAGCATACCACAGCTTGTTACGATTGTCCTTTTCAGCCAGTTCATCATCTATGCCCGTAATGAACTTGGAAAAAGCCTTATGCTCCTTACGGAAACCAGCATAGAAATCCTTGGTCACCTTTTCTGCGTTGACGGAGAATGCGTGGTGGACAGCCGCCTTTACATCTACAATTGTTGTCCTTTCAGCCGGGTCAAACTCCAAATCCTGCATCTTCGAGAAAAGGAAGTCTGTCTTTTCTGGTGATTCGTACTCGATGCTTACAATGTCTCGCTTATCCACATTTTTCACAGGAATCACCCATTGATGATGTCCGGGCTTATTGCAAAGCACGTAGATGGCAATATAGTCCTGAGCTTGTTTGCGAAGTTGTGCGTCAATTCTCCGGGCGAGCGATGCCTTGGGCAGTTCGCTGACCTCAGCCACAACGACTTGCAATCCGTTTCGGTCGGCAACGGTGCGGAACTGATAATCCGTTCCGTCAATGACAATGGGCAGAAGTTCAGCCCTGACTTTCCATTTGTTCCATCCCAATTCACTGATGAACAGTTTCTTGAAATCTCCATCAAGGAGAAGTTGTTGAAATATACGTTTGTTCATGGCATGTTATTCTTTACGAAGCCCCATAGAGCAGATTATCTGATTTTCCTTATCGTTAATGTCCTCATCTGCAATGATGCAAAGCTGGTTATTACGGCGGAGTTCAAGCACGTATTCCACAATATCATCATCGGCTTGCCTTCCTGTTTGTTTGAGCATACGACCAAGATGGAACTTTGAGGTTTCCTGAAGTGGATAGTTGTAAATGTCATCAATGGCATATTTCAATTCCTCGCGGCGGTCTGCATTGAAGAACAGGTTTTCACCTTGGTCATAATATTGTTCCAGAAGCTGCACGATGCGGTAGCGTGTGGAAAAACGGTTGCCAAGCATACCGCCAATGTTGCTGACAGCCTGTTCGCGGATAATCCCAACAGCTTTACCAACAAGTTCATGATGGTTGTCGAGAGGTTGCTGTGCCTGAGTCTCTGGATGACAAGCGAGAGCCTGAAGTATGCGCTGTTGGCTTTGCGATATGATATTACCATCCTTGTCAAGCCATGTAAGCACATCGAAGTCATTGGCTGTGCGAGCATAGGTGACAACACCCTCTACACCGTTTTCATCGGCAAGGCGTGTTGAGTAAACCATATTCTGCATCTGTGGAATAATCTCTTTCAGTTTTTTATCAGCCTTAATTGCATTGCTCCATATCTGGAATGCCTGTGATGCAAGGTCAACATCGTTATCGTCATCCGCATCGTCAAGTACACCCGCTTTCTCGTTGAACATATCCCTGAGGTTCTGTTCGTTCCCTTCAAAAAACACCTCGTCAGAGCCTACGATATTGGCGTTGGCATTGATGCGGTCGTTCAGGCGGCTGCGGAGGTTGATGATTTCTTCAATGCCATCGGCAGGAAAGAAAGAATAGCAATAGATATTTTCGGCTTGCTGGCCGATACGGTCAACACGTCCGGCACGTTGAATCAAGCGGATGATAGCCCACGGCAGGTCATAGTTCACGATGACATGGGCATCCTGAAGGTTATGACCTTCGGAAAGCACATCGGTGGCGATGAGAATACGGGTCTGCTCCTCAGTTGTGTATTTGCCTGTCGCATCGTTACTGTTCGGAGAGAACCTCTCTACAATGACAGTAGGATTGTCCCGGTCGCCTGTGGCATAATCTATATTCGTGAATCCACGCTTGCGGAGCTGGTAATAGATATAACGTGCCGTGTCGGAAAACTGGGTGAATACCACGACTTTGTCATTGCAATGAGCGTCACCGCGAAGCAGGCTTTCCAGTTCATTGAGTTTCTGGTCCTGCTTCTGCTCCCATTTGCCACATAGCGCAATCATAGAGAGAATGGTCTCGCAATCCTTTTTAAGTTTCTGTTTGAGCGTGCGCTTGAAGTATCTGGCATCAAGCCATGACAGGTTGGACTTACTGGCAATGACATTGTAATACTCTCCGGCTTTCTTCATATACACCGCCATGTCAGTGGGAATATTCAGCGAGGCATCAACCGGGGTGTCAGAGTCGTGCCGTCCGAAGATGTCAGTGCCGGTATCCTCGTCCTCCGTGTAATCTTCGGGCAGGTTGTTGTCATCTCCGATAGGCACAGGCAGCTTGTTATCGAGTGCATAAATGTAAACGCAGTTACGAAGCACATGGCGATAGAGGGTAAGAAGAAATGAAAAACCGCTCGAATCCATGCGTTTGAAGAATGTCGATTTGCAGAATCCCATCATTCTTGACCCGGCACGAGAAAGGTTTTCAATCAATGCGGAGATATGCTTGGGCGCATCGGTCGCTTCCTTTTCGCTGATATACAGGCTCAGACCATATCGAGGAAGAGCGAGTTCCTCCATAAGAGCAATCATTTCCTCTGAATAAAGACGGGTGTACTGGTCGCCGGATTCGGTCTTGAACTTGATGGACTTCGGAACGCGGTCGGGGAAATAGGAACGTGCGCCATTGGAAAATTCCAGATACTTCCTACCGTTAGCTTCATCGGTCTTGGCAAAATTCTCGCGGATAAACGAGCGTGTCCGACGAACAAGAAACAGCTTCATCAGTTCGCTCCAGTCTTCCACATTCTCGCTTTGGTTGAAAGCCCGTATAGTACGGATATGTACATCACCGTGGCGTTGCATAAAACCGCGCTCTCCGCCCAGACTTTCAATGTAACGCTCCGGGCGGACACCGAGGTCTTGATCATCGTTGATGAAAAGTCGGAGTTGGTTGCTGAGGTCGCTGTAATGCTTATTGTATGGAGTCGCAGTCAGAAGCAGAACACGGCTTGACTGACGTTCGATAAGTTGGCGGATTTGGTTGTATCGTTTGCCCGCGTTGCGAAGGTTGTGGCTTTCATCCACGATTATCAGACGGAAATAGCGCATATTGTCGATATCCATCACCTTCGACATAGACATGACTTCCGCTTTGAGGTCGTATTTCCTGATATACTTGCGCCACATCTCCTGAAGATTGGCAGGGCAAATAATCAAGGTGCTGGTGGCATAAGTCATTTCATAAATCTTGGCAACGGCACAGGCTGTAATGGTCTTGCCGAGACCCACCACATCACCAATCATTGCACCGCGTCGTCTGTCGTTGTTAAGATGACGGGCGACTATCTTGACTGCGTTCTGCTGGAAATCGAAAAGCTCTCTTTGGAATATCGGAGGCAATGTAAACTCCTTTATTCCATTACGTGCCTCTTCGCTGAGGTGGTAAGCTATTTTGAGATAAATATGGTAAGGAGGAATCAGTTTTTCGGCCGCCCAACTTTCGTCTATGGCTTTGACAAGTTCCTCGGTAATATCCACGCAGAAACGGTCGTTCCAGCGGTCATTGAACCATGTATTGAATTTCTCGGCTTGGTCACGGTCGCCAAATTCGGCATTGAGTTCCCCTTGCTTGGTAAGCCCGGAATAAGTGAGGTTGCTGCTGCCCATTATCGCCTGAATGGGATTCGAGCGGTCTTCGGGACGATGTGCAAGATACAGTTTAGCGTGAAGCGGCTCACGGACAGAAAGTTTCACCACCACTTTCTTGGATTTGAGTTGTGCTGAAAGTTGCCGTAGTGCCCATTCGTCCTGTTTTGTGGGTATGCCAATAAGGAGCTGATGGCGAAAATCCTGTGCTATCTGCCGTTTTACCTTCTGTACCATGTCCGCGTCAGGAGTGTTGTCTCCTTGGGCATATAGCATTTTCACCAATTCTGCCGGAGGTTGGTACATACCAATGAGCAACCGACAGGTTCGATGGATGCTCTCGGAACCTTCAACGACAAAGTCGCCTTCCAAATGTTCCACTTGGTGTACTACTTTTGTCCATCCGCGTAAATTAAAATAACCAACACAAAAGTCCACACGTTTTACGCCGACATTGCTGATTATATCATTGAGACCATCTTCAAATTTTATTTCAATATTATCGTATATACGAGCCATAACTATCAACCAAGATTTTCATCTCTTGCCAAGAGACGGACAAGTTGTTATATCTCGCTGATAGTGAGCTAACTTTTATCTTTTGGTTGACAAATTTGCAAAACATCTAAGATCTTTCGCAAAACAGAGATATTGCAACAGACAAGATTTTTAGCGTTTTATGGCCTAATAATCATTATTTTGCGTAACTTTGAATTATAATATCCGTCTCTTGGCAAGCGTTGGACTGATTTGCAAAACATTCACAGTTTCACAGCAAATCCAGTATCTTCTTATTGGCTTTATCCACCACAGAAGTATCAAGTGATGCAAGATAAATCTGTGTGGTGTTCTCTGAATCATGCCCCATACCCTCGCTGATTACAGAAATAGGCACATTACGGCTCTTGGCGACACTTGCCCATGAGTGCCGTCCTACATACATCGTTAATGGTATCGACAAGCCCAACTGTTTTCCTATTTTTTTCAACAAATGATTTACCCGATGAAGCTCATTGGTGTATTGCTTCCGATAATCCACATCCCGTTGTATAATGATGGGCAGGAGGTATTCCGTTTCGTTTACGGGGTATTTATCAACAATCTCCTGCATACATTTTTCCCATTTGATGAATAACTGCTGTCCCGTCTTTCGTCTGCGATAGGAAAGGATACTGTTCTGCAAGTCTTTCTTCCTCAGATAAGCCATGTCAATGAACGACATACCCCTTGTGTAAAAAGAGAACAGGAACATATCACGGGCAAAGTCAAGGTTAGGCTTCAAAGACAAGTCCAACCCTTTGATACGTTTAAGGTGGTTGAGCGATATAGCTCGCTTCAAGGTTTTCTCCACTCCCGTATAGACAGACTTGAACGGATGCCGTTGCTCGGTCAGTCCTTCTTCTACGGCACGGTTATAGACCGATTTCAGTATTCGCATATAGAATGACACGGTATTGGGCGAGTTGCCTCTTCCTTTCAGATAAGCCTCATATTCCGCAATCAAGTCTGAATTAATCTGGTCAAACAAGACCTCCTTGTCATTCATAAAACCGTTGAAACTTCGCAGTGCTGCCGTATAGGTTTCCGAGGTGCGTATCTTCCCCAAGCGTTTCAATCTGGCAATCTGCTGGCGGATATAGTTGTTAAACGATGGTCCCTGTCTGTTGTTTTGAAAGCGCACGACTACATCATCCGTCACAAATGTGCCGGATTGGGATAAGACCTGTATAATCTTGTTTAACCTGTCCTTATCCCATCTGATGCGTGAGGTTATCGAAAGTAGATAGTTGTTCCGCTCTTGCTTATTCGGAACACGATGCAGGATAACCGCTTCGGAATGGGACTGCCATTCCGAAGCGAAAAGTTTATAGTCGGTATATATCTGTCTGACCACACGGTTGTGAATCACCTGATAGTAGATTGTGCCTTCCTTGCCTGTAGTCGTTGAAGGTCTGAACTTTACTTTTACACTTGCCATATCAATCAGATTTGGATTGATAACACTTCTCCATCTCTCTTGAAAGTTCCACAATCTCCCGGCTCAGCTTCACGAGGTCAATGGTACACTTCTCCAGCCTGTAGAGCAACGCCATTGCCTTCTTCTCCGAAAAGTGGATGCGCAACTCTTTTACGACCTGATTGTAATTCGTGCCGATGCAACGGAACTGGGCATGGAAGTCCGACAGCTTGGTGTAATATTCCAGCATCGTCTTGTCCACCTTCAGCACCTTGAACTTCTGCCCGAAGAAGTGCGCCTTGAGAAAGACGGCTTTCGCATACACGTTCGATTCCTCGTACATCGTCAGGAACCTGTTCCATTCCACATCGTCGAAGCGCACCATCACGCAGTGCGTCTTCGGGTTCAATTTGGGATTTCTCCCGTACTTGCTCTTCTTTTTCATGCTTCTTATTTTTTCAATTTTATGGCTTGTCCATTGTTTAATCTTTGATTAATGAACCCCGAAATTATCCGACTGCGGAGGATAATTCTGCCCACGGCGGTGAAAGCATTTTCAGTTACTTAGAATTATTCGGGTAACTGAAAATATATCTTGCTGTGTCTTTGAGGACACAAAAATCCTCCGACTGTCGGATTTGTTTCCGAGTGTAGTCACTCATCTTGGGTATCGGTTAAGCCGATGAAGTGTATTCACCAGCCCAACCGACTTTCTGTAATTCCGTCAGAGCTTGCGCCACTGCTCGATGTCATTCCGGTAGGTGTCGAGGTGCAGACGGACGAGGTTCTCGATCAGCCCCGATGCGCTCATGCCCTTTCCTCCGAGGAAGCGGACAATCCTGTCCAGTTCGTCACGCACCTCCTCGCTGACGAACACGGGCTTGCGGTTGACAATCTTGGGGACTTGGAGATAGGTGGCGCGGTATTCCTCCAGCGACAGCCTGCGCTGCTTGCAGCTGACACGCTTCTGCGGCATTGCAATTTCCCCGACCGCCTCACTTGACGGTTCATCCGCCATAGCGGTCTCCGTTTCTTCCGTGACGGTCTTGCCGGGCTGTTCCGGCTCATCCGGCTCTAGACCGATACGCCTGTAGATGTCATTCATCGACTTGGGAGTGTAGGATTCCCTGCGTCCCATCTTTTCCACGATTTCACGAGCCTGCTGCTCTGTAATGTTTGGTTCTCTCTTCATTGTAAAAAAACAAATTGATTAAGTTATTAACTGTGGTCTTGGTAAGCACCTCGACCGATTATCGGGAGCAAAGTAAGGTGCTTTAATGCAGTCAGTCAAGCACTTGGATTCATTTGGGCAATTTTGTATGGTTTTGCTTTATGGCGGTTGACAAGGCGGTGCGGACTTCACCGTTTTGCCGGATATATATGACCGAAAGGGGAAAGGCTCAATTACGGTCAATCTTGAATTAAGCCCTTATTTTGGTTGTGGCTTCCTTATTAAATATGGGAATTAAGGGCTGAACGGATTGGGCAATCTGTGAGCTATGCCTGTGCCAACCTCTACCACCCTATGCCACTTGCTGCCAGACTTGATTGAAACCATTGCCGGATGCCGGATTATGTATTTCTTTGCGGAAGAAGGAATGATAACGGCTAAAGGAAAGACGGCATCCCGGACAAGGGCTACCTATTGACGCAACACGCTGCCACTTCCGAAAAATCCATTGCAGGAAACCAGATTATATATTCCTTTGCGGCAGAAGAAACAGTAACAACTAAAAGAAAGACAATATGGAAATCGTATCAATTGAGAGAAAGACCTTTGAGGAACTGGTCGCCAAGTTCGACCGCTTCGTCAGCCGTATGGATACCATCTGCCATAGGCACGGCGAAAAGAAAATGAGCGAGTGGATGGACAACCAAGACGTGTGCCGGATGCTCAACATCAGCCCACGCACATTACAGACGCTTAGAGACAACGGGACTTTGGGGTATAGTCAAATCAACCACAAGATATATTATCGCCACGAAGACGTGCAGCGTATTATGCCAGCAGTGGAAGGCAAGCGAAAGAAGATAAGTACAACGGCAGCACAATCCGATCGTCACACGGAGTAATGAAAATCAATCCCACTAAATCCAGAGTAACATGAACGAACTGATTAACAAAGAAAACGAGTGGATAATCCACTTCATGGGCAGCCTTGACCGTCTGCTTAACAACGTAGAGCATCTGACCGCCAACTACCGCCCGACACTGAACGGGGAGCGTTTCTTCACCGACAAGGAGGTGTCGGCACGGTTGAAAGTAAGTCGTCGGACACTTCAGGACTATCGCAACGAGGGGCGTATTGCCTACATCCAGTTTGGAGGTAAAATCCTCTACCGTGAATCCGACATCGAAAGGATGCTGGCTGACGGCTACCAATCTGCCTACCGACTGAAGGCAACCTGATTTTCTTGAAGGAGCGCAGTTTGCCGTCTGCCTTATGTTTGCGGCAGCAATGGTACAATAAAAAGGAATGGCTTACGGATGAAGCATCAATGTTTAGCTTCGTCTGTAAGCCGTTCCTCTATTTCTTCTGATTTCCCGTCAGTCGCTTGTTTCCGTTGCCGGATGCCTTTCAAGCGTGTGGCTGGCAGTGGCAGGGTTTTCGGGTAGAATACACTCAACCCCGTTTGAGGAAGATTCTGCCCGAAACGGTTCCGCCGCCCGACCTTGCCGATGCCTTCAGAGCCACACGCTACCTTTGCATCCGTGCATCGGGAACGGGCGGCTGACGGGATTAACCTCAGCTATACCATAGGTTGCTGCTCTTGCCACAAGAGAAGAACAACGTGACCGGGCTTCCTTTCTTGGTAGCGCAGATTTCATTCATCACAAACTGCCGGAATCGGATACTCTCTCTGCTGCATATCCTGAATGCAATGGCTATGGCCATTTCAAGGTTATAAACATCATAGCTGATGCCGTCAGGTTGTTTGACATACTTCATTGTATCACATTCGTCCAACTCTCTGCCTTTATATATGGCATGAATCACCTTACGAATGTCGCACGAGAATACCCCGAACAGGTCGGCTATCTCAAACTTGGTCATCCACACGGAGGCAGTCGGTATGGTAACTGCGCCTGTTTCACTGATGGTAATTACTCCTCTATCCATAATCAAAGACTTTTTGATAAGGCACTTTTCACATTCATCATATCTTTGAGAATGGAAGAATCCAACACACGAGCATAGTGCTGCGTCATCTTTATATTGGAATGACCGAGCATTTTCGCCACATTTTCAATGCTTACGCCATTGGCGAGGCACACAGAGGTCGCATACGAGTGCCGGGCAACGTGCGTGGTCAAGCACTTTGAAATACCACACAAATCGGCAATCTCTTTCAGATAACTGTTCATCTTTTGATTGCAGGGGACAGGGAGCAATACGTTTTTCTTTTGGCAAGTAGGATGGCTTTTGTATTTCTCCAAAATCTGCATCGGAATATCGAGCAAGGGAATGTTGCACATATTCTTCGTCTTTTGGCGAGGCTTGCGAATCCAATAATTGCCATTGTTATCTTGAACGATATGTTCGGCAGATAGCTGTTGCACATCTATGAACGCCAACCCAGTGAACGATGCAAAGATGAAAACATCTCGCACAACTGTAATCCTGTCAAGGGAAAACTCCTTGTTGTAGATACGGTGCAGTTCATCCAAGGTCAGAAATTCACGGATTACTTCCTTCTCGTGGAACTTGATACCGATAAACGGGTCTTTGGTAATCCATTCGTTGGCAAGTGCGAGATTGGTTATCTTCTTCAGGCACTTCATATAGCGGATGACCGTATTCTGTTGGCACTCCTTTTCCGTCTTCAAGTAAAACTCAAAGGCTCGTATCAACTCACCATTGACTTCCGACAATGGCAAATCCTCCTTATCGTATTTCAGTCTGATAAGTTCCGCCAGATAGCGTTTGCAACTTTCATAACGGCGGACGGTAATCAGCGCATAGTCCTTGCCTACAAGTTCACGGCATTGGTCATTATGTTCCTGTATGGTTTTGATGAGCGTGCGGACTTCCTTCACGTCCTTGTTAACTCCGAAGAACTTCTCTTGTAAAATTTGGGCTGTGACGGGATGATTCCGCTCTTCCAGCTCATCGAACAGCTTGCGCAACTTGATTTTGGCTTGTTCGATATAGAGGTTGAGTTCACAAGCCTTGCGGCTCTTGCCCTTGGCGCATTCCTTTGCCTGATTCCAGAGGGCAGGCTCAATGCTCATGCGGATATTGTTTTCCACTCGCGCACCGTTCACGGTGATGCGCATACACACGGAGGCTTCCCCGTTTTTCAGCAGTTTGGCTTTCTTGATAAAGAAAAAGCACATTGAATGAGTTTCGTTTCATGTTCCTACAGTTTTTTCGTTGGACAAAAGTAGGAAACCATGCACGCTTTCTTGATACGCAAAATATTGCAAATCAGAGAGAAATAATCTTGTTCGGTGGAGATTCGCGCTCCACCTTTCTTGCTCCACCGATTGGAACACCGGAAACGGTAATATTCTGCCGTTTTTTGCGTTCCTGCGGAAAACAAAAAATCCCGATTTCGTTTGGAAATCAGGATTTTACTGCTTTTGCTTTTCTTCTAAGTGGTGCCACCAGGAATCGAACCGGGGACACAAGGATTTTCAGTCCTTTGCTCTACCAACTGAGCTATGGCACCTTTCTTGTTTGCGGTTGCAAAGGTAGTGAAAGTTTTTGATTTTGCAAACCTTAGGGTAATAAAAAACACTGATAAAAAGCTATTCTGCTTATTATCAGTGTTTTTCTTTCGGAATTTTTTATTTATTTTCCTGTAGTGGATTCCATCCCTGAGCTTTTAACTCGAATTCCTGACCATCGCGTGTGATCAGTGCGCAGCCTAATTCGGGCTTTGTAATATGTCCGATCAGGCGGACACCTTCCATTTCCGATACTTTTTCGTGATCGGCAATGGGAACAGTGAAAAGAAGTTCATAATCTTCACCACCGTTCATGGCACAGGTGGTGAGGTTCATATTGAACTCTTCTGCCATAACTGCAGTTTGATAATCGATAGGGATATGCTCTTCGTAGACACGGCAACCTGCTTTACTTTGAGTACATATATGCAATAGCTCCGAAGAAAGTCCGTCAGAGATATCCATCATAGAAGTCGGAACGATATTTGCGGCGGACAGTTTCTCAATAATGTCTTTGCGGGCTTCTGGTTTGAGCTGTCGTTCCAACAAATACTCTTTTCCGGAGAAATCCGGCTGAGCATCCTGTTCGCCTTTAAAGACTGCTTTTTCGCGTTCTAACAGTTGCAGCCCCATATAGGCGGCACCTAAGTCGCCACTGACACAGATCAAGTCGGTATCTTTGGCGCCATTACGGTAAACAACTTTATCTTTGTCGGCTTCACCAATACAAGTGATACTGATGGCAAACCCTGTCAAAGAAGAGGTGGTGTCACCACCTACAATATCGACTTTATATTGTTGGCATGCCAGACGGAGTCCGGAGTAAAAATCATCCATATCTTCCACACTGAAGCGTTTGGAGAGAGCAAGTGAAACTGTAATCTGTTTGGGCGTTCCATTCATCGCATAGATGTCGGAGAAGTTAACCACAGCAGATTTGTATCCCAAATGCTTTAACGGCGTGTAGGTTAGGTCGAAATGTACACCTTCCATCAAGAGGTCGGTAGTCACCAACACTTGCTTGTCGGCAGGATAGGAGAGGACGGCTGCATCGTCGCCTACTCCATATTTGCTTGATTCATTTTCTAATTTAATTCCTTCGGTGAGATGCTTGATCAGTCCGAATTCACCTAAGGTTGCTATCTCTGTTCTCATATATCTTATTTTATGATAAGGAAGTATCTATGCACGGTTTATCAGTTCGCGCATGATGGTGGTCATCTTCGGTTGGGCAGCATCGGCTGCTTTCTGAACTTCTTCGTGTGATACTTCTACAATCTTTCCTTCTACCCCAAGATCTGTTACGACAGAAATGCCGAAAACTTTGATGCCGCAGTGGTTGGCTACAATCACTTCGGGGACAGTAGACATTCCTACCGCATCAGCTCCTAAGATATGGAACAGTTTGTATTCTGCAGGTGTTTCGAATGTGGGTCCCTGTGTACCGATGTATATTCCGTGCTGTACTTTAATGCCTTTTTCTGCTGCAATGGCATCTGCCTTGCGGATCAGTTCCTTATCGTATGCCTCGCTCATATCCGGGAAACGGGGGCCGTACGGGATGTTTTTACCACGTAACGGATGTTCGGGGAAATAGTTGATATGATCAGTGATAATCATCAGATCACCGATTTCGAATTCAGGATTGGTGCCGCCACTGGCATTGGACACAAACAATGTTTTGATACCCAGTTCACGCATCACGCGTACCGGGAAAGTCACTTCTTTCATAGAATAACCTTCGTAGTAATGGAAGCGTCCCTGCATTGCCATAATCTCTTTATTACCCAATTTACCGAAAATAAGCTTACCGCTGTGCCCTTCTACGGTAGACACAGGAAAGTTGGGGATATCTTCGTACTTTATTTCATACTTTTCGGTAATTTCGTTTGCCAGACTGCCAAGTCCGGTTCCCAGAATGATTGCTGTTTCAGGACTTGTGTGCATCTTTCCTTTCAGGAAGGCTGCCGTTTCTTGTATTTTCTCTAACATAGCCAATAATGTGTTGGTTAAAATTATCTTGTTGATTTTGTAATATTTCTACTTCAATGGGTAGGGCATAAATAAATGGTTTCAGCCCATTATCCAGTTCCTGATGGCATATCAGGCGTGTCGCGTCTTTTTCGGTTGTGACAATCAGGCGTTGCCCTTTTCTTAATTTACCGAATCTCTCTTTTATTTGCGCCAAGTCTCGCTGGCTGAAATTATGATGATCACTAAAAGCGAGTAAGTCGATGTTCCGTGTATGTATTTCCAATTCACGGATGATCGTATCGGGAGATGCAATACCGGTAATTAGCAGTATCTGTTCCTCTGTCTGTAAAGAGGATAATTTTCTCTCTTGTACAGTGGCACAATCGGGAAAGACTGCCCGCAGGTTTCCGTATCGGAAAGACGAGAAATATAACTGCTGGTAGGGGAACAGATTCAACCTTTTCGTAATAATATTGTAGTCAATAGGTTTGATATCCGGCGGACATTTGGTTACGATGACTATCTGTGCCCGATTTTTGCCTTGTGCAGGCTCCCGTAAGCGTCCCGCAGGCATCAAGGTGTCATCGCAGAACAGACGGTGATAATCTGTCAGAAGAATATTTAGTCCTGCTTTCACGTATCGATGTTGAAACGCATCGTCCAATAAGATAACTTCGACCGGAGGCTCTTTAAGTGTGAGTAACCTTTCGATGCCATGGCAGCGGTCTTCGTCAACTGCTACCCGGATATCGGAGAATTTCGATTGTATTTGATAAGGCTCGTCGCCAATACTGCGGGCGTCACTTTCTGCTGTTGATAGTACGAATCCTTTGGTATGGCGCTTGTATCCCCGGCTTAATACAGCCACTTGGAATTCATCATGAAGCAACTTTATCAGATACTCTGTGTGCGGCGTTTTACCCGTACCTCCCACTGCGATGTTCCCGATACAAATAATAGGAACATTAAAACTCTTTGACTGAAGTTTCCCCCAGTCAAAGAGTTTATTTCGTAATGCTACTCCTGCTCCATATAACCATGAAGCCGGATATAGCCATTTATGTATCTTGATAGAGTTTTCTTCCATGCAGTTTGCTATTTCACATTCAGTTCAAACGGAACGCGTGCTTGAATCATGGCGCGTTCTTTTATATTTTTCAGCAGGCTGAAATCTTTATAATAATCTCCCAGTTGACTTTTCAGCACTTGGGATTCTACATAATTACCGGGTTGGACATCAAGCAACGTAGACAGAATATCCTTTTTGGCAGGATAGGATATAATGGTGTATCCTTTTAAATCGGCTTTTTGTGCAGCTATTTCCAGTGCTTTACCTATTCCACCCAATTCGTCTACCAATCCGATTTTTTTAGCCATCTCTCCGGTCCATACACGTCCTTCAGCTATTTTCTCAATTTTATCTTTAGACATATGGCGTCCCTCGGCACAACGGCTTACAAATAAATCATATCCTTGGCCGATCATCATCTGTAGCAAAGCTCTTTCATCGCTGTTTACCGGGCGCATCAGATTGCCGAAGTCTGAGAATTGGTTGGTTTTTACTACGTCATATGTCAATCCGATTTTTTCGGTTAATCCTTTAACGTTCGGAATCATGCCGAAGATTCCAATAGAACCCGTCAGAGTGGTTGGCTCGGCTATGATACTGTCGGCAGCACAAGAGATATAATATCCACCGGATGCGGCATAGTCGCCCATTGAGACGATGACCGGTTTCTTAGCCTTCAGCTCTTTTACGGCATGCCAGATCTGTTCGGACGCAAAAGCACTTCCTCCCGGAGAGTTTACGCGTAATACAACAGCTTTTACATCGTCATCTTCTTTCAGTTTACGCAGGTCACGAATCATTTTGCTACCTATAATACCTTCATCAGACGCTGCTGATCCGGCATAATCGGTTATCTCACCGGAAGCATAATAAACAGCCAGAATATTCCCGCTCTTGTCTTTAGGAACATTCTTTTTAATGTTAACCATCTCTTCGAGTCCTAAGATGGGCAGGCGATCGTCCTCGTCGATTTTTACAAGTGTTTTCAAATAGTCGCGTACGTCATTTTGATAAATCAGCGTGTCGGCCAGTCCGCATTTTACGCTTTCGTCTGACGGATAGAACATCAGCATGCGGTCAGCATACATATTCAGTGAATCTTTTCCTATTTTACGTGAAGCGGAAACACCATCCAATATTTGATTCCATATAGAACCGATGAAAGCTGTAACTTGCTCCCGGTTAGCCGGAGACATTTCGGTGGCGGTGAAAGGTTCCACTGCCGACTTGTAAGTACCTACTTTGAATACCTGCATCTCAATTCCCAGTTTCTGTAATAGATCTTTATAGAAAATAGGTGCTGAAGCGAGCCCGCGCCATTCGATCATGCCTTTGGGGTTGAGCATCACTTTGTCGGCAACACTCGAAAGATAATAAAGTCCTTGCGTATAATTATCGCTATATGCTACGACAAATTTACCACTTTCCTTGAAGTCATCCAATGCTTTACGTATCGCCTGTAGCGAAGCGTACGAAGCATCCAGCCATGAGGCTTGTATATAAATGCCCTTGATGTTATCATTTTCTTTAGCTTTCTTGATTGAAGCCAGTATATCGTCCAGTCCGTATGTATCGGCTGTTTCACCGGTAAATTTACCCAGTAAACCTTCTAAACTCTCCTGAGTGCGCTCAACCAGTGTACCTTTCAAGTCGAGCATCATCACAGAATTCTTCTTTACCACAGTTTCTGTATCCGATGACGAAATGATTCCGACAAGCGTTACGACTCCGATAATGAATAAAACAATGCCCGATAACACGATGCCGGTCACTGTAGCAAGCGTAAATTTAAAGAAATCTTTCATTGTACATATTGTTTTTATGCCAGCTCTTTTAAAGCTAACAAAGATAAATAATTGAGTTGAAATTCATCCCATAAGTCGCATAGTTTTTTGTTTTGTCACGGTTGCGACATATAAAATGTGAATATTTGAGTATAACCGGGGAGTAAAGGAGAGATTATTGTATGGAGAATAAACAATAAAAAGAGGAAACAGCCTCAGATGGGGTATTTCCTCTTTCTATTTCTGAAGAAACTAATATTTATTTCTTAAGAAACGATTCTTTCATTCTGGCAATGTCAGTCAGATAATCCTGTAGGTCTTGTTCATGCTCTTCTTCTTCAGCTAAAATATGCTTTGCGATGTCGCATGTAGTATAGTCTTTACCGTTTGTAAAGTTAGCAATCTCCTGATAACGGAGAATTGCGCAACGTTCGGAAGAGACGTTCTGATTTAACAGGCTGACAGAATCGAATGCTGTTGGAGAATCGTATTTACAACGAGCCAGTTCAAACCATTTTTTCGGATCGAGTACCGGAACTCCTTCCAATTCTATGATTCGGTCAGCAATCAATTGTGCGTGATGACGCTCCTCTTCAGCATGTTCTTCGAATTCCCCTTGTACATCAGCGCGCATAGCACCTTCCACTACCAATGCACCTACCCAATATTGATAGTATGCCAACCATTCTTCGGATAATGCAGCATTCAGCTGATCAATCAAACTTTTTACATCGAGCTTTCCTTGCAGGATTTTTACACTTTCTTTAGCCATAATTCTTTTGGTTTAGGTTATAAAAATTAAGTTGGTTATGTAACATGGGGTAGGGGATTTTGTTTTCTGAAAGGGTGATTTTAACAGGAAGACATTTGCTTTAGGGGTATTTGAAGACGTGCTTTCTTTTTATATCCGATTCTTAATCTATGATCCAATCCTTGATACTGTTTTCTCCTGAACTTGTGCCTGTCCTGCTGTTCTCTTGTCTTTTGTACTCCTCCCGATTCCGCTCCAAACCTTACTTTTAAAAATCCGCTGCACCCATACTTGTTCTAATCGCAACTATCCCTTTCGGCCCACTACTTATCCCTTTTTCCAGCAAATAACCCCTTATCTCTCTATTGCATTCATTCTCAATCCTTTTCTCTCTTTCGTTTTTTCTCCTTCCGTCACTTGATTTAACAGGGGGTTAAATCAAGCCTTTTGTTTTCAAATAACAAGTCTTTTCGAAGCAAAAGCTTTGTTATTTCCGCCCCTGAAATAAATGTCTTCCCAACCGCATTAACAATGTTAACGCCAAATTCCCAATCTTTCTCCGCAATTCTATTAAAAAACCTTCTTCCCCTCTCTCCCTAATGAATCCCCCCCCTCCTTGTTTTCCAAGTATTCCCCCTCTATATATTATAATAATGTGTCTCCTTGGCTCTCCCTTTTTCCTTCTTTTAAAAGTATGT